>DATKOS010000169.1:0-14394 GCA_035524535.1 Bryobacteraceae bacterium
TTGCTGACGGACGAGAAGGGCGAATTCAAGTTTGCGGGCCTCTTGCCGGACGTATACTCAGTGCGGGTTACGCTGGCTACTTTCGTTCCGGCGCTCCGCCGCGGCATTCTGGTGCAGCCAGGCATGCGCAGCTTGCTGGCCGTCGACCTGAGTACGCTCTTCAGCTCCATCGAGCTTGCCTATCCGCCGCGCGGCTCCGGTGGGGTGATGTCGGACGACTGGAAATGGGTGCTTCGGGGCAGTTCCTCCACGCGCCCGGTGCTTCGTTTCGCCGGCGACTCTCCCGCAGCGGCATCCGGCAGGGATCGTGCGGCGGCTCCGGAAACCCGGGGCATTTTGAGCTTGGCTGCGGGCGACCCCTCGGCTGCCGGCGGCGCCAACGAAGCCGATCTTGGCGCCATGTTCGCCCTTTCGACTTCGGCATTCGGCGATGGGACCAATGCCCTGGAAGTGAGCGGCAACCTGGGCGTAGCCACAATGAATGGCATGCCCGTTTCGGCGTTTCGCACGGGCTACCGCCTCAATGCAGCCGGGGACGGCGCTGAGTTCGCCCTCACCGTGCGCCAGATCTACGTCCCGGGACGCGTGGGGGGCGGAATGGTGGGCGCCTCGCCAGGAGCGCCTCTGATGCGTTCGGTGTCCACCAGCTATAACGACCGCAAACAATTGAGCGGCAACCTGTCCCTGCAGTATGGCTTCACCATGGACTCGGTGTCCTTCCTGGACCGGACAACCAACTTCAGCCCCTACGGCCGCCTGACGTACGCGCTGCCGGATGGGGACGAACTGGCCTTCGTTTACACCGCTGGGGACGCGCGCCCCGGGCTGGCGGCGGCCGGGGATGCGACGCTGGAAGGCGGGCTGAACTCGCTCGGCATGTTCCCGCGGATTTCGGTTCGCGGCGGGCGGTCCACGCTGCAGCGCGGATCGGAGTACGAACTGAATTTCAAGCACCATGAGGGTACACGGGAATGGCAGGCCTCGGCTTATGCCGAGTCCGTGGTGAATGCCGCTCTCGACATGGTGGCGCCGGTGGGTTTCTACGGCGCCGCGGACTTGTTGCCGGATCTTTTCGGAGGCAACTCTATCTTCAACGCGGGCTCCTATCAGAGCTCCGGCTACACCGCCGGCTTGACGCAGGATCTCGGGAACCACTTGAGCGCGTCAGTGACGTACGCGTCCATGGGCGCGTTGACGGTGGCGAACCGCCAAATCCCCAACCAGAACCCCAATACGCTGCGCTCCATGATCCGGCCTGCTCAGAAGCAGGCCGTGGCGGCTCGCCTGGAGGCGAAGACGTCGCACACGGGGACGCGCGTCATCGCCAGCTACGAACTGGCGGATAACGGTTGGGCCATGCCGGGACGCCTGTACGCCACCGACGCCGCCCATCCCATGCCCGGCTTCAACATCTACCTGCGGCAGGCGGTTCCGTTCATCTCCGGGCGCTCCTGCCGGGTGGAAGCCACCGCGGATCTGCGAAACCTATTGGCGCAAGGGTATCTTTCCCTCAACGCCAAGGGGCAGGACGTGCTGCTCGTGGAGACGCCGCGCAGCCTCCGCGCCGGTCTGAATTTCCTCTTTTAGGCGATTCTTCGTCCCGCGGAGACATTCCGCGGCGGGCCGCTTTGGCTTCCCGTTCGCCTTGCGCGTGTCTCTAGCCGTGCGGCGGCGAGCTCAAGACAAACAGCGTGGCGGACGGGACGGCGGGCGACGGCGTCGTGCATTGTCCGGCGGCGTAAGCCTCCAACTCCGTTTCGAACTGATCCAGCCGCCGGTGGATTTCCTCCAAATGGCGCTCCATGGCTTCGTGGGCCGAAACCCGTACGAGCGGCTTATCGATAGCTACGAGCATTCCCTTTGCTCATCGGCAACTCAGCGCGCCGTCTAGAGGGAAAATGCCGAGATTTTGAAGGAAATATGCCCGGCATCGAGGCGCCGGACCAAGAAGCCGCAGCTAAGGCTCGCTGAAGTGCTTCTGAAGCAGAAGGGCCACGGCGCCGCGCAGCCGCTCCATACCGCCTTCGCCGGAGGGAGTCACCCGGGGTGGCGCGCTTCCCCCCAGCACCTGGGCCCGGACCTCGGCCTCCACGATCGGCCCGAAACGCCCCCAGGCGGCCGTCAGTTCACCCACCATCACGATGCGTTCCGGCGCCAGGCCCGCGACTACCATGCGCATGCCGCGGCCGAGGTGATGCGCCATCTTGTCCAGCGCCGCCCCGGCCCGGATCTCGCCCGCAGCCGCGCGGCGGAGCAGTTCGCCGAAGTCATGCACGGTGGGATCGCCGCCGCTTTCCGCATAGTCGCGCAATGCGGCGCGGTTGGAGCCGAACACTTCCCAGCATCCGCGGCTGCCACAGGAACACTCGGGGCCGCGCGGATCCACGGGGGCGTGCCCAAACTCACCGGCCATGGCGCCCAGGCCGCGCACTAGCCGGCCATCCACCAGGACCCCGGCGCCTATGCCTTCCGAGACCGTAATCACCACCAGGTTGCGCTCAGGCACGTGATCGAACCAGACAGCCGCCAGCACACAGGCGTTGGCGGCGTTCTCCAGTTCCACGTCCAGGCCGGTGGCTCTCCGCAAAGGCGCGCGAATCTCCACCTCACCCCAGCGCAAATTCGGAGCGAAAACCAGCTTTCCGGCGCCTTCGTCAAACCGGCCCGGCAGGCTGATGCCGATTCCCTCAATCATCTTGCCCCGCCCCAGCGAGACCATGCGGCGCACGGCCTGAGCCACCACGCGCATCCCGGCGCGGGCGTCTGGCGGGGCCGCATGAACCTCCTTCTCCATGAAGCTGCCGTTGACGTCGGACAGCACCGCAGTGATCTCCGTGGGCCTGACGTCCACGCCGACGATGGCGCGCTCCTCGTTCAACCGCAGGGAGGTAGGGCGGCGGCCGCGAGGCATCCGAGCCGTGGGCCCCTCAAGCACCCACCGGCCCTCGATCAGTTGCTCGACGATCAGGGAGATAGTGCTGCGCTGCAGGCCGGAAGCCCGCGCAAGGTCCGCCCGCGAGATGGGCTGGCGCGTGCGAATGAGATTGAGCACGGCGCGACGGTTGATGGCCCGTACGGTTTCGCTTGAGGCCACCTTGGGAAGGTGCGGTAAGTTGGCCAACCAGATACAGTTTAACGCTTCGCCGTGAGCTGGCGGGCAGGACTCGGAGCATGCCTCGCGCGAGCATGCAAACAAACTCTCAAACCGCCCAGTTGGAAATCGTGAGATTTGGCGCGGCCGCCGGGTGTTTTTCCGTCCCAATACCGAAAAAAGTGGCTGAAAAATCAGCGAATTCGGTTAAAGTAATTCTTGAAGCGCTTGAAGACACTTGCCAGGATGCCGGCTGCCACGGCGCGCCGGAGATTGGACTTGGCGCGGGTTTTACTGGTCCACGAAGACTTGGCATCCCGTCTCACCTTAAAAGCCGTGCTCGAAGCCGGAGGCTATGCCGTGGATGTGGCCGCGCGTCCGGCCGAAGCGCTTTCGCAGCTCGATAGCCACCCCTACGAGTTGGTGCTTTGCAACTCCCGCATAGGTTCGCGTGAAACCGGCCACAATGTCCTGGCGTACGCCCGCCTCAAGGAGTACCGTCCCGCCACGGCCCTGATCACCTCGGAGGTTCCGGGCGTGACGGGCCTTTCGTCGCACGGGAAGCAGCACGTCGCCATACGGACCGAAGAACTGCCTGAACTGCTGGGCCAAGTTGCGGAATTGATCGGCATCCGGGCCAGCCGCCGCGCCCGCGCCCTGGCCGGCTAGCTTTGCTGCCTGCCTAAGGCGCCCATTCGAGCTACGCAAATTCTCAACGGACCGCTGCCACGAGCGGAATGGCTTTGTCAATCCACGCGTCAATTTCGGAGACAATTTCGGGGCGTAGAGCGTCGTTATGCCCGGCGCCTGGGACTAGAAGCAAGCGTTTCGGCGCGCGGAGGGCCTGGAAAACACGCTCGGAATGCCAAGGCGGCGTGTCCTTATCGTCCTGGCCATGGATCAGGAAGACGGGGGCCTGGATGCGCGGAGCGGCGGCGACCGGGTTGACGGCATCGACAGTGAAATGGGCTTGGGCTTCCGCCAGTTTGAAGGCGGCGGCGATCTCCCGTTTTGTCGCGAAGAATGGAGCTCTTTCCGTGGCGACCGTCCGAAGGTCGCAGAAGGTAGCGACTGCAATCACTGCCCCGATCCGGCGGTCTTCGGCAGCAGCTTGCAAAGCAACTGCCCCGCCGAGTGAAACACCGATCAGTACGACGGGCTTGTTGGGAACAGTATCGATGGCCCGCTCCAGGTCCCTTTTTTCGTAGAAGCCATAGGTGCAAGCGTCGCCACCGGATTCGCCGTGAGCCCGGCTGTCATAAATCAGCGTATCGAAACCGCGCGCAAGATAGCGCTGCGCGATGGACAGCCCGGATGCGCGATTATCGGCCGACCCGTGCAGGTAGATCACCGTCCCCCGTCTGGGTGGGCTGCCGCCGAAGAACCAGCCGCTCAGTTGGACGCCGTCTCCGTCGATAGAAACATTCTCGGCGCCGGGCGGAAGGGATACCTTTAGCGCGCGCCGGGACGGATGGAGCAAGGCTGCCGCGCCCCAACTCGCAGGCATGCAACTGGTCTGGAAGGCGGCTAGGGCGGCCACGAACGCCGCCACCCAATAAACGGATCGCGGATTCCTGGACACGAGCGCCATCATACAACCAAGACGGCCGAAAGCCCACGGGAATTAGCCGCTATCGACTCAAGCGGGCTGAGAAGGGACCGCGGGGCGGCGCACCGCGGGATGGGCACAAATGAAGCAAGTCTCCGGCCCAACGCGGGCCTATCTCCTGCCGCCGCCGGCGCTAACTGTACCGCCGTGGCCGCCCGCGGCAGCCTGGCCGGCGCTGTTCCCGGAAGAACCAGCCGCCGCGGCGCTACCCCCGCCCCCATACGCAGGGGCGGAGGAAACCACGGCTGGCGAGGACGAACTGCCTCCCCGGAAACTCGGCTCGCTGGTTATCGAGCGGAAAGCCGGACCCGCGGTCGCCCCGTTGGAGGGGCTAACCGGGCGTGAGGGAGTGGAACCGATCGGGCGGCCGCCTCCGTAGTACACCGCCGGATACTGGTAAAAGTAGGTCCAGGCGCCCATCGGATTGTAGTAGCAATACCCCCAGAACGGATCGCAGTAGCGGTTCAGGAACGGTACGTACGTCCACATGGCGTAATAGGGATTCCAGTTCCAGTTGCCTAGGCAAGGCGTGCTCGCGGCGTAGCCGTTGCTTATGGGAATAGCGCCGCCTTGAGCGAACCGGTACATCGGAACAGTCATGAAACCGGTGAATCCGCTGGCGTTCCCGCAATTCCGAGCCGCCGAGGCGTTGGCCGCCGAAACCAGTTCCCCGCGCCTCCCGCTCCAGCGGTCGAGCGCGTCCATATCGTCCTTGTCCAGCTTCTGCGCCGAGAGTTTACCGCCGCCCAGCGCCACCATGTGACCGCCAGACACCTCGGAGGTCTCGTCATTCAGCGTCACGCGCGCCTCTCCGGTAAACACTTTGAGCGAGGGCGGTTCCGCATAAAAGTGATAGAAGCCCGCCCTGGAGATCACAATCGTGGCGTCCTTTACGACCAGCGTAAACTGGTTGTCCTTGGGGACCTCCACTAGCTGCGCCGTCGCCGCGCCTTGGGTGAGTTCCACGCGCGTGTCGATGAAGCGATCGCTGATCATGCGGACCTTGCTGTTCTCCCCAACGCGCATCATGATACCAGGATTCATCGCGACTTCCGCGCGTCCCTCGGCCGTGCGCAATTCGCCGCCTTCCTTGACGTACGGGAAGTTGGCGACGATGGGGTCGGGAATCAGCGCGTCGTCCACATACACGGCTCCCTGAATATAAGAAACCATTCCCGACTTGGCCGGAGTGACCGGCGCAACCGACGTACCGGGCTGCTGCGCGGAGCACACCGCGGCAAGAGACAGGAGCGTGGCTGAAATGAACCCCGTGATCGACCAGCGGCGCATGAGCACCTCCACTTTCTACAGCTTGAGCTTAATAGAGATGCGTGTCAATGGGTGGCGGTTCCCGGTCCCATTCTCTTTAGAACCACCGCCGGAGAGCTAAGGGAGATTCCGGAATAGCTCGGCCTGCAAGTCTTTTGTTATCAACCTAAGAGCGCCGGGATGAATCCCGCGGCCGATGAACAGTCCAGCCCTTACACCGGGAAAACTCCGGCCGGCCGATTGCCCGCAAGTCATCTGACAGAACGCGGTCGGCGCCGGATTTTCCCACCCTGGCGCGAAATCCGACACTCCGACGCGCGGAGAGTTACAATAGTTTCGGAGTTTAAAATCTTCTATGCCGCGCGGATTGGCCCGGAAGCTGATGCTCTCCATCACGGTGATTGTTGTCATCGTGGCGGCGGTGTCCGGCCTGGTCAACATCCACAATGAGGAGGTCCAACTTCTCTACACCATGACGTTGGGCGCGGACCAGCTCTCCAAGGCGATCACCAGCGCCACTTGGAATGCGATGCTCGACGATCGTCGCGAGGAGGCATACTCCGTGATGCAAACCATCGCGCAGAAGCAGGGCATTGACCGCATCCGCATCTTCAACCGCACCGGCGAAGTGCGCTTCTCCACGAACTCCGCCGACCTCGGCCTGCGCGTGGACCGCACCTCGCCCACCTGCGCCATCTGCCACGCGCAGGGCGGGCCGCTTCTCAACGTTCCCCTGCCTTCGCGCCGGCTGGTTCACACCGGGCCGGATAACCGCAGGCGGCTGGAGATGGTCACGCCGATTTACAACGAAAGATCCTGTAGCGAAGCAGCCTGCCATGCCCATCCCGCCGAGATGAAGATTCTGGGCGTAGTGGATCTCTCGCTGAACCTGGACAGCGTGGACCGTGAAGTGGCCGGCATGAAGGCGCGCGTGCTGCTGGTGACGGGCGTGGAGATTACTCTGATCGGCCTGTTCATCATCTTCTTCACCCGTCGATTCGTCACGCGGCCCATTACCAAGCTGATCGGCGGCTTCAAGGCGGTCAGCCAGATGGAACTCGATAAGCCGCTCGAAATCGACGATGGCAGCGAGGAGCTGGACGAACTGGCGCGCTCCTTCAACGTCATGCGCGACCGCCTGCGCGCGGCCCTCGCGGAGATTAACCAGTTCACCCAGAACCTGGAAACCAAAGTCGAGGAGCGCACGCAGCAACTCAAGGCCGCGCAGAAGAAGCTGCTGCAAAGCGACCGTTTGGCTTCGCTCGGGCAGCTCTCCGCAAGCGTGGCGCATGAGATCAACAACCCCATCTCGGGTGTCCTGAACCTCTCCATGCTGATGCAACGCATGCTGAAGGACGATGGCGTCCCGGCCGGCCGCCTCGATGAGTTTCGCAAGTACCTCGCGCAAGTCACCAGCGAGACGGGCCGCGTGGGGCGCATTGTCTCCGATCTGCTGGCCTTTTCGCGCCGCGGAAAGCCCAACCGGGCGCCGGCGGATCTAAACAAGATTGTGCGCATGACGCTCTCTCTGGTGCAGCACAAGATGAAGCTCAGCAATGTCACGGTGGAGACGCACCTGGCCCAAGACCTGCCGCAGGCCCATTGCGACGCCTCGCAAATCCAGCAGGTGGCGCTCAATCTCGCCCTCAACGCAGCCGAAGCAACGCAGGGCAAGCCGGAACGGCGCGTGGACATCTCCACGGCCATGAGCGGCGATGCGGTCCTGCTGGTGGTTTCCGACAATGGCGAAGGCATTCCACCCGAGAACCTGAACAAGATATTCGACCCGTTCTTTACCACTAAGCCGGAAGGCAAGGGTGTGGGCCTGGGACTCGCTGTGAGTTATGGCATTGTGCAGGCGCACGGCGGCGATATCGAGGTCAAGAGCATCCTGGGCGAAGGTACGACTTTCACGGTGTCGCTGCCCGTGGGGCAGCCCGCGCCGCCAGGCGGAGCCGTCCCGCTCGAAACGGTTCGCGATGCATGAAGTACCTCTGCCTGGCCGCCATGGGAGAAGTGGATGGCGCCGTGGCGGCGGCCATAAGCGAACGCCTGGAGCGCCAGTTCGCCCTCCCGGTCCGCCGCATGGACTTACCCGCGGTGGATTTCGCCTACGACTCCGCGCGGCGCCAGTACGGCTCCGTGCCCGTGCTGACCGCCCTGGTGAGCCAATGCCCGGACGATGCGCTAAAGCTGGTGGCGCTCACCGAACGGGACTTGTTTATCCCGGCGCTGACGTTTGTTTACGGGCAGGCGCAGCTTGGCGGACGGGTGGCGGTGGTGTCTCTGGCCCGGCTGCGGCAGGAGTTTTACGGCCTGCCGTCAAACCCGGCGGTCTTTCTAGAGCGCGCGCTCAAGGAAGCGCTCCACGAAACCGGCCACACGTTTGGCCTGGTTCATTGCGCCGAGCGGGAGTGCGCGATGTCGCTCGCCACGAATATCCGGCAGATCGATTCGAAGCGCGCGGCGTTCTGCGCCTCGTGCGCGGGCCATTTGCGGCGCCGCGCGAAGGAATAACACCATGAAGACGCATTGGAAGATCCTGGTGGTAGATGACGAAGAAGTGATGTGCGAATCGCTGGCGGCGTGGCTGCGCGAGGATGGCTACGCGGTGGATACCGCGGATTCGGGGCGCGCGGCCGTCGAAAAAGCGCGCCAGACCGACTACGCCATCTACTTCGTCGACCTCAAGATGCCCGGCGGCATGGACGGCATCGAAACCATGATGCAGGTCCGCCGCTTGCATCCGGAAGCCTCCATCATCATCATCACCGCCTATGCCACCGTGGATACGGCTATCGCCGCCATGAAAGAAGGGGCGCAGGAGTACATCGTAAAACCGTGCAACCCGGAGGAGATTTCCCTGCTGGTGAGCAGGATTGTGAAGGTGAAGAACCTCCAGCGTGAAAACGCCATCCTGCGAAAGCGGCTCAGCCACCGCTATTCCGCGCATGACGTGATCAGCAAGAATCCCCGGATGCGCCAGATCCTCGGACTGGCCGGCGAAGTGGCCAGCCTGCGCAGCACCGTGCTCATCAC
Source organism: Bryobacteraceae bacterium (assembly GCA_035524535.1). Taxonomy (GTDB): domain Bacteria; phylum Acidobacteriota; class Terriglobia; order Bryobacterales; family Bryobacteraceae; genus BOG-224. The sequence goes on from DATKOS010000169.1 coordinate 9,009, forward strand.
GGGAGAAAGCGGCACCGGCAAGGAGATGATTGCGCGCGCCATCCACACCTCCGGCGATCGCGCACAGAAAGCCTTCGTGGCGGTCTCCTGCGCGGCGCTGGCGGAGACGCTGCTCGAATCCGAGCTGTTCGGCCACGAGAAGGGCTCCTTCACCGGCGCCACGGAGCGCAAGCGGGGCAAGTTTGAGATGGCCGACGGCGGCACCATTTTCCTCGACGAAATCGGCGACATTTCGCCCAAGCTGCAGGGCGACCTGCTGCGCGTATTGCAGGAGAGAACCTTCTATCGCGTGGGCGGCTCGGAAGAAGTGCGCGTGGACGTGCGTGTGATCGCCGCCACCCATGTGGATCTGCAAGCCGCCGTGGCCGAAGGCAAGTTTCGCGACGATCTGTACTACCGTCTCAACGTGATCGAAATCCGTATTCCGCCGCTGAGGGAGCGCCGCGAGGATATTCCGCTGCTGGCGCGCCATTTCCTGGAGCGGCTGTCGCATGAGCTGGGCAAGGACGTGGGCGAAATCACCGAGAGCGCGCTGAAGGTGCTCATGGACTACAACTGGCCAGGCAACGTTCGCGAGCTGGAGAACGCTGTGGAACGCGCCCTGGTGACCTGCCGCGGGCAGGAATTGACGGACGAGGATTTCTCTTTCCTGGCCCGCAACGGCCTGGCGAATCGAGCCTGGGCCATTCCCGCCGGGATGACGCTGCAGGAGATGGAGAAGCAACTGATCACGGCTACCCTGGAGCGGACCGGCGGAAACATCAAGGAATCCGCCTCGATACTGGGAATCGATCGCTCCACGATGTACGAGAAGATCAAGCGCTACGACATCGCGAGGTAGTCCGGGGCTGCGCGGCCGTGCGCTCCCGCCCGGGGCCGTGAGGATGTCTGCCCCCCGGAACCGCCGCGAATAGAGCCGGCTGCTGCTCCAAAACTCTCACATCCCCAAACCACCCCATTTAAATTAGGATAATTTTACCCTATAATCTTCATGGACAGTCATTTAGTCCAGGAGGTTCGAGGTGAAGATCCTCAAGCTCCCGAAGGACAAGCTAGACCTTTTCGCTTCGGTCGTCCAGCAGTTCGGCGAATTGCACGCGCCGGTCGAGCAGGACGGCATGTACGCCTTCAAGCGGCTTACCCGTTGGTCTGACGCCCGCCTCGAGTACGACCGCACCATTCTCCCGCCGAAAAAATATTTCCTCCCGCCGCGTGAGGCCATATTCCGCTATCGTCCCGGCGAGGGATTTGTTCCGAACACCGACGGCCTGGATCAGCGCATCATCCTGTTCGGCGTTCATGCCTGCGACGTTTACGCTATTAACATTCTGGATCGCGTCTTCGCCGGAAAGTACAGCGATCCCTATTACCAGGCGCGCCGCCGCAACATCGCCATCATCGGCGTCGATTGTCTTCCCGATAAGCACTGCTTCTGCCGTTCCATGCGCGCCGACTTCGTGGATCACGGCTTCGATTTGTTCTTTTACGACACGGGGGATTACTACCAGGCCCTGGTCGGCACCGCTCTCGGCGACGACATGACCCAGGCTACCGGCGATCTCTTCGAGCCCGTGGACGCCGCCGAGATCGACGATTACAAGCGGCGCTCCTGGAACAAGCGCCGCGCCTTTCAGGTGGACGTCGAAATTCGCGACTTGCCCGAGATCTTCGAGATGGAGTATCAGAGCGAGATCTGGAGCGAACTGGGCGAGAAGTGCCTCTCCTGCGGCAGTTGCAGCATGGTTTGCCCCACTTGCTACTGCTTCGACGTGACGGACGACGTGGAGGTGGGCTCCCGAGCCGGCAAGCGCACCCGCGTCTGGGATTCGTGCCTTTTTGAGAACCATGCGCTGGTGGGCAGCGGTGAGAATTTCCGCGGTCCGCGCTCCAGCCGCATCAAGTACCGCTTCTATCACAAACAGCGCGGATTCGTGGCCGAGTACGGCCGGCCGAGCTGCGTCGGCTGCGGCCGCTGCATCGCGGCGTGCCCCGTGCACATTGACGTCGTGCAGGTAATCGACAGGCTCAGGAGGGTTCAAGATGTTGCTAGCCGATGAAGTCGCCAGCCACCACCCCGTATTGAGCGACAACCCCTATCAGCCGCACATGGCGCGCATCGTGCGCATTTACAAGATGGTGGAGAACAACCACCTCTTTACGCTGCGCTTTCTGGAAGACCACCTGGCGCACGATTTCCGCCACCAGCCCGGCCAGTTCATCATGCTCAGCGTTCCGGGCGCGGGCGAAGTTCCAATTTCGATCTCCTCTTCGCCTTCGCGCCCGGAAGTGCTGGAGCTGTGCGTGCGCCGCGTGGGGCGCGTCACCAACGCGCTCTACCGCCTCCGCACCAACGACCTCGTAGGCGTGCGCGGTCCGTACGGCAACGGCTATCCCATGCAGGAGATCATCGGCAATGACATCCTGCTGGCCGCCGGCGGCCTGGGCATGGCGCCGCTGCGCTCGCTGCTCTGGTACGCGCTGGACCACCGCGACAAGTTCAACAACATCACCCTCATGTATGGCGCCAAGCGGCCTGAGGAGATGCTCTTCCGCGAAGAACTGACCGCCCTGGTGGACCGCACAGACATCAACTGCCTCCTCACCGTGGACGCCGATCCCGCCGGCTCCTGGAAGAATCATGTAGGCCGCCTGCCGGCGCTCTTCGATCACGCCAAGATCGACCCGCTGCGCACCTACGCCGCCGTGTGCGGCCCGCCGGTGGTTTACAAGTTCATTCTGCAGCGCCTGCTGGAACTCGGCTTCCCCAAGAACCATATCCTGATGTCGCTCGAGCGCCGCATGAAGTGCGGCATCGGCAAGTGCGGCCACTGCGGCATCGGCTATAAGTACACGTGCTTGCAAGGGCCCATCTTCACGTATTGGGATGCGATTAACCTGCCGGAGATGATCTGATGAGCAAGCCAACCGTGGGCATTTTCGGTCTGACGGGCTGCGCCGGCGATCAGCTCGTCATCTTGAACTGCGAAGACCAGTTGCTGGATCTGGTTTCGCTCGTCGATATCCGCGATTTCCTGATGGCCTCCTCGGAGAACCAGACGGATAGCGCGCTCGACATCGCGCTGGTGGAAGGCGCGGTCCTCACCGCGCGCGACGCCGCCACGCTGCGGGCCGTCCGCAAGCGCTCCAAATTGCTGGTGGCGCTGGGCACTTGCGCGGTGTGGGGCGGCGTGGCCGCCATGAATCGCGGCGCCGATAGCGATGGCGACCGCGCCGAACTCCTGGATCAGGTATACGGCGAAGCCGGCCGGCGGTTCGATTCCCTCCCCGCTCAGGCCTTGCACGAACTGGTTCCGGTGGACTTTAACATCACTGGCTGCCCCATCGAGAAGGACCATTTCCTGGCGGGCATCGCCGCGCTGCTGAACGGCGACCTGCCGGTCTACCCCGAGTATCCCGTTTGCACCGAGTGCCGCATGCGCGAAAACAATTGCCTGCTCATTGAGCGCGGGCTGCCTTGCTGCGGCCCCATCACCGCGGCGGGCTGCGACGCGCGCTGCCCGGACTTGCGCATTCCCTGCGTGGGTTGCCGCGGCCCGTCGGCCGGCTCCAACGCCCAGTCGCTGCTGGAGGTGATGGAGGAGAAGGGCGTCAGCCGTCCGCAAGTGGTGGCGCGTTTGCGCACATTCGCGCCGGGAGGAGCTTCCTAATGAGCACCATTACCATTGAGCATCTGGCCCGCGTGGAAGGCCACGGCGGCATCACCGTGGAGTTGCAGGGCGATGCCGTGGAGGAGGTGCGCTTCGACGTGTTTGAGGGCCCGCGGCTCATCGAGCCTTTGCTGAAAGGCCGCCGCTACGACGAAGTCGCGCCCATCGTTTCCCGGATCTGTTCCATTTGCTCGGCCGCCCACACGGTCACCTCGCTCAAAGCCACCGAGAGCGCCTTCGGCATTCGCGTAAGCCCGCAGACGGAACTCCTGCGGGAGCTCCTTTTCCGCGGCGAGAGCATCGAAAGCCACGCGCTGCACATCTTCCTGCTGGCCGTCCCGGACTATCTGAATTACCCCAGCGCCATCGCCCTGGCGGCGGATAAGCCGGCCGCGGTGCTGCTCGGCCTGCGCCTCAAGAAGCTCGGCAATACGATGCAGGAGACCGTCGGCGGCCGCGCCGTCCACCCGGTAAATCCCGTCCTCGGCGGTTTCGGCAAGGCGCCGAGCCTCGATCAGCTCATCGCCCTGCGCACCGGCCTGCTGCAAGCCGCCGCCGATTCCGACGCCGTCATCGATCTCATGGCGGGACTCCCGGCCGCCGATTTCTGCCGTTCCGAGACCTCCTACGCTGCGCTGCGCTCTCCCAACCTCGACAGCTATTACGCCGGCGACGAGGTCATGGTCGCTTCCAGCGGCAACCGGGCCATTGTACCGGCCGCCGATTACCGTTCCCTCACCAATGAAGAGACCGTGGCGCATTCGCACGCCAAACACAGCACGTTCCGCGGCAGCCCGTTCATGGTGGGGTCGCTGGCGCGGCTCACGGTGAACCCGCGACGCCTCACCGGAAAACTGGCCGTGGCCATGAAACGCCTGAAGCTCTCCCTGCCGGCCGACAATCCCATGGACAATAACAAAGCGCAGGCCATCGAGCTGGTGAACGACGTGGAGCGTTCGCTTGAAATCATCGAGCAGCTTTTGCGCGAGGGCGTGAAGGACGAGCGCGCCATGCCCGTGAACCCGCGCGCGGGCCAGGGCGTGGCGATTACCGAGGCGCCGCGCGGCCTCTTGATCCACAGCTACAAGTACGACGCGGAAGGGCGCATTGAGGCCGCCGATATCATCACGCCCACGGCCCTAAACGCCGCCAGCATGGAGCAGCATTTCCGCCGCGCCGTGGAGCAAAGCGCGGAACGCGACGAAGCGGCCCTAACGCGGCGCCTGCAGATGATCGCGCGCGCCTACGACCCTTGCATCTCGTGCTCCGTGCACCTCGTTCGCCATCGATGAAGCCTGTACTCGTGGTCGGTCTCGGCAACTCGCTGATGGGAGATGACGGCGTAGGCTGGCGCGTTGCCGAGTGGCTCACGTCAGACCCGAGGCTGCCCCCGGATACCGAGGTGATCTTCGGAGGGACGGACCTGCTCAGTTGCGCCGCGCAGATGGAAGGCCGGCGGCGCGTCATCGTCCTGGACGCCGTGCAAAGCTCGGCGCCGCCAGGCGCGGTTTCACGCGTGAATCTCGCGGAGGCGGAACAAGTTCAGGAGAACGTGCACCAGCTTTCCGCGCCGCAAGCCATCCAGCTCCTGAAATTGGTGCTGCCGGCACGCTTCGAACTGCTCGGAATTTCCGTCTCGGCGGCGCGCCTGGCGCCGGAGCTCTCCTCCGAACTGGCCGAAATGTTGCCGGCTATCGTGGATCGAGTGCTGGAAGAAC
>DATKOS010000170.1:0-22431 GCA_035524535.1 Bryobacteraceae bacterium
GCGGGTGAGGCGGCGGCGTTCCCAGTCGGCGCGGATGATGTTGTCGACGAAGAAGGTTTCGACCATGCCGGCCGGTTGGAGCTCTTCCTGGTAGGCGCGGGCAAGAGCCTCCAGTTTGGCGGGGTCTTCGCCCGGGATGACGAGGGACTTGGCTTCGGCGCCGGTTTTCAGGGCGTTGAAGCGGGAAATGTTCTTGCCGGCGTCGGTACGGGGGCCGGTGGATTTGAGAGCGTTCTGGCGATTCGCGTTAATTTGCGCTGCTGAGGACATAGGTTTCTACCTCGGCTTCAGGGTAAACGCGCGACATGGGGATAGCCGGGGGAATTGGGGAGGTGGCGTTGAAAACAGGGCAAATATAAACTTCATACTCCCGTGAATTGCAATTTGCGATAGGGTAATTTGGGGGATTTTGGGGTTGGGGGAGGGTTTTGGGGAGTGGACGCGGATTCAGGCGGATGGCCGGCGGCGGAGATTTTCGGGCCGGCTGGCAGCAGATCGGAGCCAGTATCTATCTTAATGGAGCAGGCGTATCCAGGCTGTAGCGGCGGCCGCGCCACTCAATCGAGGACCCGAACGCCGCCGAAGCCAGCGCCAGCAGCCAGAACCAGGTCACGAAGGGAACCAGGAGCACGTGCGCCCAGCCATAGCGGCGAAACCACGCGGCTTGTTCCGGCATGGAGGCGCGCGCGCGGCCCGCCCGGTGGAAACTCTTTAGCATCCCCGGCAGAATCTGTCCCGCGAAGACCCAAAGCGCCATTCGCGAACCCGCCGCCGCCGCGGCCAGGGAGGCCGCCATGCCGGCGCAGTAGATCGCGTGAGCCAGCAACCCGAGCCGCCACAAATTGCGGTCGTTCGCGCGGGTAATCATGCACTGGCGGCGCGTCCACGCGACCAGGCGGCGCGGCCCCACGTGCTCAAAGCAAGGGGAAAGGGCGCCGGGAGCAAACGCGATCCGCAGCCCGGCGTCATGCGCGGCCGCGCTGAGCCGGTAGTCGTCGCTCACCGCGCCCCGCCAATATTCCGCGACGCGCGCCTCCCGGAAAGTCTCCTTCCGGATCGCCATGGAGCCGCCCCAGGCGAAGCGATTGTCCCCCGGGCCCATCAGTCCGAACGTTACCCCGTCCCACACGCTGCGCACCAGGTCGCACAGTCCCGGCCGCTCGGGCGCGAACCAGCGGTAGCCGGTGGATGCGCCCACTCCGGGCTCGGCCAGCGGCGCGGCCAAAGCGCGCAACCAGCGCGGAGAGACGAGCACGTCGGAATCGGCGAACGCATAGATCTCACTGGGTTGGCGCGCGGCCGCCAGCCCCGCGGTGAGGTTTTGGATTTTCTCGCTGGTCCACTCATCGGCTCCGTGCGCCAGCACCACGCGTGCGCGCCGCGGCAGGACGCCGGCGGGAATGTCGGCCGCCGAGCGGGCCGCCAGAATCAACTCATAGTCGGGATAGTCGAGCGAAGCCAGCGCCGCAAGATTCTCCCTAAGGCCGTGGTCGTACCCCTTAACCGGGACAATCACCGTGGCCGGCGGCGGGCCGGCGAGAGATTCGGAGAGACGGCCGGAGGCGTATCCGGCCCGGCGGCGCTCGCCGCGCAAGGAAAACAGCGCGAGCGCCAGCGCGGGTCCCGAGAATATCCAGTACGAAATCACCGGCGCGGCGGCGGAGAGGTTAGGCCCGCGCCTTTCCCTTAGTCTTGGGTTTGGCGGCCGCCTTGGAAGCGCCCTGGGCTTTCACGGCGGGCTCGGCGGGGACGGGTGCGGAGGGCTCCTCGGCTTCCGGAGCAAGGGGCGCGGCCTCGGGGTCCACCTTCTGCAGCACTTCTTGGAACAGCGCCGCCTTGCGGAGGTCTACCTTGGGCGGCGGAGCCTGTTCATGGCGGTAATCGTGATCGCTATGGCAGGTCCGGCACCGGACCTTCGCCGGTTCGCGACTGAGGACGGAAACCACCAAGTGGTTGGTCAGCCGCTTACACCGTACGCAGTAATCGTCAATATCGTCGCCCAGGCGGTATTCGGGCATGGGGAGCCTCCTATGGGACGGGAGCGGCCGCCGCTGGATCCGCGGTAGTCGGCTCTTCGTGGCGCTTGGGTTCCGGAATCACCCACTCCGCGGGTTCCAAACCGACGTACTTGCACAGCCGCAGTTGGCCGTCCTGGGTCTCCAGAACGTCGCCGATCGCGATCGGATCGTCCGATTCCCGGAGCACCCGCCAAGCTTCGTATTCGTTCCGCGCCTCCACCTCGCCGCGCTGCTCGAAGTCCTTGGGCTTCACCGACGCGCAACCCGATACATGCGGCGCCCAGCGGAACTGTTGCCGTGGCGTATCCTTCATGCGATAGACCCGGTAGAGCGGCATCGACCTACATTGTAATCGATGTAAGCGCCCGTTTCGCGTCTTCCTCGCCCTGCGCCATCCAGCGCTGCATGTTGGATCGCGACCAGACGGCGGCGTCTCGCAGGGACCCGAGCGGCGCCGAGGGCTCAATGCGGATGGCTTCAAACGGCGCGGCGGGACGCCGGTGCGGCTGGATCAACCGCAGGGCGCGGAACGGCAAAGTAGTCAGCGCATTCACGGCGATGGCGCGCGTGGCGCCCATCTCCGGCGCGGCCCACAGCGGCAGCGCTCCCAGAAGCCCGCCATCCACGTAGAGCGCGCCCTCAATCCGCACGGGCGGCGAAAACAGCGGAACCGAGCACGTGGCCGCCAAATGGAGCGGCCCGATTTCCGGCGTGCGCACCAGCCGCGCCCGTAGCCGAGGCGCCTCCACAATGGTGAGGGCGAAAGGTATGCGCGGCTGGTAGCGGGCAAAGAGTTCCCGCGCCTTCTCATGAAGAACGTCCGGCCGCCGCAGCACGGCCGCGCTCGAGGGGTCCAGCCAGCCCGCGGCCATCTCTTCGGGTGCGCATCCCGAGGCGATCATCCAGCCGTTCCAAGCGCCCGCGGACGCGCCAATCACGCAGTCGGGCCGGAAGATGCCGCTGAGGGCCTTCCAAACCCCCACTTCCCAAGCGCCAAACATCCCGCCGGCGGAAAGTACCAAGGCATAGGCCACACTTGCATGGTAACGGCTTTCCGGAACGCGCCAAGCCACTTCCCGAACCCCACCCTCCTAGCGCCACCCTCCTAACCCGGCCTCTCATCGGTCCGCCGCAACAGCTCCGCCGCGCTTTGTATAAACTGGATAGTTCATGTCAAAACTGATGGAGGGCAAGCTTGCCCTTGTGCTGGGGATCGCGAATCGCTGGAGCCTGGCTTACGCCATCGCTCAAGCTTTTTCGAAACATGGGGCCACTTTGGTTCTGACGTATCTGGGAGAGCGGCAGAAGGGGGCCATCGAGGAGCTTGCGCGGGATTTCGAAACGGCGGCCATCCTGCCGTGCGACGTCACGCACGACGACGATCTGAATGCCCTTACTGAATCCCTGCGCGCTCTGAACCGCCCTCTGCACGCCGTGGTGCACAGCCTCGCGTTCGCCAACAAGGAGGACCTCACGCGTCCCTTCCTGGAGACCAGCCGTTCGGGGTTCCTTCTGGCGCAGGATGTCAGCGCTTATTCGCTAGTGGCCGTGGCGCGCGCCACCGCGCCGTTGATGACCGAGGGCGGCTCGCTGAGCACCCTCACCTACTTGGGCGCCACGCGCGTGGTCACCAACTACAACGTGATGGGCGTGGCCAAGGCGTCCCTGGAATCGGCCATGCGTTACCTTGCCAGCGAGATGGGACCGCGCGGAATCCGCGTCAACGCCATCTCGGCCGGCCCGGTGAAAACGGCTTCCGCGCGCGCGATCAAGGACTTTTCGTCGATTCTCGAGACCATTGCGGAACGCGCCCCGCTGCGGCGCAATACCGAGCCCTCTGAAGTAGCGGACACGGCGCTATTTCTGGCGAGCGACCTCGGCCGCGGCGTCACTGGGAATGTCCTATTCGTGGACGCCGGCATGCAGACGATGGCGTTCTAAGCGCCGGGCGGGCCGCGCGCTACCCATTCCGTACGTTTGCCTTCTGGCCTCCGGAGAATACCTCGTCCTAGACGCAAGTTATGGGCCCGGTACGCGCCCGAGCTCCCGTGGCGGCGCGACGCCGCTGGTATGATATGAAAATAATCCCCGTCTATGACCACGGCAGTCGAAACCCCGCGCCGCACGCAGTTCGCGTGGACTGAAATCGCGTGGTTTGGCGCGCTTGCGTTGGCCTGCTACGCGCCCATCCTTCTAGCCTTGGTGCGCCAGTGGAACGACGACCCGGACATGAGCCATGGCTTCTTTGTCCCGCTGGTGGTCGGCTACATCCTGTGGCAGCGGCGGGAGGAACTGATGGCCATGGAGGCGGAGCCCAACTGGTGGGGGTTGGCCGTGGCGGTCTGGGGCGCGCTTCAACTCTGGATCGGCACGCTGGCCGTGGAACTGTTCCTCACGCGCACGGCCTTTGTCATTACCATCATCGGCGTGGTCTGGCTGATGTGCGGAACGCGAGTTCTCCGCGAGCTCTCCTTTCCGCTGATCCTCTGTTTCTTCATGATTCCCATTCCCGCCGTCATCTACAACAGCCTGACCTTCAAGCTGCAGCTTGTGGCCAGCAGCCTGGCGGAGCACGCGCTGGACGTCTTGTCGGTGCCGGTATTGCGCGAGGGCAACGTGCTGGTGCTGCCCAACCAGACGCTCTCCGTCGTGGACGCGTGCAGCGGCATCCGGTCGCTGCTGTCGCTCACGTTCCTTTCTCTGGTTTACGGCTATTTTTTTGAAAAGCGCCAGTGGATGCGCGTGGTCCTCTTTTTTGCCACCGTGCCTATTGCGATCGTGGCGAACGGCAGCCGCGTGACGTTCGCCGGCCTGATGACCCAGATCAATCCCGACCTGGCCGAGGGCGCCTATCACGAGGCGTCCGGCTGGATCATCTTTATGGTGGCTCTGCTGATCCTGGTAGGCTTCCACCACGCGCTCTCGCGCACGCTGCGCCTGGTGCGCGCCCGGAGGGCCCATGCGGTTTCTTAGGGGAAGCAACGCGCTCTGGCTCACCGTCCTATTGGCTGTTCAAGGCGCGGCCTACTACGCCCTGGCGTCGCGCCCGGAGTTGACGCCTCCCATGTCGCCCCTCGGCGGCTTCCCGGAGACTTTCCAGGGCTGGCAGGGCTTGAAGGATTTCGGGATCGACGCCGACACCGAAGCCGTCCTCAAGGCGGACGATACGCTCAATCGCGAATACATCAGCCCGGCATTTGTGACCAATGCGAAATATGACCCGGTGATTTTTTTCGTTGCGTATTTCAAAACGCAGCGCACCGGCGCCACGCCGCACTCGCCGAAGAATTGCCTGCCGGGCGCGGGTTTCGAACCCGTGGAGCCGCCCGGGACCATCGAAATTCCCGTCTCCGGCCGGCCCGACCCCCTGACGGCGAACCGCTACATTGTGGCGCGCGGCGACGACAAGATGGTGGTGCTCTATTGGTATCAGAGCCACAACCGGACCATCGCGAACGAGTTTTCCGCGAAATTCTGGCTAGTGGCGGACGCCATCCGCTACCGGCGCAGCGATACGTCCGTGGTGAAGGTCCAGGTTCCGGTGATCGCGAACAACAGCGCCGGCGCGGTGCGCGAGGCCGTCTCATTCGTGCAGGCCGCCTATCCCGCTCTGGCGCGGCAACTGCCCTAACGCCTTCCTTCCGTCGCAACCCCCGCGAGCTTGGGCGATGATTTTCCTATGATGCAGGTTCCGTGGAGCATCGGCCGGCACACGCTGGCGCTCATCAACATCGCGGGCAGCACGCTCGACGTGGTGGGAGCTCTTTATCTGGCCTATGACCTGCTTGGCGGCGAGCACGGTCCCCTGCGCACGCTCACCCGCGCGGTCACCTACGGAGCGCTTTACGGCGCCGGTTACGGCATCGCGCTGGGGCCATTCTTCGGACTGACCGCGGGAATTTCGCACGGCCTTACGCTGGCGTGGGAGTTTTCACGGGCGTCGCGGCGCCTGCCGGAGCCGGGGTTCTGGCGCTCCGCGGCCATGAGCGCCATCCGCGGCGTGGGTTTCGGCGTGGGCGCGGCGTATTCCTTCGGAGCGACCTTCGGCGTTGTGATCGGTTCGCTGAGCGCCGCCGGGCAAGCGTTAGCTTACCGCGCCGGCATCACGCCCACGGCGCACTACCGCGCCGACGGGCGCCCGAGAGTGACGCGCTTCCAGCTTTTGGCGGCGCTCAACCGCACCGCGGGCTATACGGCGGCGGGCTATCTGGGCAGCCTGGCGGCGGGCCACCGCGGCGTGGCATGGGCGTTGGGTCTACGCACCGGGCTGGCCATCGGGTTAGTGACCGCCATCGCCGGCGCCTTCACGCCGTTCGTGGAGTGGCAAGCCGACAACATGCCCGAAAAGCGCATGGGCGTGTTCGGCGTGGCGCTGATCCTGGCGGGTTTCACCCTGCAATCGCTTCAGTACTGGGCCGTGGTCTTCGATGTCGCCGTACGCTAGCCGGCGGTTCCGGTGCGTTCCACGCGAATCCCCAGCCGCCGCATGCGGAACTGCAGCGTAGAGCGCTTCATGCCCAGGCGGGCCGCCGCGCCGTTGGGCCCGGAGACCAGCCAGTTGGATTGTTCCAGGGCGGTGAGAATCTGTTTGCGCTCTTCTTCCCCGAGCATCTCCCGCAGGTTCTCGCGCGCGGGCGAGCGGGGCTCCGCGGGCCTGGCGGCGGCGCGCGAACTCACGCGCAGGTGGGCCAGGGGAACGTTCAGCGACGGCCCGCGTGAGACAATCACCGCGCGCTCAATGACGTTCTGCAATTCGCGAATGTTCCCGGGCCACGGGTAGCGCACGAGCGCTTCCATGGTCTCGGAAGGAATCGTATCGATGGCGCGCTGGTTGCGCCGGCTGAATTGCTGGACGAAGTGGCGCACCAGCAGCGGAATGTCCTCCGGCCGCTCGCGCAGCGCGGGAATGCGGATGGGGAACACGTTCAGCCTATAGAAGAGGTCAGACCGGAACTGCTGCTCCTGCACCATGGCTTCCAGATCGCGGTTGGTGGCGGCAATCAGCCGGGCATCGCTGCGCAAGGTGCGCGAGCTGCCCAGGCGCTCGAACTCCCGCTCCTGGAGCACGCGCAGCAGCTTGGGCTGAAGTTCGAGCGGGATCTCGCCAATTTCGTCCAGGAAGACCGTGCCGCGGCTGGCCAGTTCAAAGCGCCCCACGCGCTGCGCAATAGCGCCGGTGAAGGCGCCCTTCTCATGGCCGAACAGCTCGCTTTCCAGCAAGCCGGTGGGAATGGCGGCGCAGTTCAGCTTGACGAAGGCGTTGGCGCGGCGCGAGCTCAGGTTGTGCAGGGCGCGCGCAATCAGCTCCTTGCCGGTGCCGGTTTCCCCGTGGATGAGCACGGTGGAATCGGTGGGCGCCACGGTCTCGACTTCGCGCAGCACGCGGCGCAGGCCTTCGCTGGTGCCGATGATTTCCTCGAAGTTCAACTCGCTGCGGATTTCGTCCTCGAGGTAGACCTTCTCCTGCGCCAACTTGTCCCGCAGTTCCTCGATTTCGTTGTAGGCGAGCGCGTTCTCCACGGCCATGGCCACCTGCGCGGCCACCTGACCCAGGAAGGCCATATCGTCATCGGCGAAGGCCCGCTCGTGCTTGGTCCCCAGCGTCAGCACTCCGAGCACGCGATGCCGCCCGTTCAGCGGCAGGCGACAAACCGATTTGGCGCCTTCGGAAGCCACCAGACACTCGCATTGAATCTGCTCCGGCGTGAGGTTGATGGCCTGGCCGGTTTCAAACACTTCCGTCACGGTGCCGAACCCCTGGTCCACGGTGAGGCCCTCGCGAAGGATGCCCTTGCTATTGGGAAAGTCCAGCGCGCAGAGGCGCAGTTGGCCGGTATCCGGGTCGGGCAGCGTCACGCCCACGCCGTCGCAATGCATCACGCGCCGGATGCTGGCGGCGATCTCGCGAAGCACTTCTCGCAGATCGAGCGTGGAGGCGATGCGATTGGTCAGGTCCAGCAGCAGTTGCAGGCGCTCTCCCTTGCGCTGGGATTCCTGGAAGTTGAGCGCGTCGTCCATGGCGAGCGCGATGTGCGAGGCCACCATGCTAAGGAAGCCTACTTCGTCGGCCGAGAAGGCGCCCTCGCGGCGGCTCACCAGCACCAGGCTGCCCAGGCGGCGCCGGCCCGTGCTCAGCGGAACGGCGCAAAGCGAACTCATGCCCACGGTCTTCAGCCGTTCGATGGTGGGGCTGAAGCGCGTCTCCGCGGCGATGCGTGGAATCACCACGTGCTTCTGATTGTGGTGCACCCACCAAGCCACGGTCTGATCGCGCTCCAGGCCCGCCACGGGGTTCGGCGTGGCCGGGGCGTGAGGCGGGCAGAACCGCCAGTTCACCTTGTTGGCCGCGTCGTCATACTGCGCGATGCCGTCGAAGGGGACCACGCGCCGCAGCTCGTCCGCCAGGATGTCGAACAACTCCTCGTGATTGCGGCAGGCGCGGATAGCCTCGGCCAGGCGAATCAGCGATTCGTAGCGCGCCTCCAGCGAGTCGTCGAAACGGGTATCGTCACGCGGCGGAGCTGGATTGGGAAGCGCCATGGGGACTGCATCCTCCGGGAGTGCGCCGGAGGCTTTCCTATATTGATGCTAGCAGAGGGGCCGAGGGCGCGAAGAGCGCGCGACAGTGGGCCGCGGCTCACGGGGAGCCCTGCCGCACGCCGCCGGCACGGGCGCTGCCAGGATCTTGGCAGAGCGCCCGGGCCTGGGCATTGGCAGCGTTGGCGCCGACTCCCGGCCAATCGGCCAAGGTGTTTCCGCTCATCGACTTGCGGGTTGGCCCCGGATTGGAGCTCCAGGTGCACTCACATGGCCGACCAGAGGGAACTGAGATGCTGAGGATCACGATTCACGAAGACGAAGCCACCTGGCGGATGCAGTTGGAAGGCAAGCTGGCCGGGGCTCTGGCGCAGCAGGCCGAAGAGGCATGGCGTGGCGCGCGGCTCGCGGGGCGGGGCGTCGAGATCGATCTTACCGGCGTCACGCGCGTGGACGAAGCCGGCATGGATCTACTGCGGGCGTTGAAACAAGCGGGCGCGCAGTTCCGCGCCAAGGGCGTGGAGATGAACGCGATGCTGGGGGAGGCCGGGGAGGAACCGGCCGGCCAAACTCACTTCGCGTGCATCCGCAAGCTGTTGGGAATGTCCGCCCTGGCGCTGGCCATCGGCGTGTTCCCGGTGCGCGCGCAGCAGGCGGCTCCGGCGCAAGCGACGGCAGCCGCGGCGCCGGCTACCGTGCGGCTCACGCTTCAGCAAGCCGTGGCGCTGGCGCTGCGACAGAATCCGCAAGTGGTGATCGCCAACCTGAATCTGGCGGAAAGCCAGGAGAATCGAACCGAGGCGCGTTCGGCTCTGCTGCCGCAAGCTTCCTTCAACGCGTCGGACGCCGTGATGCGCGAGGACGTGCAGGCGCTGTTCGGCAAGCGGATTCCGAACATTCCGGGTCACGTGGGTCCGTTCTGGGTGCTGGAGGCGGGCGGCGCCGCGTCGGTTCCGCTCTTCGACCTTACTTTATGGCGGCGCTGGCAGGCTTCCAAGGAAAACGTGAGCGCCACCAGGGCTGAGCAGGGCGCGGCGCGCGAATCCAACGCGCAATTGGTGGTCTCGCAGTATCTGGGCAGCTTGAGGGCCGCGGCGGACGTGCAAGCGGCCAAGTCGCGGCTGGATCTGGCGAAGGCGCTCTTTGACCTCGCGACGGATATGCAGACCAACGGCGCCGGAACAGCCATCGACACCCTACGCGCTCACGTGCAATATCAGAACGAGTTGCAGCGCTCCGCCGACGCGGGCGCGGAGTTGAAGATCGAGCTCTTCGGGCTCAACCGGCTGTTGAACCTGGACCCGCAACAGAATATCGAGCTGGCGGATCAGCCGAGCTTCTTTGAGACGCCCGCCGTGGCCGAAGGCCAGGACCTGGCGCAGGCGTACAAGGACCGCCCGGAGATGCAAGCGGTTCTGGCGCGCGAACGGTCGGCCGAACTGGCGAAAGAGGCGGCCAAGGACAGCGCGCTGCCGAGGCTTTCGCTGGCGGGCTCCTGGAACCTGGAGGGCACCACGCCCACCAACATGATTCCGGTGTACGCCGTGGGGGCCTCATTGAATGTGCCGCTGTTCACCGGCGGGCGGATACAGGCGCAGACGGCGGCAGAGGACATCGAGCTGAAGAAGCTCGCGCAGACGGAAATCGAGGTTCGCAACCTGATCGCCCTGGAAGTGAAGAGCGCTTCGGCGGAGATTGACGCCGCCCGTGTGGAGGTGGAGGCGGCGAACCTGGGCGTCAGCCTGGCGGCGGAGAGCGTGCGGCAGGCGCGCGACCGCTTCCGCGCGGGCGTGGCCAACAACATTGAGGTGATCACGGCGCAGGATGAGCTGGCGAGAGCCAACGACAATCAGATCGCCGCGCTGTACAAGTACAACCAATCCCGGGCCGACTTGGCCCGCGCGACGGGAAGGGTGGAAGAGCTTTATGCGAAGTGAAACTCAGAGCGCTGGGATGGGAAATCGCAACGGGAGGGGAGTCGCCATGGATACGTTGGTGGAAGAACTGGAAATGACCGCGAAGGCCGAGGGCGCCGGGACCGAAAACCCCGGACCAGCTCCCAAGGCCGAGGGGAAGAGCAAGATGTGGCTGCTGTTGGGAGGGCTGGTGATCGCGGCGGGCTCCGCGTCGGCGGCTTACCTGCACTTCCGCGGCGAGGTTTCCACGGACGATGCGCAGGTGGACGCGCACATCGCGCCCATTGCGGCCAAGATCTCCGGCAACATTTCGGAGATTCTGGTGACGGACAACCAGGAAGTGAAGGCCGGCCAGCCGCTGATTCGCATCGATGCCCGAGACTACCAGGCCAAGGTGGACCAGGCGCGCGCGGACCTGGCCGCGGCGGAGAGCGAAGCCAAGGCGGCCGACGTGGACGTGCCGCTAACCAACGCCACCACGGCCAGCGGGACGGCGTCCGCGGAAGCGCAGCTTGCGGCCGCGACGGCCGACTTTGAGCGGGCGCGCGCCGACTACGACCGGGCGTCTTCCTCCGAACTGGCGTTCGCCAAAGCGGATGTGGACTCCAAGCGCGCCACCGCCGAGCGGGCCGATGCGGACCGGCAGCGCATGGCGCCTCTGGCGGCGCAGGACGAAATCTCCAAGCTTCAGTTCGATTCCTACGTGGCGGCCGCGCGCGTGGCGGAGAGCGACTTGGCGGCCTCCCAGCAGAAGCTGGCGGGCGCGCAGCAGGCGGCCCAGAGTTCCAAGGCCGCCATGGACGCCGCGCAGGCTCGCGTGGCGGCGGCTCAGGCGGCCCTGGCCGAAGCGCGGGCCAACCGGCAGCGCGTGGATGTGAGTTCGGCGCAGGCGGGAACGGCCTCCGCCGCGGTGCTGCGGGCCCAGGCCAACCTGGAAGCCGCGGAACTGATGCTGAGCTACACCACGATCGCGGCGCCCATTGACGGCGTGGTGACGCGCAAGACAGCGCAGCTCGGAGAGATCGTCCAGCCCGGGCAATCGCTGATGACGGTGGTCCCCGTGAAAGACGTGTGGGTGACCGCGAATTTCAAGGAGACCCAGCTTGCCGGCGTCCGGCCGGGACAGCGCGTGGACGTGAGCGTGGACATGTACGGGCGTTCGTTCCAGGGCCGCGTGGATTCGGTGGCGGATGCCACGGGAACCCGGCTCAGCCTGCTGCCCCCGGAGAACGCCACCGGAAATTACGTGAAGATCGTGCAGCGCATTCCGGTGAAGATCCAATTGGTGGACGTGCCGGCGGGTTATGCCTTCCGCCCTGGCATGAACGTGGACGCGACCATCTACACGCGGTAAGGAGCGAACGGGCAGATCGGTCTGCCGCTGGTTCGCGGAGAGGAGGGAATCATGAGCGCCACTACTGTCGATAACAGACCGGGCATCAGCCCGTGGGGCATCGCCGGAATCGTGATGCTGGCCACTTTCATGGAAGTGCTGGACACCAGCGTGGCCAACGTCGCGCTGCCGAACATTGCGGGCAACTTATCCGCCAGCGTGGATGAGGCTACCTGGGTGCTCACGGCGTACCTGGTGGCCAATGCGATCGTGCTGCCGCTCAGCGGCTGGTTCTCCTCCCTGTTCGGGCGCAAGCGCTTCTACATGGCTTGCGTGGGAATCTTCACGGTGAGCTCGTTCCTGTGCGGCCTGGCGCCTTCGCTGGACATGCTGCTCTTCTTTCGCGTGCTGCAGGGGTTGGGCGGCGGCGCGTTGCAGCCCGTGTCGCAAGCCATTCTCGTGGAGAGCTTCCCGAAAGAGAAGCAAGGCGTGGCCATGGCGTTCTATGGAATGGGAGTGGTGGTGGCTCCGGTTATCGGGCCCACGCTGGGCGGCTGGATCACGGATAACTACAGTTGGCGCTGGATCTTCCTGATCAATATTCCGGTGGGGATTCTCTCCGTTCTGCTCACCTCGCTGCTGATTTTCGATCCGCCCTATCTGGTGCGGCGGACCTTCGCCAACGGGCTCAAGCTCGATTACATTGGGCTGGGGCTGATGGCCACGGGACTGGCTTCGCTGGAAGTCCTGCTCGATGAAGGGCAACGCGACGACTGGTTCGGGTCCAACGTAATTGTGGCAGCAGCGGTGATTGCTGCCTTGGCGTTGGTGGGCGCGGTGGTCTGGCAGTTGCGGCAGACGGAGCCGGTGATCGATTTCCGCATCATGAAGAACCGGAATTTCGCGCTGGCGTCCCTGGCGATGTACGCCATTGGGTTCACGCTGTACGGCAGCACCGCGATCCTGCCGATCTTCCTGCAAACGGTACTCGGCTATACCGCGATGCTGAGCGGGCTGGTGCTTTCCCCCGGAGGCATCGCCATGATGATCGGCATGGCGGTGGTGGGCCGGCTGCTGGCGAAGTTCGAGGCGCGCTGGCTGATCATCTTCGGGCTGGTAGTGGCCGCTATTGGCCTGTTCCAGATGGCGCGCTTCAACCTGGAGGTGGACTTCCAGTCCGCCATGTGGGCGCGCACGATCCAGGCGCTCGGCATGGCGTTTCTCTTCGTGCCCATCAACACCACGGCGTTCAGCTCCGTTCCGCGGGAGAAACTCGGGTACGCCACGGGCTTGATGAACCTCTTCAGGAACATCGGCGGCAGCGGCGGGATCGCCATGGTGACCACCATTCTGGCGCGGCGCGAGCAGTTCCACCAGGCCTCGCTGGTTAGCCATATGACGCCTCTGGACGGCAGCTACCTGAGCGCGCTGGGGAACTCCGCGGCCGGCATGGTAGCGCAGGGGGCGAGCGGCGCGGATGCGGCTCTCCAGGCGCAAGGTTCCATTTACGCCGTGGTGCAGCGCAACGCCGCGATGCTGGCGTCGGCCGATACGTTCTGGACGTTGGGCGTGATCTTCCTTTGCCTGGTCCCGTTGATTTTCCTGCTGCGCGGCGGCAAGCCTCAGGCGGGCGCGGTGATCATGGATTGAGCGCGGCGATACCCTTGGCGCGCCACGGCGTCCGGCTCCAGCCCGGGCGCCGTTTTTTTTGGTGCAGGGTGGTTTGGGGTTGTTCTCAGCTTCGGAAGGTTTAGGGATTGGGGTTTCTGTGGAGGCAAGCGTTGGCGTCCCCAGCGGGATTCGAACCCGCGTTACCGCCGTGAAAGGGCGATGTCCTAGGCCGGGCTAGACGATGGGGACCTTGCTGCCGGGAAGGAAGCGAACACTCTTACTGTAGCGTTTGGCGCGCCTTAGCGTCAACCGGCTTCTTGGGTTAGCTTCTTAGCGCCTGGCGGAGGAGGACGCCAGAATGGCTCCGGGAATCCGGTCGAGGGCCTCCACCTGTACGGCGGCGCCCAGGGCGATGGCTTCTCTGGGCATTCCGAAGACCACGCAGGTCGCCTCGTCCTGCGCGATGGTCCGGGCTCCGGCCTGCCGCATTTTCAGCAATCCGCCGGCTCCGTCCGCGCCCATGCCCGTGAGTAGTACGCCGGTGGCGCGCCCGCCCGCCGCCTCCGCCACCGAGGAGAACAGGACATCCACGGAAGGTCTCTGGTAGCAGACGCGGGGGCCTGTCTTGACGGTCACCGAATATCCCGCCGCGCCGCGCCGGAGCAGCATGTGGAAATCGCCCGGGGCCACCAGGGCGGTCCCGGCGGTCACCTGGTCGCCATCGGCGGCCTCCTTCACGGTCAGCGCGCAGGTATCGTTCAGCCGGGCGGCGAAGGCCCGCGAGAATTCCGGCGGAATGTGCTGGGCGATGACCATGGGCGGGCAATTCGCCGGCAGTTTACGCAGCACCTGGGCGATGGCCTCGGTCCCGCCGGTGGATGCGCCAATCGCGATGACGGCGTCCGGGGCCGGCGCGAAGACCGAACCCGCCGCACTTCCCGGCTCCGGGCCAGCCGCGCGCGTTGCTCGCGCCCGGTCCGCCGCGCGCGCCCCGCCCGCGGCCGCCGGGGCCTCCGCTCCGGCGCGCCGCACGCGGGACAGGGCCGCGGCGCGCACCTTCTCCGCCACGGTTCGCCGCAAGTCTCCCACCGAATACGGACCGCCGGGCTTGGCCAGCACTTCCACCGCGCCCAACTCCATGGCCTCAATGGCGGCGCGGCACGAAGGCTGCGCCAGCGAGCTGATCACCACGGCCGGAATCGGATGGAAGCGCATCAGTTTCTTCAGGAACGTCAACCCATCCATACGCGGCATCTCGATATCCAGCGTGATGACGTCCGGATCGAGTTGTAAGATCTTGTCCCGCGCGATGTAGGGGTCGGGGGCCGAGCCCACCACTTCGAGATCCGCTTCGCCGCTGAGCGTCTCGCTCAGGATTTTGCGCACGATGGCCGAATCGTCCACAATCAGGACGCGTGTTTTCCTCAGGGCGGGCATATCCGGCCTTCCATTTCGAGCGAGGCCTCAAGCGCCCCCGCGCCCGTCTCCACCGCGTGCACCATGCGGCGCCGCGGCGCGCCGGGCGCCGCCGGGGGCTCGCTAGCCTGCTCCGGCGCGATCCCGCAGGAAGCCGCATCCACCAGCTTGGGCTCATCCAGGCGGAACTCCTCGGCGCATTCCACGCGGCTCAGCACGAACCCGCAGATCATATTGGTGAGCTCGCGCAACACATCGCCCACGCGCTCCTCGGGAACCGTCTCCTCGTCCTCGCCGAGGAAGCCGGCGGCGATGGCGCGCGCCGCTCCGCCCGCCATGCGTACCGTGAGCCGCCCGGATGGCTTGCCCTGGAAGGTCACGCGAGCGGCGGCCTCCAGGTCCGCGACGGCCCGGTCCTCCGCCGGTCCCAGGCAGGAGGTGAAGAACATGGCGTCCAGGGTTTCGGAAATCGAATCCTCCAGCGCCTGGCGCAGCGCTTCATCAGTCATGGATCGCCTCCAGGGTACGCTCGAGTTCCGCGCGCAGATCCTCCGGCCGGAAAGGTTTCGTGACGTAGCCGCGCGCGCCCAGCGCCAGCATCCGCTCCATGCGCCGCTCGGTGGCGTCGGTGGAAATCACCACCGCCGGGACGGTCTTCAGCACGTCTTCGCCGGCCAGCCGCCGGAGGAACTCCTCTCCATCCACCACCGGCATATTGATGTCTGTCAGAATCGCGTCCACCCACTCGCGGCGCAGCACGTCCAGCGCCTCTTCTCCATTGCCGGCCTCAAAGCAGTCCGACAGCTCAAACCCCGACGATTCGATCACGCGCCGGATGAACGTCCGCATGGCCGGCGAATCATCGACGATCAGCACTCGGTACGACATGGCCCGCTCCTTTCCGCGGACGTCCCGCGATCAATTCCGTTCGTTCCCCGGCGGACTCCTGCCAGAACCGCCCGCTGCCCACTTCGAGCCGAACCGTCCGCGAGCGGTCTCCGCCGATGGCCTCGGCTTGCAGCAGCAGCCCCGCCTTCCACAGCAGCTTGCGCATGGCCTGATAATTGCGCCGTCCGATATCGAATACATTGCGCGAGTCCAGCATCTGCGCGCCGCCGGCCGCCGCGACCACCAGCCGCCGTTTGGAAGCGCCGCGCCGGCAGACTTCCTCGATCAGCAGCGGTATCCCCGTATCGGCGAACTTGCACGGATTCTCCTTGCCCCCGAGCGGATCGATCGACGAGTCCGGCAGCATGAAGTGCAGCAGCCCGCCCACCGCCGCTTCCGGATCGTGAACTGCCAGGCCGATGCAGGACCCCAGCGCATAGGTGGCCAGCACCTGCCCCGCTTCGTGTCCCACGCGGCAATCCGCCATCCCTACGACGATCTGTTCCATGCGCCTCCGCGCTTGTCGGTCTTCCGGTATACCGCCGGCCTCACGTACTCGAGATCCGCCGGGCGTTCCGGCACGCTCTCGGCGTGACCCAGAAACAGGAACCCGCCCGGCTCCAGGCTGGCGGCGAGCTTGGCTACCGTGCGCGCCTGGGTTTCCGCGTCGAAATAAATCATCGCGTTGCGGCAGAACACCGCGGCGAACTGGCGCGGCCAGTGAAACGCGTCCATCAGGTTCAACCGCGAGAACGCGGCCTGCGACCGCACCTCCGGCCGCACGCGGTAGCCGCCGGCGCCATCTTTTGCGAAGTACCGCGCCAGCCACGCCGGCGGCAGCGCCGCGCAGCGGTCCGCCGCGTAGACCGCCCGTCCGGCCGCCGCCAGAGCCTTGCGGGATATGTCCGTCGCCGCGATGCGCACGCGCCCGGGGGAGAGAACTTCATCGAGGGCGCAGGCCAGCGTCCAAACCTCCTCGCCCGTGGAGCAGGCCGCGCACCAAACCTCCACGACGCCGCGCCCCTTCCATTCCGCCGCCGCGCGGTCCGCCAGGAAGCGGAAATGCTCCGGCTCGCGGTAGAACGCGGTGTGGTTCGTGGCCAGCGCGTCGATCATGGCCGCCAGCGCCTCGCCGGTGCGGTCCTCGATGGTATGCCGGTAGAGCTGCCGGTAGGCGCCGAAACGGCCCGCGCGCATCAGCCGCCCCAGGCGCGCCGCCACCAGTTGTTCCTTGCCCGGCTTCAGATCCAGGCCGAAGGTCCGATGCGCAAGCTGCCGGATCTCCTCGAACTCCCCGGCCTTCAGCGCCACCTCCACCGGAGGCTCAACTTCCCGCGCCATCCGCGCCCTCCCGGAAAAGCCGCTCCAAATCGAGAATCAGGCCCACGCGCCCGTCGCCCAGAATGGCGCCGCCCGAAACCCCGGTCACATGGCGAAAGGTCTCGCCGAGCGACTTGATAACCACTTCCTGCTTGCCGATCAGCTCGTCCACCAGCAGCCCGAAGCGGCGCTCCTCCACTTCCGCCACGAGCAGCACGCTGGCCAGGGGATCTTCCGAGCGCGGCTGGACGCGGAACTTGCGGTAGAGCCGCAGCACCGGCAGCAACTCTCCGCGGATTAACGCCATCTCCGACCGTTGCTGCACGGTCCACATGGTGCCGGCGTTGGGGCGCAGCACCTCCCGCACCGCGAACAGCGGAGCGATGTAGCGCTCCTCTCCCACGCCCACCACCAGGCCATCGATGATGGCCAGCGTCAGCGGGAGCTTCAGCGCGAACGTGGCCCCCTGCCCCTTCACCGAGCGGATCTCCACCCGCCCACGCAGCTTCTCGATGTGCCGCCGCACCACGTCCATCCCCACGCCGCGCCCCGAGACGTTGGTCACCTGCGCCGCGGTGGAGAAGCCCGCCTGAAAAATCAGGTTGAAGGCCTCGTTATCGGAGAGCGCGTCGCCCGAGGCGATGAGCCCCTTCTGGATGGCCTTGTCCACGATCTTTTCGCGGTCCAGGCCGCGGCCATCGTCGGCGATCTCAATCACCACCTGCCCGGCCTGGTGCCGCCCCTTGAGCAGCAATCGCGCCGCCGGCGGCTTGCCCGCGCGCACCCTTTCGGCCGGCGACTCAATGCCATGGTCGAGCGCATTCCGCACCATGTGCATCAGCGGATCGGTCAGCTCCTGCACAATATTGCGGTCCAGCTCGATCTCATCGCCTTGCGTCTCCATCTCCACGCGTTTGCCGAACTGGCGGGCCAGGTCCCGAACCAGGCGCTCCATGCGGCGGAACAGCGGCCCAATCGGCACCAGGCGCATGGCCATGGCGGTCCGTTGGAGTTCCGCCGTCATGCGTGAGAGCTGCGTCATGTTGCGTTGCAGGCGCGGGGTCTTGACCGCTGCAAGATCCGGGTCGTGCCGCACCAGCGACTGGGCGATGACCATTTCGCCCGCCATGTCCACGAGTGCGTCCAGCTTGGCGGTATCCACCTTCACCGCCATGGCCTCGCTGCGCCGCCCATCGGCCTCCGCCGGCGCCGGGTCTTTTGCGGCTTCGGCCTTGGCCGGTTCCACTCTGCCGGTTTCGGCCTTGCTCTCTCCGGACTTGGAAATTTCCGGTTTTGCCGGGCCGGCGCCCTCCGGCCGAGTCCCCGCGGAATCCACTGCCTCCGCCAGCCGCCGCGCGTCTTCCACTGCCAGACGCTGCGCGTCTTCCGCCGCCAGACGCTGCGCGTCTTCCACTGCCAGCCGCCGCGCGTCTTCCGCCGCCAGACGCTGCGCGTCTTCCGAAGGCCCTGCCTCGCCGGACGCCCCGGCCGCGCTTAGCGACGCGATCTTTTCAATGAGCGCCTGATTCGGGCCAGGCGCCGCGGGTCGGTCTTCGCGACGCTCGCCGTCCTCTTGGCCCTCCGCATTCAGGCCGGCTTCCACGTACGCCACGCGGTCGCGCAAATCGTCCGCGCTTTCCAGAATCGCGTCAATCGCCGCCGCCGTGACGGCGATCTGGTGGTTGCGCGCCCGGTCGAGCAGCGTTTCCACCTCATGCGCCACGTGCTGGATGTCCCATAGCTCCAGGAATCCGGCCAGCCCCTTGATGGTGTGGAAGCCCCGGAACACCGCGTTCAGCGCCTCGGCCCCTCGCGGGTCCCGCTCAAGCGTCAAGGCGTGGCTCTCGATGTTCGCCAGGTGCTCACGGCTTTCCAGGACGAAATCGCGCAGCAGTTCCGGGTCTTGACCGAGCGGGCTGGCAATCGGCCCGGCGACGGGCTGAGCTTCCGCCGCCGCCTGAAGCCGCGCCAGGCCCTCCTGCACTTCCGCCGATCCGGCCTGCCTGCGCGCCGCCTCCAACATGTCCGCTGCCGCGGCGGCCGCCTCCGTCATGCCTTGACCGGCAGCCTCCACCCTCAGGTTCTCCAGAGCCGGCAGCCAGGTTGGCGGCGTTCCGGTCTCCGGCTCCGCCATCACTACCTGCAGAGCCAATTCTTCGATTCTTCTCTTTATGTCCTCGAAGCCGGGCATGAGCGCCTCTTAGAAACCGCTTTCGGATTAGTCCAGTGGGAAGGAGTTGCGAGCCGCCGCCGGCTCCGCCGCGGCCAGGACGGGCGCCGCCGGTTTTCGCAGGCGGGTGGCCGCGAGCTTCCGGGACGTTCCCGTCCCGCCCGCTCCATCCACCAGCACGCGCAACTTTTCGGCGATCGCCCGCAGGGATTGCGCTTGCGACGCCATTTCTTCGGACGCCGCGGCGCCCTCCTCCGCATTCGCCGCCCCTCGCTGCGTCACCTGCTCCATCTGCGCCACGGCTCCGGCGATCTGCTCGATGCCACGCGATTGCTCCTCGCTGCCCGACTCAATCTGGTCCACCAGCGCCTTCACCTCGCGCGCGCTCCCCGTGATGCTTTGAATCGATTGCGCCACCAGATCCAGCTTCCGGCCGCCCTCCTTGGACTTGGTGATCGACTCCTCAATCAGCGACGCGGTATCCTTAGCCGCTTGCGCGCTGCGCTGCGCCAGGTTCCGTACTTCATCCGCCACCACGGCGAACCCCATTCCGGCCTCGCCCGCCCGCGCCGCTTCCACCGCGGCGTTGAGCGCCAGGATGTTGGTTTGGAAAGCGATTTCATCGATCACCTTGATGATTCTGGCGATCTTCTCGCTCGACCCGTTGATCTCCTTCATCGAGTGGATCATCTCTTCGAGATTGTGATTGGCTTCCCCCACCTGCCCAACCGCCGTGGCCATCAACTCCGTGGCCCCGCGCGTGCTCTCCGAGTTCTTGCGCGTCACCGCCGTGATCTCGGAGGCCGAGGAAGAGGTTTCCTGCAGGCTTGCCGCCTGCTCGGAGGACCCCTGCGCCAGCGCCTGGCTGGACGAAGCCACTTGCCCCGCCGCCGACGCTACCTGTTCGGAACTCTCCGCCAACTCGGCGGTCAGGCGCCGCAGCGCCATGGCGGAACGCCGCACGGCGAGGGCGGAAACCATCGCCGCCGCGCCGGCCAGGGCAATTAGCAGGAGCATCAGGTTGCGCGCGTGGGCGCGGCTTCGTCCGGCGTCCGTCACATCGGCTTCGAGCGAAGTCAACTGAAGCGCGGCCAACTTCTCCGCGTCGTCGCCCATGGCGCGGTAAAGCGGCGTGATTTTCTCGTACATCCAGTTGGCCGCGCCCGCGGGATCGCCCCCATTCGCCAGCCGCTCCAACTGCGCATACGCGGGCAGCCACTCGGCCGTCTCGCTCTCGATCCTGGCGGTGATCTGCCTGCCTTCCTCGGTGTTCAGGAGCGGGCGAATCTCCACGAGGGCCTGCTTCAACCGCCCGGAACTGTCCTCAAAGAGGCTCCGCGCCGCGGATGCCTGCCCGTTGTTCTTGGCCAACATCGCTAACAACCAACCCCGTTCTCCCGAAGCCATATTGGACTCAGCGATGTTGATCGCATCGGCGAGTTCGATCTTGCGCATCGTCACATTTACCGAGTGATCGAACCGCTCGCCCATCGAATCAAGCGAACTCAGCCCGCTCCAGCAAATCACGATCAGCGCCGTTCCCAGCGCGCCCGTGCCGGCGACGATCTTTGCGCCCAGGCTCATTTCGGAAAATCGCATAGTTCTACCCTCCTACTTACCCAATATGGAGCTCAAGTCCCCAATTTCCTGCGCCGAAAGGACCCTATCGATGTCCAGCAGGATCTTCACCTTGCCCTTGGACTTGGCCATTCCCAGCAGATAGCGGCTGGAAACCTCCTGCCCGAAGTCCGGCGTGTCCTCAATTTCCTGCCCCGTCAGGTTGAGCACCTCGGAGACGCCGTCCACCACGATGCCCATGAGCACCGATCCGGCCTCGGCCTTCACCTGCGTCACGATGATGCAGGTGCGCGTGGTGTACTCCGCCTCCGGCATGCCGAACTTCAGGCGCAGATCCACCAGCGGAATCACCTTTCCGCGCAGGTTGATGACGCCCTTGATGTGCGGCGGGGTCTGGGGCACGGCCGTGACCTCCTGCACGCCCATGATTTCGCGCACCTTCAGCACGCGGATTCCGAATTCCTCCTGGGCCAGTTGAAAAGTGAGGTACTTTCCCGCGCGGGCATCCGCCTCGGCGGCGTTCGTTTCGTTGATCGCAAGCATGGTAGCCATGTTCTTCTCCGAGCCTCAAACTTCTACCGCGTATGGGTGTCCAGCCGGGCGGGCCTTGGCCTGCGGCGCGGCCGTGGGCGCGAGACAGACCTTCACTGCCAGGCGCTCTCCTTCCCAATCGAACGTGGCCCCCACCCATTCATCGATTCCCGCTCCCTTGGCCTTGAAGTTTTTCCCGTAGACCACCGTGGGGATGCTCAAACCGAGCGGCCCCAGGCGCGGCTCCAGGTCCGTCTTCACCCCGCCGATAATCATGTTGGTCAGCTCAGCCACGGCGTCGAGGACTTCATCGTCCACGGCCGGGAACTCCGCCATGAGCATGCGCGCGCTCACGCGGCAGGCCATCACTGGAGAACACACCAGGCTGCCCGCTCCGGCCCACGCCCCGGCCATCCCGATAAAGGACACCACCCCATCGCTGGCCTCGGGGGTGCGCTTCTCGATGGCCGCGCCCTCGAATACCGCTTCGGCGTCGAGCATCGTCGAGAAGACCGCCGCGGTAGACTGTTTGATCGATTCGACGATCAGGTTTTCCATTTCCGTCATGGCCGCACCGCCTCCAGGAATCCCATGAGTTTCTCCTTGATTTGATCGGCCGTAAATGGCTTGCGCACATAGCCGGCGGCGCCGAGCTTCACGGCTTCCGCCACGCGGCTTTCCCCGCCCTCGGTGGTGATCATCACCACCGGAATGGCGCGCCACTTATCCGAGGATTTCAGCGAGGCCAGCAACTGAAGGCCGTCCATCTTCGGCATGTTGATATCGCTGAGCACCAGGTCGATCCTCTGCCTGCCCAGAGTGTCCAGGGCTTCCTGCCCGTCGCCGGCCTCGTAGATCGCGCCGATGGGCATCCCCGTGCCGCGCAACACGCGCTGGAGGATTTTGCGAATGGCCGCGGAGTCGTCCACAACAAGAATTTCTGATTCCATTCGAGTCCTTACGAGGATATTTATCGGCTGGGAAGCAAATTTAAATAGCTGTTCGCGGCTTGGTAACTAGTGGAGTGGAGGCGGCGCAGCCCCGGGGGCAGGCGAGCGACTGGGGGCTGGCAGATTGCGGCGGCGCGCGGCCCTAAAGTTTCCGAGCCAACCG
>DATKOS010000171.1:0-5396 GCA_035524535.1 Bryobacteraceae bacterium
GTAGACGATTTCCAGCATCGCCGTGCCCTCATCTCCCGCGCCCGCTTGTCCGGTGATCACCGTCAGATTATTCGGAAGATTGCCCTTCGTCTGTTCGCTCGACAGGCTGTCGACGCCATCCGAGAGCAGCCCAAGCTTCACGCCCGTGCCGTCCAGATTGAAGTTGACGCGCGCGTTGCTTGCCTGGTGCGCCGTGTCTCCATACGTGTCCGGGCCTTCCGGCGGGGCGAAGAAAGCCGATCCCAGGTTGCTCAGCAGGCTGGCCAGCATCGGCGCTGGCAGTTTGCCGCCCTGCCGTCCGGCCATCAGAGCCGCCAGCCGCGCCCGCACCGCCGCGCCGCGTGCCGCAAAACCGGGCCGCGCGCCCAGACTCAGAGGCGCCCCGTTGATCATCGCGCTTTCCGCCATGCGAATCTGCTGCACGTCGTCGCGCGCCGCCACGCGTTCCACGTTCAACAACGGAATCCGCGCGCGCACCGAACCATATTCGGCAAAGGAGCTGACCACGGTTCCGCCGGCGGAGCGAATGGCGCCCAGCAGGTCCGGGCTCACCTGGCCTTTGATGTCCACCAGGACGGCGTCGTTCGCGTCCTTATGTACCGCGTCCAACTCGCCCGGCGGGTTCGGAAAATCCGGGCTCACCGGCTGCCCGCGCAGGATTTGCGCGGCATGAACCAGGTGCGAGTCCATCTTCGCCTGTGCGGCCGTTCGGGAGGCTTTCTCCGCCAGCAGCGCGCCAATTTGTTGTTGCGTGTTTTCGGCTAGTCTTTGCGTCTGGGCAAAAGCCGCCCCAGACATCGCCAACAGCGCCGCGGCCACTGCCAAACTCTTGATTTCATGGGTTACAGCAGACTGAACGACCATCCCACTCTCCTCTGTGACTTGCGGTACTAGTGCGCGATTGTAGCACAGTCCCCAAGCTCGTCAGCCAGACTGAAGTACTCTCTCCGGTTATGAACCGCGCCCCCCTCAATGCGCCTAGAAGTACCGGAATCGTGCCCCGTGCGGACGCGGCGTGGCCTCTACTCCGGTGGCTTCTCCCCGGGCCGCATCAGTGTGGGCGCCTTGCTGTCCGTCTCCGGGGTCACCCGTTGCACCGGCGCCGAACCGTCCGCCGGAGCCATCTCCTGGCGCTTGTCCGTCGCCTCCCGCGCTTGCTGTTCCTGCACCTGCCGGGCACGCTCCGGCAATCCGTCGCGTGCCGCATCCAGGCTGTCCTTCGTGTTCCCAATCGCGTCGTCCAGAACGAACTCGTAGCGATCCAGATCCCGCGGGTGGCTGTCCTTCACGCGATTCAGCTCCACCAGCGAGGTCATCCCCAGGCGCTCCAGCGCCTCCACACCCTGCTTCACATCCAGATGGCGCTCCAGGGCGTCGTCGGTGACGTCGTTCATCGCGTCCAGGATCTTCGAGTATTGGTCCAGCGCATCGTGAATCATCAGCGAACGCCCGGGCTTGTCCTTCGCCATCAGGCTCTTCACCAAATCGATGCGCGCCCTCGCGAACCCCGCATACACTTCCATGCGCTGGCTCGGATCTTGCGCTTCCCGGATCTTATCCACTTCGTTATCCGTCAGAAAATCCTTCTGCGCCGCCAGCGTCCCGGCCAGGAGCAGCAGGCACCACATCGCCTTCATTTCGGTTTGCCCTCCATCAGCCCTAGTAATAGCCTGTCGTGCACCTTCTGCACCTGCGCTTTCACTGGGTCCAGCAACCCCCGGTCCATGTAGCTCATCTTCGCCTGGAAGTCCTCCAGCCGGTGCAGCAAATCCCGCGTGGAGATCTCCGCCCGCTTGAACCACTTCGGATGGCTCCGCGGGTCCTTGCCGGTCTGGTCGAGCGATGCCGCCGCCAGGTCCACGGACGCCACAATCTCCTCGCCCAGCGCCTTCACCTTCGCATCCTCGTCCGAATCGTAAGCCTTCTGGGCCGCCTTCAGCGCCTCCGATGCGTTCTCTAATGCCAGGCCGGAACGTTTCTCCAGATCCGGTTCCGCCATGGCCGCCGCCAATTGCGCGCGCGCCGTCTCCGCCAGGCACAGCGTCAGCAGTAGGACGCAAGCCGCCAGCGGCGCCTCCCGCATCCGTGCATGCATCACCGTCTCTCCATTTCCAGTTGAATCGCCCGCGCCCGCTGCCGCGCCTGAAATTCCTGGTCCGGATTCTTCCCCTGACTCATGGACAGGAACCTCTGGTAGGCCTCCAGCGCCTGCTTCGACTGGCTTAGCTTGTCCAAGAGAATCGCACGAAGGAACCAATTCCCGGCCGTGTTCTCGCCCAGATCGCGTGCCCGGTCCAGGTCGGCCAGAGTCTGCTTCACGTCCGGCGTGAAATACCGCGAAGCGGCCATCTCGCTCCACACCATGCCGTCGGCCGGCTTCAGTTTCGCGGCCTCCTCGAATTGCGCCACCGCCTCGGGGAAGCGCCGCAAGTCCCGCAGCGCCCGCGCGTACATCATGCGCAGATCGAAGTTCCCCGGATCCGCCGCCACGTTCTGCGCCAGCAGCGGCTCCGCTTCGCCCGGCTGATGATTCAGCACGTAAGCCTGCGCCAGCAGCGTCCGGTTCGCCGCCGTGGGGTCCTTCGCGTACGCCGCTTGCAGCCGCGCCACGGCGTCGCCGTACTGCTTGGCATCCACCAGCAGTTCACCGATACGTTGCTGCGCGGCCGCATTCTCCGGGAACTGCCGGTAGAGTGCAATCGCTTCCGCCCCTGCGCCGGCCTTATCGTAGAGCCCAGCCAATTCCAGCAGGGCATTGCGATGCGCCGGCGTCATGGCGGCTGCCTGTTGAAAGTGCGGCGCCGCCTCCGCCAGCTTGTCCTCGCGCGCCAGCGCCCTCCCTAGGCCCAGTTCGCAATCCGAACACTTCGCGTCGAGTTCCAGGGCCTTCCGGAAATCCGCTTCCGATTTCTCCGGCGCGCCCGCATCGAGCTCCGCCTCCGCCAAGTGGAACCGCGGTTGGAACTCCGAGGGCTTCTGCCCGGCGGCCGCCTCCAGTAGCGGAAGCGCCTCGGCCGGCTCTTTGTCGCGCAGCAGCAAGATTCCGGCATTCGCCTCCGCCTCGTACAAACCCGGCTTCAGCTCCAGGGTCTTGCGGTACTCCGCCACCGCCTCGGGATCTCTTTTCAGAAAGCCCAGCGCCAGCGCCAGATTGAAATGGGAAAAGTAATCCTGTGGATGAAGAGTGACAGCCTGCGTGAAATCCTGGACGGCTTCTTCGTACCTGCCCGCCGACAGCGCCTTTTGGCCATCCGCAACCGGGTCGGCAGCTTGCAGAAAGAACAAGGCCGCCAGCACCGCCCACATAGTCCAATTCTACATGCGCGGCCTATCGGTCCGCACCTCTCCCCGAGGAGAATAAGCGAAGCTCGGTAACGGAGCGCCGAACCTCGCGGCTTCCTACGCGGCCTTCTGGACTTTATTGGAACGGAGGCAGGACGTGCAAACGCGCAGGCGCTTCGTCGCGCCGTTAACCACCGCCCGAACGCTCTGCAAATTGATATTCCAGCGGCGCTTGGTCACGTTGTGCGCGTGGCTAATCCGGTTGCCGAATTGAGGCCCGCGCCCACAGACGTCGCATACTTGAGCCATAAGACGAAAATCTCCCTTGCAGTTGAAAGCCGATTATAACAAAGGCGTTATCCCAACCGCAATGCTCATCCCAAGCCCCCTCGCACGAACACGCCCCGCGGAACCGAACCCCGCACCCGCCGCGGTGGCCGGCCGGGCAGGCCCCCTGCCGGCCTGCCCTCCCTTTACGCATTTCACCGCCCTCCGCCTTCCCGTTCCGGCGCCCGGCGTCGCTTTCCCTCTAACGCTCGGATTTCGGCCGGTCCGTCTCCTCTTCCTCGGCGAACTTCATGCAGTTGAACACGAAGTTTCCGTCCAGATCGTCGCCGCCCGGCCATACTCCCAGAATCACATCCTCGGCCTTCCCAACATGGTTCAACTTCGGCTGTTCGTACATTTGTCTCTTCTCCTCTGTGTTTGGTTATTTGAATCGGATCTTCAAACGCGCGTCAGCGGACGCAGCTTCCACCGGTAAGCCGGCGAATCACCCACCACCCGTCCTTCCACTTCCACCCACGCATGGCTCGCCAGCGGCGCGGGCTGGAATCCAATCACCACCTGTGCATCCACGCCGCGGCGCCGCAGCAGGCTCGCAATCGCCGCGGAGCGTTGCAGGCATTGCACTGGTTTCCAGTAGAGCGAGCTCGCCAGCGCCACCGCCTCGCAGACCTCGCGTTCCCATTCTGCGTCCCCGCTGCCTGAAGGTTCCCCTCGCCGCTCCATGTCGCGGTACACCGCCCGAAAACCTCGCAGCGTCAGCCGCACGTCGTAAAGCGCCAGCCTCCACAGCGCGCGCGCCGTCAGAAGCCCCTTACCGTGGCGCGCCATCTCACGCCCCCGCCGCTCGCATCAGGAAACCGTGCGCTTCCAAATCGCCCAGAAAACTCTTGGCGTCCCGTTCCACCAGCGCCGCTTCCACCCCGAACTCCGCCGCAATCGCCGCGGCCACCGCGCTCACCGGTTCCTTCGCCGCGATGCCGCGCCAGATGCGCGCCCCAACGCCGTTCGCCTCGAACACCTCGCCGCGCCCCACGTGCAGGAACACCACGCCATCCTCGTGCTGCGAGGCAATTACTTCCGCCGCTACGGCGATGCACTCTCCGCTCCGCGCCCCTGGCGCTTGCTTCCCGAAAAGCCGGGATACGAATTCTGCTAGTCTATGCATGTTCGGAACTCGTTGTTTTGCGGCTCGAAATCCTAACGTAATTCCGCCGGCGTTTTTGCGGAAGCCGGAATTCGGGGAGCCCGGGGTAGCCTTTCTTTTCTAACTCCAGTCATAAGCTCTTGAGGCCGCCGCGCAAGGGCCTCGGCCCGGGTTTTGGTGGCCGTTTTGCGGGATCGTCTTCCGGGGTGGTGAGTTGAGTCTGCCGGTTTCCATGAGTTGGCGGCTGTGGTGTTGCTCCCTCCCGCTTCTTGCCTGCGCGCTGCCCGCCTTCGCCATAGATCCGTCCATCCCCGTTTCCCAGTACCTCCACACCAGTTGGACTCAAGAGGAAGGCGCCGCCCTGCCCGCCATTCAGGCCTTGGCCCAGACCTCGGATGGATACCTCTGGCTGGGAACCGCCACTGGCCTCATCCGTTTTGACGGCGTTCGCTTCTTCCACTGGCAGCCCAAGCCCGGCGAAGCCTTGCCGGATTCCAACGTGGTTTCGCTCGAGCCTTGTTCGGCTGGGGGCCTTTGGATCGACACGCGGAAAGGAATCGCGCGCCTGGCCGGCGGGCGCCTTTTCCGTTATCCCGCCGCGGATAGCTGGCTGAAGGGCGCGGCCGCCGCCATGGCGGAAGATAGCTCCGGCCGCCTCTGGATCAACGGCGGCGTTTCCACG
>DATKOS010000172.1:0-5516 GCA_035524535.1 Bryobacteraceae bacterium
CGGACACCATGCCCTACCGCAGGGCCCGGCGCCCTGGGCCTTACGCATTTTCAACTGGGGCAACTATCGGAGTCTTCTGCCGGAGGTCTCCGGACGCAGATGGCTGGCCTGCCCACAGGAGGTCTTCGCCGAGCTAGAGCAGCAGGAGCCCCCTTCCTCTAGACGCCGCCCGCAAACCCCCGCGAGGCGAGGCCGGGCCCAGGAACCCCGCTCATCCAACGTCAGGAATGGAAAAGGCGGCGGGACCCGTTCCTGAACTCGCCCTAGCGGTGGTTTCCGCCACGTGGATCTCCATTCCTACGTGACGGCGCGGACCGCTCCGCTCCTTAGGCCGGGCGGCCTTTCCTCTGGCGTACCATAGTCCTTGATGAAAGACCTTGCTCTTGCGGCTCTCGATTCCGTGGCGCGCGGCGGCGTCAGTTATGCCGACGCCCGGGCGGTGGAACTACGAACGCGCGAGATCACTACGAAGAATGGGCGCGCGGGGCATGTGTCGAGCGCGGAGACGGCGGGCGTCGGCATTCGCGTGCTGGCGGGCGGGTGCTGGGGATTCGCGGCTACCGACGACCTGTCGAAGGACGGCATCGCGGCGTGCGGCGCGCGGGCGCTTCTCATTGCCCAGGCCAGCGCGGAGGCGCGCGGGCACGACGCCGTGCTCGCGCCGGAAGAGAAGTACGAAGCCACGTGGGTCTCGCCGTGCCGCATCGATCCGTTCACGATTTCCGTGGACCGCAACCTGGAGACGCTGCTCGACGTGGACGCCGAGCTTCGGCGCAATCCGGGCATCACGCTGGCGGAAGCTTCCATGGTCTTCGAGCGCCGCCGCCAGGTCTTCGCTTCCACCCTGGGGAGCCTCATCGACCAGACCCGCCACACCACCGGCGCGGGCTTCTCCGCGCTGAGCTATAAGGACGGCGACATCCAGAAGCGGTCGTATCCGAACTCCTTCGGCGGCCAATACCAGCTCAAGGGGTACGAACTGGTCGAGGAGCTGCGCCTCAAGGAAAACGCCGCGCGCATCGCCGAGGAGGCCGTGGCCCTGCACCAGGCCGACCAATGCCCCGAGGGCGATTTCGATCTGATTCTCGATAGCTCCCAGCTCGGCCTGCAGATCCATGAATCCATCGGGCATCCCATCGAGCTGGACCGCGTCATGGGCAGCGAGGCCAACTACGCCGGCATGAGTTTCCTGAGCCTGGACCAGTTGGGGAAGCTCCGCTACGGTTCGGAGATTGTGAATGTGGTGGCCGACGCCCGCTTGGAACACGGGCCGGGCCTCGGCACGTTCGCTTTCGATGATGAGGGCGTGCCGGCGCAGCGCGCGGACATCATCCGCGGCGGCATGTTCCGCGGCTTCATGACCTCGCGCGAAACGG
Source organism: Bryobacteraceae bacterium (assembly GCA_035524535.1). Lineage (GTDB taxonomy): Bacteria > Acidobacteriota > Terriglobia > Bryobacterales > Bryobacteraceae > BOG-224. The sequence goes on from DATKOS010000172.1 coordinate 1,377, forward strand.
CGGCGATCGCCGGCCTGAAGCGCTCCAATGGCTGCATGCGCGCCGACGGCTGGGAGCGCCTGCCGCTCATCCGCATGACCAACGTGAGCTTGCTGCCGGGCGAGCAGTCGATCGAGGAAGTCTTCGGCGCGGACCGCGGCATCTACATGGAGACCAACCGGAGCTGGTCGATTGACGACAAGCGCTACCACTTCCAGTTCGGGTGCGAGATCGGGTGGGAGATCCGCGGCGGAAAGCGTATGCGCATGCTCAAGAACCCGAGCTATAGCGGCATTACGACGGAGTTCTGGAACAAGTGCGCGGCCATCGCCGGGCGGGAACACTGGACGCTTTGGGGCGTCCCGAATTGCGGGAAGGGGCAGCCGGAGCAGGTGATGGGGACGGGCCACGGCGCGAGTCCTTCGCGGTTTCGGGGGGTGAAGGTGGGGAGCGCGTATGGCGGGTAGCGCCAGGGCAAGAGGAGAGGCCCCGGTTCCTTTCCGGGCGGACTTACTGCCGACAATACGGGACTCATATGGAGCGTAAGGATTGCGAGGCGGTTTTCTCGCGCGTCGCGGACGCGGCGCGCGCCCTGGGCGTGAAGGATGTGGAAGCGATCGTCACCGGCGGCGAGGATTCGCTCACGCGCTTCGCCAACAACGCGATACACCAGAACGTGTCGGCGCGCGAGACGACGCTGTCCGTGCGGCCGGTGATCGCCGGCCGCACCGCGCGCGCCACCACCAATCGCCTGGATGCCGAGGGCATTCGCAACGCGGTGGAGGAGGCCGTCGCCATCACGCGCCTCACCGCGCCCGATCCGGACCTTCAGCCGCTCGCCCAGCCCGCCGCGTACCGGCCCGCCGAGCGTTGGTTCGAATCCACCGCGCGCGTCACGCCGCGGGAACTCGCGCTGGCGGTGAAGGACGCCATCGCGGTGGTGGAAGGCGCGGGCCAGGTCGCGGCGGGCATCTACTCCACCGGCGAGTCCTTCCTCGCGGTGATGAATTCCAGCGGCGTTTCAGCCTGGCATCGCGAGTCCATGGCCCGGTTCTCAATCACCGCCACCGCCGGCGGCAGTTCCGGTTGGGCAAAGGCCAGCGCTTGCGACCATCGTGACCTCTCGCCCGTCGCGCTCGCGCAACGCGCGGCTCGGAAGGCGGCGGCTTCCGCCGAGCCGCGCGAAATCGAGCCCGGCCGCTACACCGCGATTCTGGAACCCGCCGCCGTGCTCGATCTGGTAGGCCAGATGTTCCTCGATTTCAGCGCGACCGCCCTGCGTGACGGGCGCAGTTTCCTCAACGACCGCCTGGGCCTAAAGGTCTTCGGAGAAAACGTCGATATTAGGGATGACGTTCATCACCCGCTGCAATCCGGCGCGCCTTTCGATGGCGAAGGCGTACCGCGGCGCGAATTGACGCTGGTGGAGGGCGGCGTAGTGCGCGAAATTGCCTACTCCCGCCAGGCGGCGGCCCTGGCCGGGGTGGCGCCCACGGGTCATGGATTCTCGCTTCCAAATGAGATGGGCGAGGCTCCCGTGAATCTGGTGATGTCCGGCGGCGATTCCACCGTCGAGCGCATGGTGGAGTCCACCGCGCGTGGAATCCTGGTCACACGTTTGTGGTACATCCGCGAGGTGGACCCTTATCAGAAAGTATTTACAGGCATGACGCGCGACGGCACATTCCTGGTGGAAGATGGCCGCGTGGTGTGCGGATTGAGGAATTTCCGCTTCAACCAGAGCCTCGTGGAGATGCTCTCGAATGTAGCCGCCATGTCCGCGCCCGTGCGCGCCTCCGGGGAAGAGGCCGGGGATATGGTCGTTCCGGCAATGAAAGTGCAAGGATTCAGATTTTCCGAGGTGACCCGGTTCTGATCGGCGCGGCCCACGCTCGAATTTAGCTGTTAACCATTCGCAACACCACCCTTGACGGGGTGTCCGCGCAAAAGGTAGCCTGAAGATAAGGACCCGTACATCATATTTTGGGACCGTATGGACTTTTTAGCGCGTTTTATTCCTGTTCTTGAGCGCGCAGATGCTTAGCACGGAGGCTTCTTTTTGATTTTTCTCCTTTTCGGACCGCCCGGATGCGGTAAGGGTACGCAAGCCGTCCACCTTGCGAACCGGTTCCAGATTCCCGCCATCTCCACGGGGGAAATGTTTCGTGCGGAGTGCAAGGCGGGTACGGAGCTCGGGCGGACCGCGTGCGCCATTATGACCAAGGGCGGCCTGGTGCCCGATGAGCTTACCAATGCGATCGTCGCGGGGCGGATTGCCCAGCCCGATTGCGCTAACGGTTTTCTGCTGGACGGGTACCCGCGCACCGTGCCGCAAGCTGAGGCTTTCGATCAGCTTCTGCGGGAACGCGGCTTGCCCGCGCCCATCGTCATCCATTTGGACGTTTCCGAGGACCTGCTGGTCGCGCGCCTCACGGCGCGGCGGCAGTGCCCGGTCTGCCGCCGGATCTACAACATGATTTCGCAGCCTCCCAGGGTTGCCGGCCGTTGCGACGACGATGGCGCGGAACTGATCACCCGCGACGACGACAAGGAAGAGACCATTCGCCAGCGGCTCAACGCGTATCACGAGCTGACCGGGCCGATCCTGGACTACTACGGCGAATCGATGGTGCGCCGCGTGGACGGCGGCGGTTCGCCGAAAACGGTCGCCAAGGAAATTGAGCAAGTCGCCAACGAAGCCCTCTCGGATACCCTGGCGCCGTACTAGTTTATAGTTGTCAGTCGTCAGAAAGCGGCGTTCGGCGCATCCGGAGCCTCCCTGGAGCGGTCAACAATGGCCGGCTGCGGTTAACGGATGACCGATAACTGATTTCTCCCCATGCCTGTCTTTATCTCGATGCTTCGCGGAGTGAACGTTGGCGGGCACAACAAGATCGGGATGGAGGAGTTGCGTGCGCTGTTCGGTTCGCTTGGGTTCAGCGGCGCGCAAACGCTCATCCAGAGCGGCAACGTGGTTTTCCGCGCTTCGGAGCGCAATGCGGCGCGCGTGGCGGAACGCGTGGAAGACGGCATCTCCTCGCGCTTCGGCTTTCGCCCGCCCGTCATCGTTCGGAATGTTCCGGAGATGAAGAAGGCCCTGGCCGGCAATCCGTTCCCGGCGGAGGCGGCCGACGAACCCGGGAAGCTGATCGTCCTGTTCCTCGGCGCTCTGCCGGACGAGGCGGCGCGCCGGAAGGCGCTGGAGGTCAAGCGCGGCGCCGAGCAACTGCGCTTCCAAGGGCGCGAACTGTTTGTCTACTATCCGGACGGGCAGGGCAAATCCAAACTGGCGATCGCCGCCCTGGAACGCGCCCTGGGGACCACGATGACGGGAAGAAATTGGAATACCGTCAACAAGCTGCTCGATATGGCCGTGGCCATCGAAGCCGCCTGAACAAGGCCGCCTCTAAGGCGCGGCCGCCCTTGCGCCGATGTATCCCGCATCGGGGAAGGACCTCGCGCCCGTGGCCGCCGCCACGGACCGTTGCCTGAGGAACTCGGGGATGGCCGCCCGCGCCGCGTTTTCGCGGGCCGCTGGTTATATTGGTGGTGATGAACTTGAAAGCGGCAAGATTGTACATAAAACGGAGCTTAATTGTCCTCTTGGCGCTGGCCGGCGGCGCGGCGGCCCAAACGCCCAACGCCGCGCCAACGCCCCAACCACAGGCGGCGCCGCTGCGGCTCACCCTGCGTGACGCCGTGAACCTGGCGCTCAAACAGAATCCCAACGTGATCCTGGCCAACCTGGAAGTGGCGCGCAGCGAGGAAGAGCGCCTCGCCGCCCGCGCGGGATTGCTGCCCCAAGGCGGCGCGGGCGTCACCGAAGTGGACCAGCGCCTCAATGTGCAGGCTTTGCTCGGCCAGCCGTTTCCCGGCATTCCGGAGCACGCGGGGCCCTTTCAAACGTTCGCCGCCGGGGTCAATTTCCAGGCGGCCGTCTTTGATCTGACTCTCTGGCGCCGCTACCGTTCCGCCAAGATCGGCGTCGATGCCAGCCGCGCGGGCGAAACTGCGGCGCGCGAGGAGAGCGTCCTGCTGGTGGTCTCGCAATACCTAGGCGGCCAGCGCGCCGCCGCCAACGTGCAGTCCGTGCAGTCGCAGGTGGATCTGGCCCAGGCCCTCTACGATCAGGCCTCGGACTTGCAGAGCCACGGCGTGGGC
>DATKOS010000173.1:0-11528 GCA_035524535.1 Bryobacteraceae bacterium
GGGCGCACCTTGGGAGTCTGTGACTACAGCATCTACCCGGACCAGATCACTCGGCGCTCGGTCACTCTGAGTTTGCTGGCCTTGCGCGCCGGCTGATGCCAGCCACACCGCGAACGTCAGCAGCCCATAACGAAGTGGCACAAAGTCAGTGTACTCCCCGCGGAGATCGTCGAAAATACTCTGCTCAGAGTAATTACGCCCTCATTTCCATCGCCGCGCCGCGCGCTGTTCAAACCTACAGCCAGCCGCGATGGGCACGCCGCTCATCAGGAGAAGACCGGACCCGTGAACGCGGCCGGCGGCCGGTGTGCCGCCACGGGTTCGCCAATCCGCGTGGCTCTGGCGCGTCTCCGGCGTTTCCGGCATGCTAGGCCAGCCGCGAGCATGATAAAATCTGGCCAGCGAAGGAGGATGCTGGTGGAACATCAATCCAGACGAACCTTTTTGAAAGCAGGGCTTGGCGCCGCAGTTGCCGGCGCGGGAGCTTCGCGCCTTACGGCGGCCGCGAGCGCCGCTACGGACTGGGTAACGCTAGGCAGATCCGATATCAAAGTGACCCGCCTGGCATTCGGCACTGGAACCGTCAATGGGCGAGTCCAGCGCGAACTGGGCCAGAACGCCTTCACCAGCCTGGTCCGGTATGCCTACGACCGCGGCATTCGCTTCTTCGAAAGCGCCGAGTCCTATCCGCAAATGCATGAGATGCTCGGCATCGCGCTGAAGGGCATTCCACGCGACAGCTACAAGTTGATGACCAAGCTGACCACGGAGGACGGCGTCGATCCGGTGGCCAAGATCGACCGGCTTCGCAAGGTGGCCAACACCGACTACTTCGACATCGCCCTGCTCCACTACCAGCACTCCGCCGACTGGCCGGAGGAGACCAAGCGCTGGCAGGACGGCGTTGAGGAGGCCGAGAGCAAGCACGCGGTTCTGGCGCACGGCGCCTCCGTGCACGGGCTTCCCGCCTTGCGCCGGGTCCCCACCACCAAGTGGCTGGAGATCGGCATGATCCGCATGAACCATAAGGGAACCATCATGGACGCCGAGAACCCCTTCGCCGCGGGGCCCGGCAACGTGGACGAAGTGGTGACGCACGTCCACGAAGCGCACGCCGCCGGCCTGGGCGTCATCAGTATGAAGCTGGTGGGCGAGGGCCGTTTCACGGACCGCGCGGACCGGCGGGCCGCCCTGAAGTTCGCGTTCCGGAACGCCGGGGTGGATTGCGTGACCATCGGCTACAAGAGCAATGCCGAGGTCGATGAAGCCATCGAAAACGTAAACATGGCGCTGGCCTAACGCGGCCTCCATGTCCTTGCGGCGCGGCCCGCCCGGGCCCGGCGCAGCGCCACGGACGGCGTCCCGCGCCTTCTCCGCCATCGGTGGACGCCGCCGGAGCCTCGCGCCGCTCCCCGCCGTCACTGGGATTCACTGGGTTTTCGCGCTCGGCTGTTAAAATAGTTCCAACCATGATCCAATCGCTGTTCGGCGCCGCGGAGCGGGAGCCGTCGCTACTCGAAAGGCTCAAGAGCGGCGTCCAGAAGACGCGCTCGGGTCTGGTCTCCGCGCTGGAAGACGCCATACAGGGCAAGAAGGTCGTCGACGCCGACCTTCTGGACCAGCTCGAATTCACGCTCATTTCCGCGGATATCGGCGTCGGCGCCACCGAAGAGATTCTCGCTCGCATCCGCCAGCGCGTGGAGCGCCATCAGGTGAATGACGCGGCGGCCCTGCGCGGCCTGATCCGCGAGCACCTGCTCGAAATCCTGGAAGCCAGCGAACGCGCGCCCGCGCCGGTCACGGACCCGCCCGCGGTCGTCATGGTTGTCGGCGTGAATGGCTCCGGAAAGACCACCACTATCGGCAAACTGGCGAAGCGCTTCACCAGCGAGGGCCGCAACACGCTGCTGTGCGCGGCGGACACGTTCCGAGCGGCGGCCATCGAGCAGCTTGAAGTCTGGGGAGAGCGCACGGGAACCGCAGTGATCCGCCAGGGTCCGGGCAGCGATCCGAGCGCGGTACTTTTCGACGCGCTGCAAGCCGCGCGCGCCCGCAAGGTGGATTGCGTCATTGTGGATACCGCCGGACGCCTGCAGACGAAGGAGAACCTCATGGCGGAACTCGGCAAGATGAGCCGCACCGCCTCCAAGGTGATTCCCGGCGCGCCGCACGAAGTGCTGCTGGTGCTGGATGCCACCACCGGCCAGAACGGCCTGGAACAGGCGCGCAAGTTTACGGAAACCTCGGGCGTCACCGGCATTGTGCTGACGAAGCTCGATGGCACCGCCAAGGGCGGCATTGTGGTGGCCATCGCTCGCGAACTGAATCTGCCCATACGCTACGTCGGGGTGGGCGAAAAGGGCGACGACCTGCTGCCCTTCGACCCGGAAAAATTCATCGCATCGCTCTTCGAATCATGAATCCGGAATACATGCGCGAGGCTCTGGACCTGGCGCGCAAGGGGCGCGGGCTCACCAGTCCCAATCCGATGGTGGGCGCCGTGCTGGTCCGCGGCGGCGAAGTGGTGGGCCGCGGCTTTCACACTTATGCCGGGCTGTGGCACGCCGAGGCCGCGGCGCTGGCCGAGGCAGGCGAACGCGCGCGCGGCGCCACGCTCTACCTCAACCTGGAGCCCTGCGCCCACGCCGGGCGCACGCCGCCCTGCGCTTCCGCGTTGATTGAGGCGGGCGTGGAGCGCGTGGTGGCTCCCATGGAAGACCCCAATCCGCTGGTGGCCGGCGGCGGGTTCCGCATGCTGCGCGAAGCCGGAGTGGAGGTGGAAATCGCCGGCGAGTTCGCCGGGGAAGCCGCCAAACTGAACGAGCCGTTTCTGCACTTCATGCGCACCGGCCGCCCGCTGGTGACGCTGAAGGCCGCCATGACGCTGGACGGCAAGATTTCCGCGCCGGACGATAACGAAGGCTGGATTACCAGCGAGCGCGCCCGCGCGCACGTGCAGCAATTGCGCCACGACACCGACGCCATTCTTACGGGCATCGGCACCGTGCTGGCGGACGATTGCCGCCTGACGGACCGTACTGGCCTGGCGCGCGCGCGCCCGCTGCTGCGCATCGTCATGGACTCGCGCCTGCGCCTGCCGCTCGATTCCAAGATGGTTTCCAGCGCGGCGGGCGACGTCGTGGCCGTGGCCACCTCCGCCGCCTCCGCGGAGCGCCGGAAGGCGATGGAGGCGCGCGGCATCCGCGTGCTTACCTTCGACGGGCCGGGCGGCCGCGCCGATCTGCAAAGCGTGGTCGAGTGGCTGGGCCGCGAGCGCTATCTTTCGCTCACCATCGAAGCCGGCAGCAAGATCAACTGGACCGCGCTCGAGGCCGGCGTGGTGGACCGCGTCTTTTTCTACTACGGTCCGAAGATCCTGGGGGGCATGGAGTCGCTGCCGCTGGCCGGCGGCATCGGCCGCAGGCGCCGCGCGGACGCCATTCGCATTCACGGCGTCACCATTCACCAGATTCCGCCGGACGAGTTCGCGATTGAGGGATACCTGGATGTTCACGGGGATCATTGAGGAACTGGGAACCGTGGAATCGCTGGTTCCCGCCGCCGCGGGTTCGCGCCTCACGGTGCGGTGCGGCAAGGTTTCGGCGGATCTCGCCACCGGCGCCAGCATCGCCGTCAACGGCGTTTGCCTCACAGCGCTCGATCCGCGCCCGGGTTCCTTCTCCGCGGACCTTGCTCCGGAAACGCTGCTTCGCAGCAACCTGGGCGCCTTGCGCGCGGGTTCGCGCGTGAACCTGGAGCGTCCGCTCTCCGCCAATGGACGCCTGGACGGCCACATTGTGCAGGGACACGTGGACGCCACCGGCGAGTTCCTTTCCCTGGATCCGCTGGGCGCGGACAACTGGTGGCTGCGCGTGCGCGTGCCCGCCGAGCTGGATCCGTTCCTGGTTTACAAAGGCTCCATCGCCATCGATGGCATCAGCCTCACCATCGCGCAACTCGATGGCGATACCCTGGCCGTCACCATCATCCCGCACACCTGGAAAAGCACCACGCTGGGCGGCTACCAGCCGGGCGCGCGCGTGAACGTGGAGTGCGACATCCTCGCCAAACACGTGGCCAAGCTGCTCGGGAAGCTGGATGTGAAGCAGCCGCTCACGGTGGAGAAGCTGCGCGAAAACGGCTACTGAAGCGCCAGGAGGAACTCCACCAGCGCGCGGTTGAACTCTTCGGGCTGTTCCAGGTTGGAGAAGTGCGCCGCGTGCAGCACCACCGCGCGGGCGCCGGGGATGCCCTCCGCGAGCGCCTGCCCGTTCCCCGGCCATGGCATGGAGACGTCGCGATCTCCGCCGATCACCAGCGTGGGGACGCGCACGCGCGCCATCAATTCGCGCTGGTCCTGATCGCGGATGGCCGCGCAGCAGCCCGCGTAGCCCACCGCGTCCGTGGCCAGCAGCGTGTTGCGAATCGTGTCCACCGCCGGATGCCTGGCCGCGCGAAACTCCGGCGAGAAGCTGCGCTCCAGCGACGGCGTGACAGCCACCGCCATGCCGCCTTCCAGGACGGCGTTGCGGCGCGCCGCGAAGATGCCCGGGTCCGGCACGCGCGGCGAAGTATTAGCCAGCGCCACGCCCCGCAGCATTCCGGCCGGCGCGTTGGCCGCCAGCCACAACCCCATCATGCCCCCCAGCGAGAGGCCGCAAAAGGCGAACGGACGCGCGCCCGCGCACCGCACCGCGGCCAGCGAGTCGCGCGACAATTGCTCCACCGAATAATCGCCCGCCGGCGCGTCCGAAGCGCCGTGCCCTCGCACGTCCAGGCGCAGCACCTGGAAATGCGGCAGCAGCGCCGGAACCTGGCCGTCCCACAGCCCGTGATCCGAGCCGAGAGAATGCGCCAGAACCAGCAGCGGCTTGTCCGCGTTGCCTTCCAGGCGGTAGTAAATGCGAATGCCGTTTGAATGAGCGAATGCCAACGCGGGATCCTCCTGTGCGGCGGCTACATCGCGCGCTCGGCGATGAGGCACATCACGGACAGGCACGCGCACAACCACGCGAACCAGTCCCCGAAGCGCGTGTAGACGGTTTTCTCCGCGATGTAGTCGAACCCGGTAACCATGGCGCCTTCCTGCAACTGCGGCAGCGTTTGGCGCACGCGCCCGGCCGGGTCGATGGCCGCGGTGATGCCGTCGTTGGTGGATCGCAAAATCCAGCGGCGGTTTTCGGCCGCCCGCATCCGGACGATGGAAAGGTGCTGCCGCCGCGCCGCGCTCTGCCCGAACCAGCCGTCGTTGGAAATATTGAAGAGCACCTGGGCGCCGCTCTGGACGAACTTCCGCACAAAGCCGGGGAACACGGACTCGTAGCAGATGAAGGTCCCGGCCGAGTGGCCGTCGCCCACCGAGGAAACCACCACGCGGTCGCCCGCCGCGAAATCGCCGGCTTCGGTGGAGATTTTGTCCACCAGGGCGCCGAAGGGCCACGGCACGTACTCGCCAAAGGGCACCAGGTTGACTTTGTCGTAGCGGTCCACCATCACGCCGTCCGGCGATACCAGCAGCGCGGAGTTGAGCGGGTCGCCCGCCGCGTCGTGACCTACCACGCCCACCAGCATGTAGGCCCGCAGCGTGCGCGCCAGCTCATTGACGCGCGACTGGAAGCGCGTGTCCTCGTCGTAATAGAGCGGCGCGGGCACCTCCGGCCACACCACGATGGAAGGCTGATGGTATGCGCCGCGCATCGCCGTGTTGAGCGTCAGCCTCACCTGCTCGCCTTCCATAGCGTCCAGCGAGTCCGTGGTCCACTGCTCGGTTTCGGAAATCATCGGCTGTTCCAGCAAAGCGCTCTCGCGGCCCGGCGCTGCCGAAGGCATCCGCGGCAGCAGGAAGAGAGCCGGCAACGCCAGCAGCCACGCCATCTCCGCGCGCGGGCGCCGCAGCAGCGGAAGAGCCACGGCCGCGGCCGCGCCGGCGAAGATGAAAGACAGTCCGTAGACGCCGGTGATGGGCGCCAGCCGCAGCGGGAACGCCATGTCGATTCCCGCGTTGCCCAGCGCCAGCCAGGCGAAACCGAGCGAGCCGTGCGTCGCTTCAATCGCCACCCAGATGGCCGCCACGCCCGGCACGGCCCACCAGCGCCGCATGGGATATCCCGCCAGCCAGGCGAAAGCGCCCAGGTGGAGCGCCTTGGCCACGGTGAAGAGGCAGAACAGCGCCCAGGCTTCCACTTCTCCCATGCCGCCGTGCACCGCCAGCACGTATTGGATCCAATAGCAGACGCCGAACCAATACGCCACTCCGGCCACCCACCCCAGGAGGAACCGCCGCGCCGCGCGCCGCTCCCGCGCCATGGCGATGAGCAGGGGCGTGAGCGCAACCGGCGCCAGCCACGTGATGCTGAAGCCCGGAAATACCAGAATCAGAAGACCGGCCGAAGCCAACGCCAGAATCAGGTTCAGCACCGCGCGCTCCGCGCTTCTTCACTCACCGCGTCCGCCATGTAGGAACTGCGCACCAGAGGTCCGCTGAATACCGCCTTGAAGCCGAGGGAAAGCCCGAAATCGCGGTACTCGTCGAATTGCCGCGGTTCCAGGTAAGCTGCCACCGGTAGATTGCGCCGCGTGGGCTGCAGATACTGGCCGATTGTGGCGATGTCCGTTCCGGTGTCGCGCAAATCCCGCAGCAATTGATGAACCTCCGACTCGCTTTCCCCCAGGCCCACCATGAAGCCGGACTTGACCAGCAGCCCACCGCCGGCGAGGCGCCCCGCGCGCGCCGCGAACTCCAGCACGCGCAGCGACTGCCGGTAATCCGCCTGCGGCCGCACGCGCCGGTAGAGCCGCGGCACGGTCTCCATGTTGTGGTTGAAGACGTGAGGCCCGGCCTCCAGCACCCGCGCCACGGCCTCCAGATGGCCCTCGAAATCCGGCGTGAGCGCTTCCACCCGCGCGTGGGGCAGGGCAGAACGCACCGCCATCACGGTTTCGCCGAAATGCCGCGAGCCGCCATCTTCCAGGTCGTCGCGGTTTACGCTGGTGAGCACCACGTAGCGCAGCTTCATGCCGGCCGCCATGCGCGCCACGTTGGCGGGTTCCTCGCGGTCCAGCGTTTCCCCTCTTCCCTTGGGCACCGCGCAGAAGCCGCAGCCGCGCGTGCAGGTGTTTCCCAGGATCATGAAGGTGGCCGCGCCGCGGTGAAAGCACTCGTGGATGTTGGGGCAGCGCGCCGATTCGCACACGGTGTGCAGGTTGAGCGCGCGCAGCTCCCGCTTCAGGCTGTTGAGCGATTCGAAGTGCGTACGGCCGCGCCGCGCCCACTCCGGGAGCCGGGGCCGCGCCGCGCCGATTTGTACCAGGGTTGGGCTCACGCTACTTGCAAATCGGTCCGCGAATTTGAAATCTGGTCTCGAGCTCCGTCTTGGCCTGGCTCAGTCCGGCGCGGTCCTGGTAAGGACCCACCATCACGCGCACCAGCCCGTCCGACCCGTTTTGGAGCGTGGCCGGCATGCCCCCGTCCTTCAGCGTTCGCAACAGGGACTGCGCGTCGGAAGCCTGGTGCGCCGCCATGGCCTGGCAGTACGACCCCGGCGGCATCGCGGTCACCTGCGGCGCCGGGGCTGGTTGCAGCGGAGCGGCCGCGGGTGGCGCTGGCGCCGGAGCCGCCGCCGGCGCGGAGGAAGCATCGCGCTCGGCAACCGTGGTGGGCTGCGGCGGCGTATCCACCGGCGCGGCGTCCGAGGTCTGCGGCGGGGCTTGCGAGGTTTGCGTCTGCGGCGAATAGGTTTGGGCCGGCTGCGTGGAAGCGTCCTGCGCGGGCGCCGGCGCGGTGTTTTCCATCTTGGCTACGTGCGGCGCGTTCTGCCCCACCTCATACCCCATAAAGAACGCCGCGCCGCACAGCAGCACCACAATGCCGAATGCGGTGAGAAGCTGCGCGTTGCCTACAACTACTTCATATTCGCCGGTTTCGTGGTTCCTCATTTGGTCGGCTGCGTCTCTCCCGTCGCCACCCGCTCCAGCGCGCGGCCCATTGATGAAATTATATCGAGAGGCAAGGGGAATACGATGGTCGTGTTCTTCTCAACGCCGATATCGATCAGCGTCTGCAGGTAGCGCAGTTGAATGGCGGCGGGTTGCTTCTGAATCACCTCGGCGGCCATGGCCAGCTTCTCCGCGGCCGTGTATTCGCCCTCGGCGTGAATGATCTTCGCGCGCCGCTCGCGCTCCGCCTCGGCCTGCCTTGCAATGACGCGCACCATTTGCTCCGCCAGGTCCACCTGCTTCACTTCCACCATGGTCACCTTCACGCCCCACGCGGAGGTATGCTGGTCGAGCGTGGATTGCAGCCGCACGTTCAGCATTTCGCGCTGGCTCAGCAGGGTGTCCAGGTCCACCTCGCCCAGCACGCTGCGCAGGGTGGTCTGCGCCAGTTGCGATGTGGCGTAGAAGTAGTTGGAAACTTCCAGCACCGCCAGCCGCGGATCCATCACGCGCGAATACACCACGGCGTTCACCTTCACCGTCACGTTGTCGCGCGTCACCACGTCCTGCGCCGGCACTTCCTGGGCGTCAATCCGCAGCGACACACGCACAATCCGGTCCAGCGGCGCAAATACCAGAATGATGCCGGGCCCCTTGGGATGGTCCAGCACCCGGCCCAGCCGGAAAACCACGCCGCGCTCGTACTCGCGCAGGATCTTGATGGAGTTCAGAAGATAGATGATCACGATCGCGATGGCGATCAAGATGAGCGTTCCGGAATCCGGCATGGCAGCCTCCTTATGGTTGCGAGATCGGTTCTACCGTAAGCTTGAATTTGTCGATGGCCGTCACTATGACGCTGGCGCCCGCCGCCGCCGGCTTCAACGAAACGGCGTCCCAATATTCTCCGTGCACCAGCACCTTGCCGGCCGGAGCGAGTTCCGTAACCGCGGCGCCAACCTGCCCCACCATCCCCTCGCTGCCCGTTACCACCTTGGCCCGCTGCGCGCGCACCGCCAGCGAGAGCAGCATCACCGTGATAGCCGCGAAAGGAACCGTCAGCGCGATGGCCGTGCTCCAGTGAATGCGCATTTCCGGAATCGGACTGGAAATCAGCATCACGGCGCCCAGAATCATGGAGATTGCGCCGCCCACCGCAAGCACCCCGTGCGAGGTGAGTTTGGCCTCCAGCGCAAACAGCGTGAAGGCCAGCAGGAGCAGCGCCGCGCCCAGCCAATTGATGGGCAGAACGGAGAGAGCGGAAAGTCCCAGCAGCACGAGAATAGCTCCCGCCACGCCCGGCACGACCATTCCTGGCGTGGTGAATTCCACGTAAATCAGCAGCGCGCCGATCACCAGCAGAATCAGCGCCACGTTCGGATCGGCGATCGCCGAAATCAGCGACTCGCGCAGCGTCTTGTGATAAACCTCAATCTCCGCGCCCGCTGTGTGCAGCGTCTGCGTGGCGCCTTCAAAGCGCGTCACCGTGCGCCCGTCGAGCGCGGCCACAAGCGCCCGCTCGTCCGGCTCAATCAGGTCGATCAGATGCTGGTCCAGCGCTTCGCGCTCGGTGAAAGACTTGCTCTGGCGCACGGCGGTTTCCGCCAGCGCGGCGTTGCGCCCGCGCCGCGTGCAGATGCTGCGCATGTACGCCGCCGCGTCATTCTCCACCTTCTCCTTCATGGTGGCGTCCATTTCGCCGAACTCGGCCACCGGATGCGCCGCGCCTGTGTTGGTTCCCGGGGCCATGGCCGCCACGTCGCCGGATTCCAGCAGGAAGAAGCCCGCCGAAGCCGCGCGTCCGCCGCTCGGCCCCACGTAGGTCACCACCGGGACAGGCGAGGAGACAATCTCTTGAATGGTGTCGCGCATGGCGTCCATCAGGCCGCCCGGAGTATCCAGCCGAATGATGAGCAAAGCCGCGTTTTCCTGCCGCGCCAGCGCGATGGCGCTCGCTACAATTTCGGCGGTGACGGGATGAACGATCCCGTCCACATCCACGGCGACGACTTTCGGGGCCGCGGACAGCGTCGATGCCGCCAGAGCGGCGCCGAATGCGAAAACCCAACCCGTTCGCACGTTATGATCACTATAACAGCACGCGAGAAGAAAGGCGCGCCGTGGCGCGGGCAGGTCTCCGGCCCGCCCTGCTCCTCAACCCATCTCTCGGGTCATCGCGCAGCCAGGCTGCCGGAAAGCCAAGTAGAATAGAGGTTGTGCGGCTCGCCGCCGCGCAAGCGGCGTGACACCCGTGGTTCCGAACCAAGCTGGCGTAGCTCAGTTGGTAGAGCATCTGATTTGTAATCAGACGGTCGGGGGTTCAAATCCCTCCGCCAGCTCCACATATTCATTGTCCGGACCGGACACATGGGTAACAGAACGTTCCCCACGCACGGGCTTCGCATTCCGCCGGCAGGCTACTTGGCCGCGTCCCGATCGAATTCAATCTGATCCCTGCCGCTTTGATCACCGACGCCCCACATCCGGATGACGCCGTTTCTGTCTTGGAATACCAGGTAATTGTCGCTCACGCCCCGGAAGTCGCCCCAACTGCCCGGAATTACGCCCTGGCGCGATGTGCGCGGTCCGCGATTCTGCGTCTGGGCCCGCACGCTGCGCCCGCCCAGGAAGGATCCGGCAAGGAAGGCGATGGTCAGCCCGATTACCGCGAACGCTCGTTTCCGCATGTGCACTCCTCCTAGACTATAGACTACGAGGCCGGCTGAACCGTGCAGGCCTCTTTCTCGATGCATGTATGCGAATATGGAGGGCGGAGGGCTGCAGGTGCTTCGGAATCTCTCGGTTGTGATTCTTATTTCTTGCTCTTGCCTTGTCGCGAAACCGCCGAAGGTCTACGTTCCGGTGGTTACCGACGAGCACGTGGACTTCGTCTCCGGCGCGATTTCCGTGACCGGCGCGTCAGGCCAATTGAACGTGGAATCGTGGGATGGGCCAGGCGTTCAAATCACCGTCACTCGCTCCACTTACCGCACCGGCACGCCCAAGGACCTCGACCGCGCGCGCGTCGAACTCGGCCGGTACCACGTCACCGCCGATAAGAAGGGCGCCTCCCAGCTCGATATCCGCACGGACGCGCCGCGCTACGGCTTCTTCGCCCGCCTCTTCCACCAGACGCCCGACGTTCAAGTGGATTACCGCATTCGCGTGCCGCGCGACGCCAAGCTCACGCTTCAAGACCGCAAAGGCGACATCGTGGTGACCGGCGTTTCCGGCGATATCGACGCCCGCGTGCATGAGGGTGACATCGTGGTGCAACTGCCGCCTGCGGGCGCTTACTCGTTCGACGCCAAGTGCGGCCTCGGCGGCATCTACTCCGATTTCGAGGGCAGCGACCGCATTGCCCACGCCATCAGCGAGCGTTTCACGGCCAACGGCTCCGGCGCCGCGAAGAAGATCTACCTCCGCTCCGGAGTCGGCGGCATCACGATCCAAAAGGAATCCGCCCCCACGGTCACCAAGTAGCGGTCTCGCGACAAGTAGCCGCGCTCCGCCTCACGCGCCATTCGCTGGGTGCTACACTCATCTCCGGGAAGGCGCGGCGCAGAACCGGCCTGACGTTTGACGCGTGGCTG
>DATKOS010000174.1:0-3810 GCA_035524535.1 Bryobacteraceae bacterium
AACCGGCGCGTTTGGCACCGCCGCCCCGCTTGAATCGGTGACGGTACCTGTCATGGTGCCCGATGTGTTTTGACCCAAGGCGACGCCGCATAAAAGAGCGGCGACTAACGTGGTCTTGAATATCCCTCTAATCGACATGGACCAACCTCCTTTCCCCTGCTGACTCGTTCTTCCCATACGCGAATACACAGTTCCCCACTGCTTCCGTGTATACGGTTACAGAATCGTAAGCCCATTCATACCGCGTGTCAAGTACTAACTTAGGAACTGTACTGATACCGTAGCGGATGCTGTCTTGATTCGACTTCTGGGGCCAGTCTCGGAGATGGCTGGCTAGCGCCACCGTGTCGAGGTGTGGCGGCGCCGCGCCGCTGGGGTTGGTTGGGGGTTGTAGTCTGAAATTACGCTCCGTGGCAGTTGTGTTTTTTGCGCGGGCTCTCAGTCCTAGGCCGGCGCGTGCCAGGCTTGCGCCCGTCTGAAGCCACCTGGCGCGGGTGGAGCTTTTTGCGGCGTACAAAAGGAGGTCCGTCGCCGGGCGGGGGATCCGCGCCAGGGCGTCTCGATCGGCGTCTCGTCACGGCCCCGCCGTCTTACGCCGGCGTGTTCCACCGCTCCAAAATGATGCCGCGGCGGCGCTGCCAGGAGCGCCGCCGCGGAAGTTGGAGCCCAAGGTTGTCCTTCCGCCTACTTCGCGCTCGGCAGCGCAAAGGCCACGTAAGACTTCGAGACGTTCGGCGGCGGCGTCCCATTGGACGCAATACGCAAGTCGCTTGCCGGGCCGGTGGCGTTGATCAGCACGTATTCGCGCCCATTCACTTCGTATACCGCCGGTACGCATTGCGACCCGTTCGGAAGATTGTAGTTCGCGATTTCTTTTCCCGTGTTGGCGTCCAGAATACGCAGCTTGCCTTCGTTGCTGGCGAACAGGACCAAGCCGCTCGCTGTCACGGCGACGCCGCTCTTGGGCCACAGGTTGCCGCGGTTCTCCTGGCCCAGGTTCGGGCCGGCCGCCGGATTGTCGCCAAAGGGAACCTGCCACTTGATGGTCCCCTTATTCAGGTCATACTCCGTCAGGGTGGACCATGGCGGGCTGATATCCAGGGTCACATAGCCGTAGCCCGTGTAATAGCGCGCCGGAGGATGCTCCACGCCCTCCGGATAGGGCGTCTCGCCGAATGCCGGCGCTGCCACGGCCGCGGCGCTTCCCGGC
This sequence comes from Bryobacteraceae bacterium, assembly GCA_035524535.1. Taxonomy (GTDB): domain Bacteria; phylum Acidobacteriota; class Terriglobia; order Bryobacterales; family Bryobacteraceae; genus BOG-224. The sequence goes on from DATKOS010000174.1 coordinate 1,211, forward strand.
GGCGCCGCGCTCGGATTCGTCAGGAACGCCAGCAGCGCGTTCATGGAGGCGTCCGGCATGTTGCTGAACGACGGCATATCCCCCTCGCCCCGGCCCACAATGTCCCGCACATGCTGCTGCCCCAAGCGCGCCACAATGTCGTCCAGCTTCGCGGCGGATCCGTTGCCCTTCAAATCCGCTCCGTGGCACAACTGGCAGTTCTGTTCGTAAATGGCGCGCCCCTGGCGCTCCGGCGCCGTCGCCGCGCCCGCGCGTCCGCCCATCACGTTGGCCGCTGCTTCATTCGCCGCATTGCCGCCCGCCGCGTTCCCGCGGCCCCGCCCCGCCGGCGCGTTGGCCCCGCGCGGGTTGTCCGTCAATTGAATCAGCGATGGCGCGTTCTTCGTCACCACGTAGGCCATTCCGTGCTCCGGATCCGCCGCCGTCGTGAAGTAGATCGATCCGCCGTTGTTGCCCGGCATCTCCACCGTTTCCACGAAACCTGCCGGAGTAAACAGGCCCGTATTCCTGTCGGCCTCCAGCCGCTTTTTAAACGCTGCCCGCTCCTCGTCCGTGATGTAGTACGGATCGATATCCGCCACCGTGAAGCTCTGCCGCCCGTGCGGCGGAGGCGCCGTCGGAAATGGCTGCGTTGGCGACGGAGACTCTCCCGGTATGTCCGAACCCGGCGTCTTGCGCTCCTCAATCGGCCACAGCGGCTTGCCCGTCACGCGGTCGAACACAAACAGGAAGCCCTGCTTGGTTGCCTGCGCCACGGCGTCCACGGTCTTGCCGTCATGCTTCACCGTGATCAATTGCGGCGCCGCCGCGGCATCGTAATCCCAAAGGTCGTGGTGCACCATTTGGAAATGCCAGAGCTGCTTGCCAGTGCGCGCATCGAGCGCCAGCAGGCAGTTCCCGTAAAGCCCGTCGCCGATGCGGTCCGCGCCGTAAAAATCGTAAGTCGGCGAGCCCAGAGGGAAGTACGCAATGCCGCGCTTCTCGTCCAGCGAGATCTCGCCCCACGTGTTCACGCCGCCAATGTACTTGTAGGCGTCCTTTGGCCATGTGTCGTATCCCGGCTCGCCAGGTTGCGGCACGGTGTGGAACGTCCACGCCAGCTTGCCCGTCAGCACGTCATAGGCGCGGATGAAGCCCGGCGGAGAAATGTAGGCCTCGCCCGGCGAGGAGCCCAGAATAATCAGGTTCTCAAACACACGTCCCGGCGTGCGCGATTGCGCCTGCCTCACCGTGGATGGATCGCGGCCAAGTCCTTCGCGCAGGTCCACGAATCCCTTATCGCCGAACGTCTCAATCTGCTTGCCCGTCCTCGCGTCGATCTCCTGCAATTGGTTCGATACCGCCAGGATGATACGCCGGTCGGTGCCGTCCTTGCTCTGCCAGTAATTCAGCCCACGCGCGCCGCCCGCGCCGCCGCCGAATCGCGCGGCCGGGTTTGCCGCTCCGCGCCCCTGCGCTCCTGCCGCGGCTGCCTCGCCTCCGGGGCCGCCGCGTCCTTCCGCGCCGGCGCCCGCCGCGCCCGCTCCGCCGCGCCTTCCTCCCAATCCGCCCCCGCCCGCGCCGCGCGGGAAGGCGTGAGTCCAGATCTCCTTGCCCGTGGCGGCATCCAGCGCCACAATGTCGCCCCCTTCGCCCAGAACATAGGCGACGTTATCCACCACCAGCGGCGCAAAGGTGTAAGTGCCCTGCGTGCTGAAAGACCAAGCCACCTGCAGCTTACCGGCGTTCTTCGCGTCGATCTGCTTCAGCGGCGAATAGTGTGAGGAATCCGGCGCCCCCAGATAGTCGCGCCAATCCGTTGCCGGAACCTGCGCCCACAACGCGGAAACACAAAGGACCGCGCCAATCGCGATCGTCGGGCGCATCGCATGGCGCCGCAAGCAATACATCGGCATTTTCTCCCCTCCGTGTGGCTTGACACGGTTCGCCGCCGTTCCCCGGGCGGCCTTCTTGGAATCAAAAAAACAGTACCTTAATTCCCTGGCGCTCGCAACCGCCCCTGGGTTACCGCCCTTTGGTTACCGGGAGAGCGCTCCATCCGCGCCCCGCGCTAAGATAATCAAAGCACCGCGCCGCTCTCAAATTCCCACGACCAGGAGATCGCTTATGTCACCGAACGTGCTCTACACCGCCCACGCCACCGCCATCGGCGGCCGCAACGGCCACACCCAATCCGACGACGGCCTGGTGAACGTCGCCCTTTCCGTGCCCAAGTCCATGGGTGGTCCGGGCCGGCCCAACACCACCACCCCGGAAGACCTCTTCGCGGCCGGCTACGCCGCGTGCTTCGGCAGCGCCTGTGAGTTCATGGGCGTGCAGATGAAGCTCAAGCCCTCCAGCGTGGAAGTGCGCGCCTCGGTGGGCATCGGAACCATCCCCGGCGGCTTCGGCCTCACCGTCGCCCTCGCCGTTAAGGTCGGCGGCCTCTCGCAGCAGGATGCCGAAAAGATTGTCGCGGCCGGCCACAACCTCTGCCCCTACTCCAACGCCATCAAGGGCAACGTGGACGTTACCATCGAAGTGACGGCCGTCTGAGGGAACCCGCGCGGTTTGGCGCCCTCCGCGCCTCCGTCCGGAGAGGCGGAGGCCTCGTCGCGGCG
>DATKOS010000175.1:0-7910 GCA_035524535.1 Bryobacteraceae bacterium
CGATCTCATGCGGCAGTACGAAGATTTCAAAAAGGTCCGATCCGGACCAGACCAGGAAACCGATGGACAAACGAACCAAGATCATTAGCATCATTCAAAGCGTTAGCCCGAAGCCGGCGAACCCCTCGCCGGAGGAATCCCTCTTCGATTCGGGAATCCTGGACTCCTTCAGCCTGGCGGACTTGGTCGCGGCGCTGGAGAAGGAATTCTCCATCCGCATCCCCGACTCGGATCTGCAGCCGCGCAAGTTCGATACCGTGGAGCGCATCGAAAAGTACGTGGAAAGCCGGATATAGCCATGGCCTGCCTGCGCGCGCTGGGCTGCTACCTTCCCGCGCGAATCGTCGCCAACGAAGAGATCGCCGCCATGACCGGCGCCGATCCGGCGTGGATCGCGCAAATGACCGGCATCGCCGAGCGCCGCTTCGCCGCCCCGGATGAAAGCGTGGAAGATCTCGGCGTTCGCGCCGCTCAGGATTGCCTGAACTCCGCCGGGCTCGATGCGCGCGAGGTAGGCATGGTCATCGCGGCCAGCGGTAGCGCCGAGCGCAGGTTTCCCGGTCCCGCCGCTCCCATCGCGGAAAGGCTCGGCGCCGCCGGTGTTCCCGCCATCGACTTGCCCATGGCCAGCGCCGGGTCGGTCTTCGGCCTCGCGCTCGCCGCGCGTCTGTGCCCCAGCTACGGCAATGTGCTGGTGGTCGGCGCCGAGATCATGTCACGCGTGGTTCGCTTCGAGCCGGCTCACCGCGATACCGCGATTCTCTTCGGGGACGGCGCCGGAGCGTGCCTGGTGAGTCCGGATTCCGGCTTCGCCGAAGTCGTGGATTCGCAGCTCGGCAGCGATGGGGCTTTGGCCGGCGCGCTGCGCTTGGACCTGGATGCTCCGCTGCACATGGAAGGCCGCGCCATTATCCTGCACGCCTCGCGCAAACTGCCGCGCGTGATAGCCGATCTGCTGGAGCGCCACGGGCGGAAACCCGCGGAAATCGCCGCTTACCTCCTGCATCAGGCCAACCGCAACCTCATTGATCGCGTGGCCGGCGCGCTTGGCGCCGAGCCTGCCTTGTTCTTTCACAACCTGGAGCGCTACGGCAACACCTCATCGGCCTCGCTTTTGATCGCCCTGGCGGAGTGGCGTGGAGCCGAGCGGCAGCCGTTAAGCCAACACGTCGCGCTGGGAGCATTTGGCGCCGGCCTCAACTGGGGAGCCATCTTGCTGGGACCGCCGCCCCCGCCAAAGCTTGATCACAAGGTCTGAGAATATTCCTAACTTAACCTGTTTCAATCATTTGCAGGCATCTTAGGATCCGGCGCCGCACGGATTCCGAAAGCCGGGCTGCTACTCTGGGCTCGGAGTTAAGGTTCGCGCCCAAACAGCCGGACCGGCGCTCGACCTCCTGGCCAGGAGGTTGCAGTAAAACTGCGGTGGTACTGGCTCGCGGTTAGCTCTTGATAAAGGCTGGCTGGGGGCGCTGGAAACCGGTTCCTAAAGTCGTACCTCGGGACCCGGGAGGGTTTGGCGGCCCTCCCGATCCTCCCGCAGTGCAGTAAGCGTTGCGTATACCTCAACGTCGTAGCGTCTGGGCCGGCAGGCCGGACGGCGTCAATTTGGGCCCGCCGTTCGTCAGGCCGGTCCAGCGCCGCGGCGTTCCTCTTCAATCCGCCCCTCAAAGCACCCACCCCAAGCGCCAGTCGCGAAGCCCGCCAGCCGCCGCCCCTACCACCCCACCGGCTTCCCCGCATTCTGCTCATCCAGCCACTTCTTCAACGGCGCGAAGTAATCCAGAATGGCCGAAGCGTCCATCTCCCTCGTCCCGGCGATCTTCTCCAGCGCCTCCTGCCACGGACGGCTCTCGCCCATCTGCAGCATCGCATTCAGCCGCCTGCCCGCCTCCTGGTTGCCATAAATGGAGCAGCGGTTCAATGGCCCCGTGCAGCCGGCCGCCTGCGAAAGCGCACGATGAAACTGAAACTGCAGAATATCGGCCAGAAAATAGCGCGCATATGGGACATTCGCCGCTACATGGTACTTGGCGCCGGGATCGAAATCCGCCTCGCTGCGCCCCACCGGCGGCGCAATGCCCTGGTACTTCTCGCGCAATTCCCACCACGTCTGGTTGTACTTCTCCGGCGGAATTTCGCCGGAGAACACCTTCCACCGCCACTGGTCGATCACCAGTCCGAACGGCAAAAACGCCACCTTCTCCAGCGCCCGGTGCAGCAGCCCGCCGATGTCCTTGGAAGCATCCGGCGCGTGGTCCAGCAGCCCGATCTTCACCAGGTACTCCGGCGTAATCGACAGCGCGATGGTGTCGCCCACGGCTTCATGGAATCCGTCGTTCGCGCCGTTCCGGAACGACGGCGGCTGCGTATTGTACGCCCTCTGATAGAAGTTATGCCCCAGCTCGTGATGAATCGTCAGGAAGTCTTCGCCCGTAATCTGGATGCACATCTTCAACCGCAGATCGTTCACCGCGTCCACGTCCCACGCGCTCGCGTGGCACACCACGTCGCGATCGCGCGGCCGAAGGAATAGCGACCGTTCCCAGAAGGTTTGCGGCAGCGGCGCGAATCCCAGGGAGACGAAGAATCCTTCGCCGTACTTCACCATCTGCCGCCAATCCACGTTGCGCTTCTTCAGCAGTTCGGCCACATCGTAGCCTTGGTCCGCATTGGCCGGGGCCACCAGCGGATAGACGTTGTCCCACTCCTGCGCCCACATATCGCCCAGCAGATCCGCCGGAATAGGCCCGCTGGCCGGAACCAGCTCGCCGTACTTCTCGCGCAGCCGCGCCCGCACGTAGGCGTGCAGCGAAAGGTACAGCGGACGCACCTGCTCCCAAAGCCGGTCGAGTTCCTTCGCGAAAGCCTCCGGCGCCATATCGTATTGGGACCGCCACATGGCGCCGTTGTCGGCGAAACCGAGCTGCCGCGCGCCCTTGTTCGCCAGTTCCACGTAGCGGATGAAATCCCGCCGCATCGGCGCGCCCACCGCATGCCATCCGGTCCAGGCCTCCAGCAACGCCTTCGGGTCGCGGCTCTCCGCGATGATCTTGCTCAGGTCGTCCAGGTTCTTGCAGCTATCCGGGCCGTTCGCGCAGTACTTGCCCCTCCCATACGCGCCTTCCATCTCCGAGGTGATGCGCGTCAGTTCTTCGCTCTCCTTGGGATCGGCCGGCGTCGCAATCGTCAGGGAAAGCCGCAGCAGCGCCATTTTCCGCGCCGTCACCGGGTCCAGCTTCACGCCCTGGAACCGCGCCGACTTCTTGACGTAATCCACCGTCGCATCGATGGCCCGCTGGTCGAGCTTCGCCGCCACGGCCTCCGTATCGTCGGTGATGAAGTTGTCCTTTACCCAATCCGCGCGGCCCGCGTCCACCCCCAAGACCAGGAGCTTCTGCTCCGCGTCGTCAATGAACTTCTTGGCTTCGGCCGAAGTGGGAGGCGCGGCGGCCCCGCGTGCCAGCGCGGCCGTAACCAGAGCCAGGCAAGCGAGCGGACGGATCTGCATTCCCTCACCTTAACAAACCGCGCCCGAAAGGACCCCAGAAAGCCGCGCAGCGCCGCAAAAGGACGGAGCCGCATTGTCCGGCCGTCTCCGCCGTGCTACGATCATATATATCCGCGTGAACAAGCGGGGACGTAGTTCAGTTGGTTAGAACGCCGGCCTGTCACGTCGGAGGTCGCGGGTTCGAGCCCCGTCGTCCCCGCCATCAAATCCCGCCAGTTGCGGCCATTCCCTCTGAAAGCACAGGACGTCGCGCGTTAGCAACTTCGACTCCGCGGAACGCCGACTTGCGCGGCTTGGACCCCGGTTCGTGTGATTTCCGCCTTCACATAGACCTATCGTGCGCTCGTCGGACAGCACGTTGCAACCGGGATTCATGTTGATCCGCCACGAACCTGCTTCACCTGGTAGGGCTTCGCAACCCCCTAGTAAGCCGCGCCCTTCTTCGCCGGCTGATATTCGCCCGGAACCGCTCGGAAGCTGATCGCCAGCCGGTTCCACATATTGATGGCGGCTACGGCCATTGTCAGACCCACCAGCTCTTCCTCGGAAAAATGCCGCCGCGTCTCTTCGTATAGCTCATCCGGAACGTGATTCTCGCTCACCAGCGTCACCGCTTCGGTCCAGGCCAAGGCGGCGCGCTCCCGGTCCGTGAAGAACGGCGCTTCCCTCCAGGCGTTCAGCGCGTAGAGCCGCTGTTCCGTTTCACCCGCCGCACGCGCGTCCTTGCTGTGCATGTCCAGGCAAAAAGCGCAGCCGTTAACTTGCGAGGCGCGCATCCGCACCAACTCCAGCAGCGCCGGCTCCAGCTTGGTGGATCTGACGTACCGCTCCAGCCCCGCCGCCGCGGCATAAGCATGCGGGTCAATCTTGCCCACGTCCAGTCTTGGTTGCATGAAGTCCCTCCACTCCCAAGGTTAGACCGCAAAGCGGGGGATCTCCGCCGCAACCGGCGCGCCTCACGTTAAGGACCGTACAAACGGCGATACACGTCCGCGTTGCGCAGCACGGCCTGGATGTACTCGCGCGTCTCTGTGTACGGCACCGATTCCACGAACTCCGCGGGCTCGCGGTAGGTGTTCCAGGAAAGCCACTTGGCGGTCACGTCCGGACCGGCATTGTAGGCCGCCAGCGCCGCTTCCAGTTCCCCGCCGCTCTTATCCACGAAGGTGCGCAGAATCGCCATGCCGATTTTCAGATTCGCCGCGGGATCGTAGAGCATCCGGCTCGAAAAGCGCGTGAGGCCCGCCTGCCGCGCAAACTGCCGGCCCGTCACCGGCAGCACCTGCGTCAGTCCCAGCGCCGCCGCCCGCGACCGCGCCTGGGGGTCGAACTCGGACTCCTGGCGAATCAGGCCGGCCACGAAATAGGGGTCCAGGTTCTGCGCGCGCGCGTCCTGAAACAGCTCGCTGCGGTAGGGCAGAGGAAAAAGCAGGTCCCAGAAGGCGCGCGATCCGGCGCTCAGCGGCAGGCTCAGGTAGTCCGGCGTCATGGCCTTCATAATGTGCAGGGCCTGATGCGGCGCCGCCGCGGCCCCGGCCAGTTCCATACCCAGCAGAGGCGTCTGCCCGCCGTTGCGCGCCCCAAACCGGAGCTCCGCATCGGCCAGGTCCGCCAACCCGGCTGTTCGCAAGAGGCGCGATCGTTCCAGGCGTGCCGCCGTCTCCGGCATGGTCTCTTGCGGCGGGCTTTCGGCCCGCGGGAGTTTCAATAGGTTCAGAAACGCGGTGGCCGCCGGTGAGGCCGCCGCGCCGGCGATCTCGGAACGGCGCAGGCGCATGCGCGCCTGCACGGCGTAGTAGGTGTTCTGGAACGCCTGCGCCAGCCGCTCATAATCCGCGCGGGCCGCGGCGAAATCGGAATCGCGCTCCGCCGCCCGCCCCAGAAAGTAGAGCGCCGCGCCGGCCGTGGCGCTGTCCCCATACTTGCGAAGGTGCTCGCGCAGCAGTTCCGCCGCGTCCGCCTGCCCCGCCATCCATGCGTGGAAAGCCACCTTCCAGTGGCAAGTGGAGGCCGCCGGATCGTTCGGAAAAGTGTCGTAAGCCTCGCGGTAAAGCGGAATGTAGTCGTCCGGACGGTTGGCAATCAGGTAGCGGTTGGCCGCGGAGACCAGCGCCTTGAGCCGCCACGGCGATTGCGCATAATGCTCGGCCAGCGCGCCGAGGGCGGTCGTCGTTGCCGCGTCGTCGTTCTCGCGCCGCGCGCATTCCTCCATGTAATAAAGCCGCTCCGCTTCGCCCTCGGATGGCTCGAAGCTCAGCCCGCGCAAGTACGCGCACGCCGGTTCGGTATCGCCGCCCAGGAATCGCGCCGCGCCGGCGCCCACCGCCGCCAACTCATGCTCCACACCGCCAGTGCGCGCCGCCACCCCTTCATACTCCGTGCGCGCGCGCCGGTAGTCGCCCGAAGCCAGAATGCCATCGGCGCGCTGCAGCATCTGGCGCGGCAGTGGCTCCGGGTACGACGCGCCCATGGACTCCTTCAGCGATGCCAGCGCCGCGGCGGCGCGCTCCGCCGCGTCTCCCGAATAGGTCCGGTAGTAGACGCGCTGGTAATAGTCGGCCGCGTTCGCCGGGTCGCCGGAAGCCTGATAGCAGTCCGCCAGCGTCAGGTCTCCCTCGGGCTGCGGCAGTTCGGCATAGTGTTCCCGCAGCAGGCGCACGGCCGCCACGCCGCCCGCCGCGCTGGTTTTCAAGGAACGCGCCTGCACCAGCCACGCCTTGCCGGAAAGCGGCGAGAGGACCGCGCCTCCGTGCGCCCGAGCCGCGGCTGCGGCAATAGCGGCCTGCTCTTCCGGGCCGGGGTCCTTCGCTCCGGCGCTCAGCCCTAGCTGCGCCTCCGCCAGATAGTAGCCCGCGTAATCCGCAAGCTGCGGAACGGCGGCAGCCTTCAGCGACGCGGCGGCCGCGGCATAGTCCTTGCCCTCGTATTCGCCCACGCCCAGCGCCAAGCGGGCTAGCGCGCCGTTGCGCTCCCGGGCGTGCGCGGCGGCGTAATGCTCCAGCGCCGCGCGATGGGAAGCGGAAGGCTCCGTACGATACGCCTGCGTCAGCGCCGCCAACTCGCCGACCGGTGCGGGCGCCGGCTTCGGCGGGGCCGGCTTGGCGGCTTTCTTGCCGGAGACCTTCTTTGAGGTGGATTTCGAGGGCGCGCCGCGAGAGGCTTGAGCGACGAGCGCCAGCGCCAGGAACGCGCCGAGCCACGCCGCTCTAAAGCATAACGCCGGGGTAATCTTCGCCAAGCAGTTCCGGATCGTCATGGGCCAGGGTGCGGACGAATTCCAGGTGCAAATAGTCGACCATGCTGGGACACGCCTCGAAATAGTCCTTCCGAAAACTGGCGCGCGCTGCGTCGATGGGCGCCGCTAGAGCTGCGTAGAGGTTCCGCTGCGCGCGGCCCGCCTGCACCTCAGCCCCGTATGTCAGCCGGATGCGCGCCGCCTCCACGCGCGCGAAGCGCTGCGCCCGAAGATGCACGCGCTGCTCCTCCGGCGAGAGGTCTTGCCACGGCGAGGGCGCCGCTTCTTCGTCTTCCGCCTCGGCGGACAACGCCGGAGCAATGCCCACCAGTCCCTTCGGCGCCGGCCGCCCAATGCCGCTCCACACGGCGCCCGCGGCTTCCGCCAGGAGTTCGATGGCGGCCGTCTCCACCTCGCCCCAGGCAAACGCCAGCGCCACGGCGGCATCGCGCGAAACCACCGGGAAAATAGCCGCTCGCCCGCCGGCGGGGAGCCCTAGAAAAGCCGCCAACTCCGGGGAAACGCTCTCTGGATCCGTCGCCGTAACCACCGGCTCGCGAGTCGCCGCGGCGGACGCCAGCGCCGGCGCCCGGTCCAGCGCAAGCTCCAGCGCGCGGAAATCGCCGGCCGCTTCCGGAGCCCCGCGCGCTCTATCGCCGCGGAGCATCTCTCCTTCTACGCGGAATAGCGCCGCGCCCCCGGCGAACGCCGCCGCCGCGTCCAGCAGCGCGCCTGAAACTCCTTCCGGTTCGCAAGCCTGGCGCATGCGCCGCACCGCCTGATTCAGGCGATCGGCGGTTTCCCGCCGCGCGCGCTCGCCGGCTTCACAAGCTTCCCGCGCCGCCCGCTGCTCGGAGAGCGCATCCGCATCCCCGAGAAGCTGAGTAATCCCTTCGTCCAGGAGTTGGCGCAAACCCACGGGTGGACCGCTGGCAGGCATTTCTGTACGCCATTTTATCAGGGTGGCCCCGCTCACAAGAAGAAAGAAAGAGGCAGGACCCAAGGCCCGTCTCTAGTGGTCGCGCTCGGTCACCAGGTCGGTCACCGCCAGCAGCGCCCGCTGGTACGCGGATTCCGGGAACTCCGAGACAATCCGCCGCGCCTTCTCCGTGAAGATCTGCGCCCGCTCCCTTACCCGCTCAACGCCGCCATACTTCTCAAGCA
>DATKOS010000176.1:0-8297 GCA_035524535.1 Bryobacteraceae bacterium
CGCCGCCTCCCACTACCACCGCCGTCTGTCCATCCAGGGAAAAAAGTCCTTCGTCCGCCATGACAAAGATGGTATCAGCCCCGCTGTGATGCGAAGCCTCATCCGCAACAATGAAGAGGCAAGCCCTAGAACGATTTTCAAGAGAGAGCCCGCACCCGCGCCGGGCCGCGAACGCGTGCGCGTACCGCGTAAGTGAGCGCTAAGCTACTCGGGGCTCTCCCCCTCCGCCGCCTGCCTCTCGATCTCCGCCAAACGCGAGCGTACCGCGGGCGCGTCCGGCGCGCGGGGGGCCAACCTTAGGTATTCGCGCAACTGCGCGGAGGCTTCGCCGAATTGCCGCTGGATCAGCAGCACGGTCCCCAGCACCCGCCAACTGCCGGGGAACCTGCGCCGCGTGTCGAGCCTCTCGGCTTCCCGCGCGCTCTTCTCGGCCGCATCCGTGTTGCGCAAATTGAAATGCGCCAGCGCGTTCAGGTAGTAGGCTTGCGGGAACTCGTGCGCGTCCAGGCGAAGCGCCGCGTCCGTGGTGGCCGCCAGGCCCCGCCAGTCGCGAACCAGAGCCTCCAGGGCGGCCAACTGCAGGTAGGAGTCGAGATACTGCGGGTCGCCGTCGATGGCGGCGCGGAACATCCGCTGCGCGCCGTTCAGGTCGTTGTTCGCCAGGTCCAGCTTGCCTAGTTCACACCATGCGGCCGCATACTTCGGGTAAACCTTCGTCGCTTTCTCAAAGCTCTGCCGCGCCTGGTCCAGCTTCTTCGCCGTCTCCGCCTGTCGCCCCTTCTGAAACGCCTTTAAGGCGCTCTTCGGCGCGGCCAGCTCCGTGGCGCTCACCGGTCCCCGCGGCGCCGGCCCAATGCGGCGCAGCACAATGGTCCCCAGGTTGGGATTGTCCATCGCCCTGCGGTTATCCAGGCTAATCGTGGGCGACCGGTATCCCGGAACTTGCGCCTGCAGCTCGCAGTGCGCGAAGGCTCTGTCGCCTAAGCCTCGCGTCCCGGGTCCGGCGGGGGGCGAAAGCTGCTGGTTGGAAAGGCCTGTCGCCGCCGGATTCGCGGTGGAATTCGCGCCGGTATTCGATTGCTGCTGGTCCGTGGAGTTGCTCTGGTCCTGCGGGGACGCGGTCAGCCCGCCCCCGCCGGAGCGCGCGCGCCCGAAGTTGCCGTCGGGCATCGCCACGCTGGCGTCCTGAAGGCCGCGATTGGCGGGCGCACCCAGCAAAAAATTGAACTGCCCGTTCTTATCGGTGTGGGCGGCCACGTAGGGCTGGCTGTTGCAGGTGAGGACAATGTCCGCCCGGCTGTCGGGAGGCCATCCGGAGTCCAGAATCACGCGGCCGGAGAGGTACCAGGCGCTGGCGGGGCTTTGCGCCCGGGCCACGGGACACAATGGCACGGAGCACCAAAGGAGAATCGAGAACCCGGCGATTCGCCTCACCACGCCCACACTCCTCGCTGCATTATCTCACGGAGAGTGCATAACATCACCGCGCCCCGGCGAGCCCCGGCCTCGAACCGGATCTACGAATGCCCCAGCACCCGGTGCGGCCGGTAGGCTTCGGCCAGCAGCTTCAGTTCGGCGTCATCGAAGCGTAACTTCTCCGCCTCGATGGCCTCCTCCAGGTGCTTGATCTTGCTCGCGCCCACCAGCGGCGCCGTCACTCCCGGCTGTTGCAGCACCCACGCCAGCGCGATTTGCGCGTTGGAGACGCCCCGCGCCTTGGCCACGCGCGTGATGCATTCCACGACTTCGAAATCCGAGGGCTGGCCATAGATGCCGTGCGCGTAATCGTCCGTCTTCGCGCGCATGGTCTCGCCGCCGCGCTGCTCCCGGCTCCATCCGCCCATCACGAAGCCGCGCGCCATCGCGCTCCACGGAACCAGGGCGATGCCTTCGTGGCGGCACAGCGGCATCATCTCGCGTTCCTCCTCGCGATACAGCAGGTTGTAATGATTCTGCATCGCGACGAAGCGCGTGAGCCCCATTCGTTCGGCCGTGTAGAGCATCTTGGCGAATTGCCAGGCGTACATGGAGGATGCGCCCAGATACAGCGCCTTGCCCGCCCGCACTACATCGTGCAGCGCTTCCAGGGTCTCCTCGATGGGCGTCTCGTAATCGAAGCGGTGGATGTAGTAGAGGTCCACGTAATCTGTGCCCAGGCGCCGCAGGCTGTCATCGATGCCGTGCATGATGTGCTTGCGCGAAAGCCCGCGCTGGTTGGGGCCGTCGCCCATCGGATTATAGACTTTCGTGGCGATGGCCACCTGGTCCCGCGGCGGTCCGAAATCGCGCAGTGCGCGGCCCAGAACTTCCTCGCTCGCGCCCAGCGAATACATGTCCGCGGTATCGAAGAAGTTGATCCCTAATTCAAGCGCCTTGCGCACGAACGGCCGGCTCTCCTCCTCGTCCAGCACCCATGGCCGCCATTTGCTGGAACCGTACGTCATGGTTCCCAGACACAGTCTTGAAACTTTCAATCCCGCCGACCCAAGCCTGATATATTCCATGTCCTTTAAGCTTACAAGTTGCGGTACCATCGCGAGAAGAACCGCTGACGCCGAAGCGGTGTAGGCCGTAACGGGGCGGGTTGTTAAGGCGTCACTCAAGACATGGGGGCCGGAAACGGACCTGCCGCCGTCGGACGTTTAGCCGAATGCCGCTTACAAGACTGTTACTCCTTCCGGCCCTGTGCGCCGCCGCGCTCGCCAGCGAGCCGGCCACGCCGCTCGATACGGGCTTCCGCCAGATGTATAACCTGCAGTTCCCGGAGGCGCACCAGACCTTCCGCGAGTGGGAGCGGCAGCACCCCACGGACCCGCTAGGCTTCGCTTCGGACGCGGCCGCCTACCTCTTCGCCGAGTTCGACCGCCTGCACATTCTCCAGGCCGAGTTCTTCACCCACGACGACCACTTCATGACGGACCACCGCCTGATGCCAGATCCCGTGGCGAAGGCCAAGTTCGACCAGGCCATCGCTACCGCCCGTCAGCTTGCGGCGCGCCAGCCTAACGACAAGAACGCCATGTTCGCCAACGTGATGGCCGGAGGGCTGGAGAGCGACTACATTTCGCTGATCGACAAGCGCTACCGCGCCGCATGGAAGGTGATGAAGGCCTCGCGCGTGGACGCCGAGACGCTGCTCGCCAAGGACCCGACGTATTACGACGCGTGGCTCGCTGTGGGCGTGGAGAACTACATGCTCAGCATCAAGCCGCTCATCATCCGCCTGTTTCTGCGCGCGGCGGGAGGCGAAACCGATCGGGCCCTGGGCATCGAGAAGCTCAAGCTCACGGCTACCAAGGGGCACTACCTGGCCCCGCTGGCGCGCCTGCTGCTGGCCGTTGCGGCGCTCCGCGATGGCGACGTGAATCAGGCGCGCGGCATCCTGGCCGCACTGACCCAGGAATACCCCAAGAACCCATTGTTCCCCCAGGAAATGGCGCGGTTGAGCGCCGCTCCGCGGCGGTAGTTCATTCCTGCAGCGCGCGTTCGTAAACCTGCAGCGTGCGCTCTACCATCCGCTCCAGACCGAACTGTTCCTTGTAGCGCCGCCGCGCAGCCGCCCCCATGCGCATGCGCCGCACTGGGTCCTGGATCAATTCGGCAAGCGCCGCCGCCAGCGCGGCCGCGTCCTGCCGCGGAACCAGAACCCCCTCGCGCCCGGTCCCAACCAGCTCCGGCAGCCCGCCGACGTCCGTCGCAACCACTGGCAACCCCCCGCGCATGGCCTCCAGCACGCTCCGGGGGAGCGCCTCGGATCGTGACGACAAGACGAAGATCTGCGCCCGCCCAAGCGCTTCCGCAACGTCCGCCGAATATCCCGCGAAACGCACCCGCGCGGCGATTTCCAGGCGCGCCGCCAGTTCGCGGCACTCCGCCTCCAACGGCCCATCGCCAACCAGTTCCAGTTCCCACTCCAGGCCCCTTAGCGCCGCCATGGCTCGTAGCAGCGTCGCGTGATCCTTCGGCGCCTCCAGGCGCGCCACGCTGATGACCCGCGGGGGCGAGGCTTCCGGCACGGCGCGCAGGGCCGGCGGCGTATCTCGCACGCCGTTCGCAATCGCCACCAGGCGCTCCACGGGCGCAAGGCCGCGTTCTATCGCCACGCGCCGCTCGGACTCCGATACGCAGATTACCGCCCGCGCCCAGCCGCCCGCCAGGCGCTCCGCCGCCTCGTAAAGCCGCCCGCCCGATCCCGGCAGGCGCTCGCGCACCGGCAGGCCATGCGGCGTGTGCACCACCGGAATCCCCAGCCGCTTGCAAGCCGCGCGCCCAATCCAGCCGGCCTTGGCCGTGTGCGTGGACACCAGCGCCGGGTTGAACTCCCGCAACGCCGCCGCCAATTCCAGGAACGCCCGCGCGTCGCGCTCCGGATTCACCGCGCGCGCCAGCAGCCGCAGCGTTCGCACCGGGGCCCCGGATTCCGCTAGTAAGCTCGCCGCCGCCCCGCCGCCGCCCACAAAGATCGCCGCTTCATGCCCGCGCTCCAGCATGGCCCGCGCCATTTCCATTACGTGCACCGTGGCCCCGCCCACCGCGTCGCCGCGCGTCACTACGTATGCGATCCTCACCGCGCTTCCTTTCGCGAGAGAATCACCAGAAACGCCAGCTTGCGGAAGAGAGCCACGCCCGCGGCCCGCACAGGCGGTACGCGCAACAGTTCCGCCGCCGGGGCCCGCCACGCGCGGTCGCGCAGCCGGTAGCGAATGTAGTCCGCCTCCATGGCTTCGTTGCGGAAATAGCGGTCGTAGGCGCGGAAAATCTCCCGCCGCGAGCGGTAGCGCGTATAAGCGTCCATCCAGGCAAGCTTGTCCACGGCCCACTGGCGCCCCGTGGCCGCCTGTTCCTTCCAATACCCCAGCCCGAGCGACCGCAGCCCCCACGTCCACCACAAGCGCGCGCGCGATCCCTTCGGGAACCGGTGCGCGAAGGGTATGCCGATGTGCCCCTCGCGCCAAACGTCGCGCGACGGAAACAGGCTCAGAGCCGTTCCGCCCGGCTTGAGCACGCGGTGAATCTCGCCGAGTTCGCGATCCAGGTCCTCCACATGCTCCATCACCTGATTGTTCACCACCAGGTCAAGGGAGGCATCCGCGAACGGCAGCCGCCCCCCGCGAATCTCAAGCACCTCGGAGCCCAGCAGCCCCGCTGCTTCCGCATCGCGCCGTGTTTCCGACCCGCCGTAGTATACGTCCGCGCCCCACATGTGCAGGCCCGCGGCGCGCCCGGCGGCCACCACGCCGCCGGCGCCGCAGCCGAAATCCAGAATCTCGCACGGCTGGCCCGCCGCGTGGCGCGTCGCGAAATCCAGAACGTAGCGGCTCGTCACATCCATGGGCGCCTCCGCTCCAGCAATTCGCGATACATCTTTTCCCACGCGGACGCCACCGCGCCGAAAGCGAACCGCGTTACCGCCCGCTCCCGCGCGGCGCGCCCCATGCGTTCGCGCTCCCACCCGGGCATGGCCATCACGGCAGCCATGGATTGCGCCAGTTTGGCGGAATCTCCCGGCAGAACCACAAACCCGCAAGCCCAATCGTCTTCGTCAGAGGTCCGCCCGCCCATCGCCTCGGCGACCCCGCCCACATCCGTGGCCACTGCCGGCAAGCCGCTAGCCATGGCTTCCAGAAGGCTCACCGGCAGCCCTTCCACCACGGACGACATCACAAAGCCGTCCGCCGCTGCCATCACCCCGGCCATATCGCGAACCTGTCCCAGGAATCGCACGCGCGAGGCCAAGCCGAGTTCGCCGGCCAGAGCCTTCAACTCCGCCTCTTGCGGTCCCTCGCCGGCCAACAACAGCCGTCCGCCGGGGAGCGAGGCAAGCGCGCGCAGCATCGCCGGGAAATCCTTTTTCCATAGGAGACGCCCCGCCGCCAGCCAGGTAAACTCGGCCCCCAGCCCCAATTCGCCGCGAACGCGCGCGCGGCGGTCCGCATCCGGCCGGAACTCGTCCGTATCCACGCCGTTCGGAATGACGCGCGTCTTGGCCGCCTTCGCGGCGCCGCCGGAAATATGGCGTTGCGCCACCGCTTCGCTCACCGCCACAACCGCGTCCGTCAGCCAATCCGTCCACTGGTAGGCCGCATCGCGCACGCGGGAGCGCCCCCGCACGTCCGCTCGGCGGCTTTCCACGGCGCTGTGGAGCGTCGAGATTTCCACGGGAACCGGGCACAGCAGCCGCGCCGCGCGCGCTAGCAGGTTGGCGTGAAACATGTGGCTGTGAAGCACGCCCGGACGCCAGCGCTTCAGGGCCGAAGCCAGGCGGAACAAGCCGCGCGGATCGGCGCGGCCCTCGCGCATCCGGAGCGAAACCACCGGGACGCCGGCGGCTCGCAGCGCGCCGGCAAGCTCTCCCTCCGCCACAAGCAGCGAAATCACCTGGACCTGCCAACCCCGTCGCTTCATTTCCATGGCGAGGCGCGCCACCTGGCTCTCCGCGCCGCCCGCGCCCAGGCCCGTCACAAGAAGCGCAACGCGCTCGCCGCCCGCAGACTCGGCAGCGCCTCTCGCCGTCCTCCGTTTCCCTCGCGCGCCCGCCACCACCCGCTCAAAGAACTCGGCGTACCCGGCCACCATCGCGGCGGTATCAAATTCGCGCGCGCGGCGAGCCCCGGCTTCGCCAAACGCCCGCAGGCGCGCCCCATCGGCGGCCAAATCCCGCATGGCCGATGCCAGCGCCTCGCCATGGCCCGCCGGTACCAGCAGTCCCGTGGCATCCTGTTGCACCAATTCAGGGACGCCGCCCACCGCCGTCGCCACCACCGGAAGATGCGCCGCCATGGCCTCGATGACGGCCACCGAAGAGCCCTCCCAATCCGACCCCAGCACGAACAGGTCGCACGCTGAAAGCAGCTCCGGCACGTCCAGGCAAAGTCCCTGGAAGTAGACGCGCCGCGCCACGCCCAGTTCCTCCGCCCGCCGGCGCGCGGCTTCCAGCAAACTGCCCTCCCCGGCCATCACCAGCCTTGCGTCCGCCCTCCCCGCGAACGCTCGCGCGAACGCCTCCATCAGGCCCAGCGGATTCTTCTGCTTCTCGAAGCGCGCCACGGAGGCCACCAGAAATTCGCCCGCGCCGAATCCACGCTCCCGCCGCCAGCGCTCGCGTGCGCTAGGGCGGTATCCGTGGCGCGTATCCGCGCCGTTCGGAATCGTGGCCGCGGGAGCAAAGCCGTACATGCGTTCGAAGGACCGCGCCACGTCGTGGGAGATTGCCACCGCCAGCGCGCCCGCGCGAAACGCCACGCGATGCACCGCGCGGCCCAGCGGCTCCACTTCCCGGTCCGCCACGTTGTGTACGGTGTGCGCCAGCCGGCCCTGCCGCCGCGCCGCCCAGGCCGGCAGCGCGTAGCGCATCACGTACGAATGGGTGTGGATGATGTCGGGCTCGAAGCGCGCCATCGCCCGCGCCAACCGGGGCCACATGCGCGGGTCCAAACCGTCCCGCTTCCCCAGATGCCGGACCGCAATGCCGCGCTCCGCGAGCACCGGCTCAAACCCGCCCTCGAACGGCGGCTTCAAGGAAATTACCTCGGTTTCGAAGCGCTCCGGGTCCAGCCCGCTCGCTAGAGAGACGGCCACGCGCTCCGCGCCGGCGCGGCGCAGCGTGGCGAGAATTTCCAGCACGCGGATCTTCAAGGCCGGCCTTCTTCCACCGGCGCGCCAGACGGCTGGAAGGACCGCGCGCCCGCCGCGGCGATAAGGGCGAACAGGAGCCACGTGGGTTTGCGGTGCTCCCAGGCCACCGTCGAGACGCCCACCGCCCACACTACCAGCGTTCCATACCAGAGCGCCCGTTCGCTGGCGCTCAACAGGCTGACAAACCACGCCAGCGCGCCCAGCAGGCAGGCGAAGATCGCGAACCCCGCCACGCCCTCTTCCACCAGCACGGAGAGAAAGGTGTTGTGGGCGTTGTAGTGAATGCGCAGTTCCGGATAGGCCGCCTTCGGATAAGCGTCCAGCCCGACGCCAAGCAGAGGGTGTTTGGCCAAAAGGTGGATGCCGGCGCGCCAGATGCGCGTCCGGTCATGCATGGTTCCTTCGGTGGCTTCCTCCGGCAGCGTGGCCAGGCGCGCCCGGGTGGCGGCCGGCGCCAGCCGCGCGGCGCCCACAACTAGTAGCGCCAGAATAGCCAGTGACGACGCCCGCTGCAGCGCGCTCGATTGCCGCCAGGAGAGCGCCACAAACGCCACGTTCGCCAGGGATGCCACCAGCGCCGCGCGCGAGGCCGTGAGCAGAATAGCGGTCACCAGCGCCACGGCCGCGGCGCGCGCCAGCCATGCCGCCAGGCCGCGCCGCGT
>DATKOS010000177.1:0-45447 GCA_035524535.1 Bryobacteraceae bacterium
GGGAATTTTCAACCGGCGGAATGGGGAATTTTCAACCGGCATTGACACTTTGTAAGGGGTTGATGGGAGGGGGGTTAGGGGCGCGATTTACTTGCGGTCTGTCCCTGAGTTTCCCCTTGCGGTCTGTCCCTGAGTTTCCCCTGAGTTTCCCCCAGGGAGTTGAGCGGGTTAAGTGGTTTGGAATCAGCGGCGATACTATCTTAGAGTTTGGTGACTGAAAAAGGTCGGATCAGTTTCGCGGCGCGAAGCGGCCGGGGAATACGGGAAGGTGTGTTGGAACGCCAGGGCCTTGGCGGGGGCCGTTTCGGGCTCGACCTCCAAACCGTATACAACGCCACTGACTGGTTCAAGACCCGTCAAAACGGCGATTAGCGTGCCGCTCTCGATAATGCGTCTCCTGGGAATTTCTGCGAGCGAAACCAAACATTTTTGTACGATTATGTTGTAGGCTAGAATTTGGTCGGCCAACGTGTCGGCTGACTACGGCTCGGCGTACAAGCGGGTCGCTTGACCGCTAAAATGAATCGTGTTCGTTGACAAGGGTCGACGACCGACCGGCAAGGGCTGTTCTTGTGCAAATCAACCAACTGCTTGACGCGCTTGGATACCAACAGTCCTCAAACTACCTCCAAGGTACTGCCCTCGACACGGATCGGGACTTCGGGCATGTCTTTCGCAAAGCACGGGCGGAATGCAGCCTCCACGGCGCCTACGTCCTCAACGGCGCGGCGTTTGACGCGGCTCGCGGGAATGTGCCGACGGTCTTCGTTTGCCAAGCTAACTCTGAGGACGAGGCACGCGAGATCCACAAGCGGGTTTGGAACCAGAATGCTGTTCCCTTCCTCCTGATCGTAGGTACCGGGTGGATTCGACTCTACCCTGGATTCCAATACGAGCGTAATGCCGATCCCCTAGCCGGTGCAATTCGGGTTCTCGACAACTTTCAAGACGTCGCGACCCAACTCGGCCCGATCCACTCGTCCGCAATTGATAGCGGCAAGGTCTGGCAGGAACTTGGTAATGTCGTCACTCCGGATCGTCGCGTAGACTGGCAACTGCTCGATAACCTCAGCGCCCTCGACCGCTGGCTTGAACAGGACGGGGTGCGCGATCGTCGCTTGGCTCATGCGATGATCGGCAAGTTCGTCTACCTCCAGTACCTCCGCCAGCGTGGCATCCTTTCGGACAACCGTCTGGGTAAATGGAACATCGACCCCTGCGACGTCTTCGGGCACAACGCGCGCATGAGCGCGTTTCTGGACCTCGTTCGTCAGGTTGATGATTGGCTCAATGGGTCAGTTTTCCCGCTCTCCCAGACGAAGATTCGTGAATTCGGGGCGGAACGACTGCAGAAGGTAGCATCCGTATTTCAAGGTGCGGACGCGGCCTCCGGCCAGCTACCGTTGTTTGACATCTACGATTTCTCCTTCATTCCGATCGAGACACTCTCGGTTATTTACGAACAATTTCTGCACGCGACCATCAAGCCGTCCGGGGAGAGTGCGGGAAGAACGCGGGGCGCCTACTATACGCCGGTTCCTCTGGTAAACTACATGCTCGACCAGCTCGATGCGCAACAGCCACTCAAGCCGGGAATGCGCGTCCTCGACGTGTCATGCGGGTCCGGGGCGTTCCTCGTGCAGTGCTACCGTAAGCTCGTCGAACGGCGACGCCGGGAGTTGGGCCGAAGACTCCGCCCTACAGAACTCGGGGCGCTCTTACGCAACCACGTGTTTGGGGTTGACGTTGACGAGGACGCCTGCCAAATTGCAGAACTCAGCCTCGCGTTGACACTTCTGGATTACGTCGACCCACCAGACCTCACCGAGACGACTTGGCAGCTACCCTCCCTCAGAAATCAGAACATCTTCTGCGCGAACGCCTTCAACGAGGACGAGGAGTGGCTCCGCCGAGCACAGAAGAATCCGTTCCAATGGGTCGTCGGCAACCCGCCGTGGAAGGAACTCAACCCTGAGGAACTCTCGGACGAAGAAAAGCCCGCTTGGGAGTGGATTAAGAAGCACAAGGACCAGCACCCCGTTGGCGGAAACCAACTCGCGGAGGCGTTTGCATGGCGGTCAGCGCAAGTTATGGACGGAGAGGGCGTCTCGGCCCTCCTCCTGCCCGCCATGACGCTCTTCAAGTACGAGTCAAAGAGCTTCCGCCGATCATTCATGGCCAAGCACGCGCTCTGGTCCGTAGCGAACTTCGCAAACGTCGCAGATACGCTTTTCGCGGGACGAGCCACGCTGCCCGCCGCCGCGTTCTTTTTCAATGCAGCCGCTCCAGCACCTGAGCATGTGATCGAGGTCTACTCACCGCTTGGTGCGAACCAACTGACGAACACGCCGGCACGAGCCAAGCGCCGACAAGAAGTCTGGAGCATCGTCGTCAACTCGAGCGACGTCACGCCCATCGACCTGCGCGAGGTCCAGGATGGCACTTCTTTGCCGTGGAAGGTCGCAATGTGGGGTACCAAGATGGACCTCCGCGTGTTGCGTTCTTCAACGAAGCGCTGTTCCAGCATCGGGGATCTCGAAACCAATCGGGCTATCACACTATCACAAGGTCCTGAATTCATCCCTGCCGAGAAGGCAACAGAGGACAATTCAGTCCGACGCGATGACTTGGTTGGTCGCAGAACACTGAATGTGAAGCCGCTCAAGAATCGCAGATACCTCATCTCGTTTCCGATAAGTGCCATTGAAGCACTACCGGCGGACGCGATCTTCTTGAGCAAGCGAGCGGGGATCGAGAAGAAATTAAGTGTTTGTGGACCCCCACACGTGGTAATCAGCGCCTCACGAAGCTTTGCCGTCTATACGGAGCAGTTTCTCGTGGTTCCGTCACGACAGATCGGAATGATATCGCCAACAGGCCGCCCTGATCTCTTACGAGCGCTCGCTTTGTATTTGAATTCAGACTTCGTGAAGTACCACCAGTTCCTGACGACGACTCAAGCGGGGATTCAGAAGTCCATCGGCACGCTCAAATCCCTTCGTTGCTTACCGGTGCCCTTCACGGAGGCCTCAGACTTGACTGCCTGGGAAGCGTTGCATCAACGGATCAGCGAGGCATGTGCCGACCGCGACGACTTCAACCTCCTGGAGTTCGTCAAGGCTCTCAACTTCCTCACATTTGAGAGCCTGAAGCTGTCGTCGCGCGGGCGCGCTGCGGTTTACGATCTCGTCCACGTACGATTTGGGTTAACGCGGGGCAAGAGGTCGAAGAAGGCTATAGGAAAACCTACTCGTGACGAGTGCGCGGCTTACGCCAGAATGATCCGGGACGAACTGGACGGCTTCCTCAATGGCACCTCGAAGGCAAGACATCGGGTCCAGGTGCTCTCGGGGGACACCTCAGGCCTCGCCGCAATTACGATCGCTCCACACGCTGAGAGCCCGCTAGACGTTGAGGTAGTGGACGCAACATCGGCGCAGGCGAACATCATGCGCGCCACGCGCGACACGCTCATCGAGCGCAGAGCCCAATGGCTCTACTACGACCGCAATCTCCGAATCTACGATGGCCCGAGTACTTATTTGCTTAAGCCGTTCCAGCGTTTGCACTGGACAAGAACCCAGGCCATTGCAGACGCCCAGGAAATTATCGCCGACTCGCTCGCAACCCAGGGGCCGGTTGCGACAGGCGGTGTAGTCGTATGACATCTCTTCCGGGCCCCGCCCAGCGGGACGCATACCGTTCCGCGTTCGTCAAGAACTGCTTGGAACTCGTTGTGCGCGCCCGCAAAGAACTGGTAGGTACGCCACTCGCGAGTGAAGAAGAACCGGCGATTACTGGCCTTCTCGTGGAACAAGCAAGAGCAATCATCGAGTCTGACGGCGCAGAAGATTGGATGGAGCATCTGTGCGTGCTCGATGATCCACCCCAGAATGACCAGCCTGAACGGCGGGGCAAACGTCGGCCACGAATTGACATCGAGTTCGAGCTCGCCCGTCGCGGCACGCGCCCCAGATTTCACTTGGAGGCCAAGCGCCTCTACCGTTCGGACTCGGTAGCGGCATATTTGGGGCCGTCCGGCCTGGGTATGTTCCTCGATGGCGCGTACGCCTCTGCCTGGCCGTCCGCAGGCATGCTCGGGTACGTTCAGAACCGCACCTGTGCTGATTGGCTGAGCGACGTAACCGGCCAGTTGTCCGCTAGCGAGACCTTACTCCACGTGTGCATGAAAAACAGCGCGCTGTCGTCACCGAACTGGCAAACCCCTGGGCTGGAGAACGTGAAGATTTCATGTCACACCCGAAACCCGGACCTCGGCGCGATTCAGATATTCCACCTACTACTGGACTGCTCGTAGTTTCTCCAAACCCGGCGCCGCTATGCCAGTGGCCTGGAGGATAGGTCCAAAAGTCGGAAAGTCGGTTACGGCCGCGCTTCAAACGTGAGGTTGAAGTGCGTTTGCGCGGCCCGGCGTAGGGCCGGCGGCGGTCACCACGCTTCGGATGCCTCCTCTCCGGCCTGCGCTCCGAGCGCCGCCCCGTCTTCCTGCGCCAGGGATGCCGGCGTGCAGATCATGGTGGCAGTCTCCGCTTTGCGGATTGACGGCCCTTCGAACCAGCTTCGTCTCGCAAGGGACGCGTGGCCCCGTACGGACTACCGCCCACTCGGACGACGCGGGCGGAGTGGCGCGGACGGGCTCGGCAATGAACACGCCTGAGCGCCGGGTGGGCGGGTAGGCGGGTTGACGCATAAACGTCGGCGATGATAAACTTTCGCCATTTGCTTCAGTTCCTAGGGGATGCGAATGCTGCCTAAGTTAGATTCTGCTGGGGCAGAACTGTCAGTCGAGCGCGGCGCAACAGTGTTCCGAATTGGAGATTCTTTTTTCGCGCGTGAAGCCACTGCGGATGATCTGGATACGATAACTGAAATCTGGCTTGACGGCGCAGCCTTGGCTTTTGGCGAGGATGGGCCCGACCTTTCAGATTTGGACGGAATCCGAGACCAACTTCTGAAACTGATCCGTCAACAGTCGGCCGATTTCAAGTTCTGGCTTTGCATTGACTGCAACGGGACAATTGCCGGCTGGTGTACAGTCCAGCCATTCCACACGACGCCTTTCCAGAAGATCCGCGAGGCCTATGGTCTGATCTCGGCTTACATGGGTCGCGCATGGCGGGGACGTGGGTTAGGCGTTCTGTTCCTCGAGTTCGTCATCGGATACTGTCGGGCGAGGACAAACCTGACGTATATTTTTGGATTTCAAGATCGGTCGAATACCGCAAGTGTGAGGGCATTCGAGCGTGTAGGGTTTACGGAGTTCGGCAAACTGCCTAATATAGCCGGCTTCGCGCCGATTTCCATGATTATATGCACTGCAGAAGCACCGAAGTCGAAAGACGAAGCTTAGATCCGGATGGACACTAGGTGAGATCCTTCGAGCGGAGCTGCCGCCCGGGAACCACGAGCGGGCAGATAGTTGGAGTTTTCGCAGGACTACTCTCGGCGCTTTCGTACGGGCTGATGTACGTTGTCGTTCACACTGCGGCCGGTCGACTTCCCGCCACTCAGATTACGTTTGCTCGGTCGCTTATCGCCCTCATTGCCGCGACACCGGGCGCATATCGTCAACGGCAATTGCTTATAAGTCCACCCGCATGGCCCGTATGGCTCCGTAGTGGGGCCAACGCTGTGTCAATCGTGTGCTTGGCTTGGAATCTCCAACATACGACCATTGGGTTCGCCAACATCCTGTTCAATCTCGCTCCGGTCGTCGTGCTCGTCCTCGGATTGAGGACTGGTGCGATCAGAAGCGGCATCACACCCACAGTATGTATGATCCTAGTCGCCGTCGGGAGCTGCTTGTGCTGGCAGGGCGCTCCATCAGCATCCAATTTGTATGTTTGGGCGGTTGGGCTGATCGGTGCTATCGCGGCGGGGATTCATTACACGATGTTGGAACAGCAGAGCGCCGGATGGTCTCCGAGCTCGCTAATCTGGCCACTTAGTCTGATAAGTCTTCCGCTGATGATCGCCCTCAAGACGGGACCATGGGCGCCGCTTTCAGGAGGCACGCTGATTCCTTTGGCTCAAGTGGGTGGTCTGTGTTTAGTAGGGCAGTACCTCGTTATCGTATCGCTGCGTTATGCAGGGCTCGCCATCGGCACTGCCCTGGTGCCCAGCGCAGTCGCCTTCGGTGTGGCGGCCCACGTAGCGACAGCGCAGGGTGCACATGATGAACCCATCCTCGGCTCGTTTGTCTACTTGGCTGGCCTGATGCCGTTGATCGCACTCAAGGCTGGAGGGCGAGAGCTCGTTCCGGCGGACGAACCCGGAATTGACGTCCAAGTTGAATCGTCGAAGACGCGCAATTGAAGTTGGACTGCCAGCCAATTCCGAGGGCGGGAGTGGGCGACGGTCACTTTGACGGGAGAGTGTTGAAGGCACTCGGGTGGGTCGCGCGTCACAAGCGAAGAAAGCAGGAAGAAGGCAGACGGACCCACACATAGCGCGGGTACCCCGGTCCGTCCCACTAACGCGAAGGCAGACGGACCCACGCACGGCGCGGGCGCGCCGGTCCTTCCCACTCACGGGCCTCCGAACCCGGCTATCTGTCGCGGTTTCGGAACGAGAGGGCGTCACTTCGATCCACGAGCTGCACCCGGTTTCGGGAGGCTTCGTGGGCGGTTCTTATCAGGGCTACCGTGCGGTCGTCGGGCAGAGGTTTCCAGAGCACGCCGCAGGCGCCGCGGCCGGCGGCGTCGTGAACGTAGGGCAGATCCACCGGCTCCGCGGCCACCAGGGCCCCCACGCAGGGGTGCGCATCGGCCAGCATCTCAAGGGCGTTGCGCCAGGAACCGTCCAGGTATGTCGTCTCGGTGAGCAGGACGGTGGCGCCGGAGACCGTGAGCAGGAAATCCGCGGCTTCGAGCGTCTCCGCGCGATGGAGGCGTATGCGGGAGAAGTAGAGTATGGACGCCAGGAAGGAGAAGTCCGCCGGGAAGCAGGTGAGATAGACGCAATCGATCCGCCCGCCCTGCTCTTCTCCGCGGCCGCCCGGAAATGGTTCAGGCCGATCCGCCATGGTTCCTCCAGTGTTCTTCAGAATAAAGCGGATGGCCCCGGCGGGCCATACTGCGGACAGGCTAGGCGGCGGCAATATTCCGAGTAGCGCCGCAAAAGGCTCTACCATGATGTCGTGGAGATCCGGAAGGGAGAAGCGCGGGACCTGGCGGAGATCGCCGCCATCCAGGAGGCGAGCCCGGAGGCCGCGGCCTGGCCGCCGCGGGACTACCTCGGCTATGACCTGCTGGTGGCGGTGCGCTCCGGGCGCGTGGCCGGATTCCTGGCCTCCCGGAAAACCGCCGAAAAGGAGTGGGAAATCCTGAATCTGGCCGTGGCCCCGGATTGCCGGCGGAAGGGAGCGGGGCGAGCCCTGGTGGAAGCGTTTCTGGCGGAGAAACAGGGCGACGTATTTTTGGAGGTTCGGGAGTCCAACACCACCGCTCGGGAGTTCTACAATTCCTTAGAATTTCAAGTGGTTAGCCGTAGGGACGGTTACTATCACCACCCCCCAGAAGCGGCTATTGTCATGAAGTTTCATTCATGTTAATTTGGATGCGGGGTGGACGGCGACGCCGCCCGCAAGTGAACATGGGAGCTAACCCACCGAGCCTTGCCTCGTTCCAGCCGACTCGGCGTGGCAGCCTCACTGGGAGGAGATGCCATCTATGGAAAGAAACGCACAAGAGGAGTTGAAGGCGCACCTGATCGAAACAAACGAGGAGTTTCGCAGCCTGGCTTCACAGCATACCGAGTATTCCAAGATGCTGGATGCGCTGGAAGCGATCTCTCATCTGACGTATGAGCAGGAGTTGGAGGAGACTCGTTTGAAGAAACAGAAGCTTCGGTTGAAGGACCAGATGGAAGCGATGTTGAGCCAGTGCCGTTCTCAAGTCGCCTGACGTTCAGGTGCGCGCTGTAAAAGAAGGCAATGCGGGCCCGGTTGGCTAAGCTGACCGGGCTCTTTGGTTTTTGGGCGGGACGCTCCGCGGGCCGGGGATTCCCCGCATTCGATGGAAGAGCCGCTTCGCATCCCGATTACCGACGTCTTCGACCTGCACACAGTGCCGCCTCGCGATGTGCATGAGGTCGTGGAGGAATATCTTCTGGAAGCCCGCCGCCTGGGGTTCCGGGCCGTTCGCATCATCCACGGCCGGGGCATCGGCGTGCAGCGCGAGATGGTGCGAGCGATCCTAGCGCGAACGGACTTTGTGGCCTCCTTCGCCGACGCTCCCGGGGCGGCGGGCGGCTGGGGCGCCACGGTGGTCACGCTGCGCTGATCCGAAGGCATGCACGTTCCGGGGGCGACGCGCGTCTTGTTCATTGGAGGACTATGCACCTGAAACTGCTCCTAGCCATGCCGCTGCTCTGCTGCGCCGCATTTTCCCAGGCCCCGAGCACGCCGCCTCCGGTGATCCGAATCGTGTCGACTCCCGTGGAAACCGCCCGGACGCACAACGTATATTGCTGCGGCCAGACCACGGTGGACGTCCTCGGCCTGGAAGCCGAGACCGGCGCGCCGCTGGAATGGATGATCGAAATGCACCCCAGCTTCGCCAGCATCGAAGGGCAGGACCAGGCGTTGCGCAATACGCCTACTGCCACGCTGGGCGGCGACACGCGCGCCATGATCGCCATGCTCCAGGCGGGCCGAAGCTACCTTCCCGAGGACGCCATGCGCGCGCTGCCGAGGTCGCGGTACATCCTGGTGACGATCTACCGGATTCGACCGGAAATGGAAACGGAATTCGAAGCTCTGCCGCGCGTCCGCCGGGCGGGCAACCCGGATCTCTTCTACCGCGTGGTCTCGGGCGACGACTCCGGGACGTACGTCAGGTTCAGTCCCGTGGCTTCGCTGCGGGCGCTGGACGATGCCGCGGCGGTGGGGCCGGAGTACTCCAGCGCGGACGTGCAAGCCAAAGCCGCCGCGATCGAATACAGGCGCGAGCACCGGCTCTTCCGCATGGACCCGAAGCGGAGCTACGTCTCGGACGCGTTTGCCGCCGTGGATCCGGGCTTCTGGCGTCCGTAACGCGCGGCTGTTGGGGCAACCAATTAGAATAGGGATGTGCCGAAGCAAGGCAAATCCGCCGCCGGCCGCTACGCCGAGTACACCGGGCTGGCGCTGATGCTGCCGGCCTCCACGGTGGCGGGATACGGGCTGGGGTACTGGCTGGACGAACGGCTGGGGACGCACTGGCTATCGATGGCGCTTCTGGTGCTCGGCAGCGCGGGAGGGTTCCTCCAGCTCATACGGCAGATCATGCGGGATTCGCGCGACGATGGCGGACGATGAATTGACGTATCCGCGCGCGGCCGCGCGCATCACGCGCTACATGTACGTATTGGCCGCGGCGGGCGCGCTGGGGGCCTGGGCGCATTGGGGTTGGCGGGCCGGCGCCGGCTTCCTTTTTGGGGCGCTGCTCTCCGCCGTGAACTTTTGGGTGCTGCGGGGTATGGTGAACCGGCTTTCCGGCGCAAATCCGCGCCGCGGGAGCTTCCTGCTGGCGCTCCGGTATCCTCTGATCGCCGGGTTCGCGTATGTTATCTTAAAGTTTTCCCGGATCAGTGTTTCGGCCGCGCTGGCGGGTATTTTTGTGTTCACGGCCGCCGTATTCATCGAGGTTGCATTCGAGATCGCTCATGCTAGAAAGTGAAATCTGGGTTACCCGGCTGTTTAACGATTATCTGGCGGGCGCCGCCAACGCCGCGCTGAAACTGGCGGGCCTTCAGGCCCAGGCGCGGCCCTGGACCAATTCGATGGCCATGCAGATCTTCGTGGCGGCGCTTTTGATGCTGGTGTTCGCCGTGCTGCGCCTGCGGCTTTCGGTGGATAAGCCGGGCAAGCTGCAGCACGTCTTTGAGCTGGTCTACGAGTTCGTGCTCGGCCAGGCCGAAGATCAGGTCGGGCACGTGGCCCACAAGTACCTGGCGTTCTTCGGGACCATCTTCCTGTTTATTCTGGCGTGCAATCTGATCGGCATTATTCCCTGCTTCTCCTGCCCCACGAAGGACTACGCCGTGACGTGCGGCTGCGCGCTGGCTACTTTCGCGTACTACCACTGGAACGGCATCCTGGAAAACGGCTGGCGCTATCCGCTGCAGTTCATGGGGCCGATGTGGTGGCTGGCGTGGCTCATGTTTCCGATCGAAATCATTAGCCATCTGGCGCGCGTGCTCTCCCTGACGGTCCGTCTCTACGCCAATATGTTCGCCGGGGAGCAGGTGACCATCGTTTTCCTTGGCCTGGTGCCGCTGGCGGTCCCGGTGATTTTCATGGGGCTGCACGTTTTTGTGAGCGTGATTCAGGCTTATATCTTCATGCTGCTCGCAATGGCCTACGTGGGCGGCGCGATCGCGCACGAACATTAATACCGGCTTTATGCCGCTCTCGGCGTGAGCCCGGCTGTACGGTGTCCGGGAACCACCTCCCTTGAGCGATTAATTCAAGGAGAATCGAATGACAAAGAAGATGTTGCTCATGTTGGCGATCCTGATGCTGGGCGCCACGGCTCTTTCCGCGCAAACTCCCGGCCAGCCGGCCGCTACCACCAACTGGGTTCCAGTGGGCGCTTGCATCGGCATGGCCCTCGCCGCGGGCCTCTGTGGCCTGGGTCAAGGCAAGGCCGTGGCCAGCGCGGTGGAAGGCATGGCGCGCAATCCCGGGGCAGCCAAGCCGATTCAGCTCGCGATGCTGATCGGCCTGGCGTTCATTGAGTCCCTCGCGCTGTACGAGATCGTGATCGTTTTCAAACTCACCTAGGCTTTTCGCGAGGCGGGCGGGCGCTCAAAAGGGCGCCGCGCCCGCTTTGTCGTCATTGAACTGCAAACCTTCGCTCTAGTACGCCTGTTTCGTGGGTTTTCCTTAAGTTCTATTGATCTCCAGGGAGCCGCCGATTAGCATGAAGTCAACCGATGGAACAACGCAGAACGCGGCGATTCAAACTGCACTTGCCACTCTCCATCACGCGTTCCGGCGCTGAACGCGTGACCATGGTTGGCCAAACCCGAAATATCAGCTCGACGGGCGTGCTGTTCACATCCGGCCGGGTGACCGAACCGGGCGGCCCTATTGAGTACATCATCACGCTGAACGCCAGCGGCCCGCACACGGTGAACCTGCGGTGCATCGGCAAAGTGGTCCGCTCGGAGCGCATGGAAGCCGCTGTCCCCGGCTACCAGGTGGCGGCTACTTTGGAGCGCTACGAGTTCGTTCGGGACGCCGCGGGCGCTCAGAGAGCGTAGCGCGGACCGCCAGGGTAATCCTCTCACCGTTCCGCAATTTGCCAGCGCCGTCCTATTCCGCTTGCGCCTGCCTAGTACCCTGAGCGAAGATAAGGCGAAAGCCTATGCTACCCTTCGAACCTTCGCTTGACCTGGCGCTGCCCCCCAGCCGGTCGCTGGAAACCGTGATGGCGCGCTACCAAGCCGCGCACCGGGACCCGGACTCGCCCATTCGCGCCGTGCGTCACGAGCCCGCCGCGCCCGCGGAGTTCGCCGAGACGCCGGATTCGGTGGACCCGAGGCTGCGCGCCGCCCTGGAGCGCCGCGGAATTGTGCAGCTCTACTCGCACCAGGCGGAGGCGTTCGCGGCCGTGGCGGCGGGCGCCAACGTGGTGGTGGTCACGCCCACGGCCAGCGGAAAGACGCTGTGCTATAACCTGCCGGTGCTCAACGCGCTGATGGCGGACCCGAGCGCCCGCGCCATGTACCTGTTCCCCACCAAGGCGCTGGCCGAGGACCAGCTTCACGAGTTCCAGACCGCCGTGGACGAGATGGGCTCGGAGCTGCGCGCCTTCACCTACGACGGCGATACCCCGCAGGACGCGCGCAAGGCCATCCGCGAGCGCGCCAACGTGGCGCTCACCAACCCGGACATGCTGCATGCCGGCATTCTGCCGCACCACACCAAGTGGGCGCGCTACTTCGAGAACCTGCGCTTCATCGTGATCGACGAGCTGCACTATTACCGCGGCGTCTACGGCAGCCACCTGGCGAACCTGCTGCGGCGGCTGAAGCGCATCTGCGAGTTCTATGGCTCGAAGCCGCAATTCATCTGCTGCTCGGCCACCATCGCCAACCCAAAGGAACTGGCCGAAGCCCTGGTGGAAGCGCCTTTCGAGCTGGTGGAGCGCAACGGCGCGCCGCGCGCAGAGAAGTACTTCGTCTTCTACAATCCGCCGGTGGTCAACCGGCAGCTCGGCATCAGGCGCAGCTACATCAAGGAAAGCCTGCGGGTGGCGCTGGAGTTCATCGAGCGCCACTTCCAGACGCTGGTGTTCGCCAATAACCGGCTTGCCACGGAAGTGCTGGTGACGTATCTGAAGGACAGTTGCGACCGCGGGCCGCTGCCCAGCGAATCCGTGCGCGGTTACCGCGGCGGCTACCTGCCGCGCGAGCGCCGCGAGATCGAGCGCAATCTCCGGGAGGGCAAAATCCGCGCGGTGGTGGCGACCAACGCCCTGGAGCTGGGGATCGATATCGGCTCGCTCGACGCGGTGGTGATGGCGGGATACCCGGGCACCGTGGCTTCCACGTGGCAGCGCGCGGGGCGCGCCGGACGCCGCCAGGGGATGTCCGCAGCGGTGATGGTGGCTTCGAGCGCGCCGGTGGACCAGTACATCGTGGAGCACCCGGAATACTTTTTCGGCCGCTCGCCCGAGCACGCCTACATCAACGCCGAGAACCTGGAGATCCTGCTGGCGCACCTGAAGTGCGCGGCCTTCGAGCTGCCGCTGCGCGACGGCGAGAAGTTCGGGCGGCACGATACGGGCGAGCTGTGCCGCTACCTGGAGGAATCGGGACTGCTGCATCATTCCGCGAACGCGTGGCACTGGACTTCCGACAGCTACCCGGCCGACGCCACCAGCCTGCGCTCCGTGACGAGCGACAATTTCGTGGTGGTGGATATCACGGGCGAGGCCAAGGTGATCGCCGAAGTATCATTCCCCACGGCGCTCACCACGCTGCACGAGAAGGCCATCTACCTGCATGAAGCGCGGCAGTATCACGTGGAGCGCTTCGATTACGACGAGCGCAAAGCCTACGTGAAGAGCGTGGACTGCGACTACTACACCGACGCCATCGACTACACGCAGGTCAAGGTTTTGGAGGAGACCGCCACGGAGCCCGTTTCCGCAAGCGAAGGCGCCGCGGCGAAAGCGCACGGCGACGTGCGCGTGACTACGCAGATCGTGGGATTCAAGAAGATCAAGTTCTACACCATGGAGAACGTGGGCGCGGGGCAGCTCTCGATGCCCGAGCAGGAGATGCATACGACGGCTTTCTGGCTGCACTTCCCGGCCCCGTTTCTGGCGCGTTTGGCGGATTTCACGCCGACCGAAAAGCAGGCCGGCATCGTGGGCCTGGGCAACGCGCTGCGCACGGTGGCCGCGCTGCTGCTGATGTGCGACGCGCGCGACCTGGGCGTGGCGCTCAGCGAGGATGTGGCCGGAAATCTCGCCGCGTTCGAGCCGAACCTCTACCTTTACGATATGTATCCAGGAGGAGTAGGCCAGAGCGCGCCGCTCTATCGGCTGGCGCTGCGGCTGCTCGAACAGACGGCGGAATTGCTGAAGGCCTGCCCCTGCGAAGCGGGCTGCCCCTCCTGCGCGGGACCGGAAGGAGAGATCGGAGCGCGCGGGAAAGAGGCGGCCGTACGGATTCTGGCGGAGATGATACAGCCAAGCGCTGAATGACCGGAGGCGCGGCGCCGCTCGTTCCGCGCGCCGCCGTCAAAGCGTAAACGCCAGCCCAATGGTCAGCGCGCTTACGCTGGCGGATGGAACCGTCTGGTGACTTCCGATGTACACGAAATTATAGGCCGGTTCCAGCGACACGTTTCGGGCGATGAAGCACTTGACGCCCGCTTCCCCGCGCACCATGTACATTGTGCTGGTTCCGCCACCGTGGGTGACATCCACCCCCGGACCAGCTTCCAGAAAGGGGAATATCTTAGGGTTGCGGGTGTGAAACAGGTATCGGTAGCGTCCGCTAAGCTGAAATTCCTGAATTGGCTGTGGCCCCCAGCCCGCAAACACCCCAACTCCGACGCCCACCAACGAGCTGTGGGAGACGTAGCGCCCCACCGCCCCGCTGATGTTGAAGTTAGTGGACCCGCCGGTGTGAGGGAATTGCAGGTCACCGGACAGACCGAGATCCATCTTACCTGGACCGATGTAGGTTTCCGAGGGAGCGTTTGAGGCTCCCGATGGCGCGCCGTTGCTCGGAGTGGTCTGAGCGATGCCGGCGGCAGTGATCGCGAGGAGAAGTGACAGGCATCGGATGTAGGAGACATTCGGTCCTGTTAATCCTTTTGCCGTATTCATAAGCCGCAGTGAGAGACGAGCCGTGGTCTCCAATTGTTACAGCATGGCTAGGCCTACTCCACTCCGCGGCGCAGAAGGCGGAGGCAGCCGCTCATTGAGAGGGATCTGTTGCTAAGCCCCGGAAGGAGAGATCGGAGCGCGCGGGAGAGAGGCGGCGATGCGGATTTTGGGGGAGATGAACGAACCTGTCGCGGTGTGATCTACGTACCGGCGCAACCCTTACGGCAGGAATTCGACATCGAGAACCGCGTCAAGCTCGAAGGGGCAGGTGCTTGGAAAGGCTTCCACCGGCAGGCCCGTCTCGGCGGCGGCTCCGAGCACACCTTCCTCGTAGGCTTTGGGCAGGCTCTCTGCCAGGTAACGCTTCAGACTCGGCATCTCGTCGATCAGTCTGACGATCTCCCGCCGTTGCAAACGGATTGTGGCGCTCCAACTCTGCCCCCGGCGTTCCGGCGGCGCCTGCCACTTCAGCAAGTGGGACAGCAGAATTCCCAGGCGGGAAAGCAGCTCGCGCCGCTCTCGTTTTCCCATGTCCTCGATTTCCTCGGCGATATGCGCCAGGTCGGCGTCCGCCACACGGCCAGCGCGCAGCAGTTCCGCATTGCGGACTGTCCATTCGTAGAAGTCCCGGTCGTAGAGTTCGGCCGCGCTCATATCCAGATTATAGTGCGGCCTGCGCACGGGCCGCATGACCAGGGAATCGGATTGGCCTAGCTCATGGCCGCCCGTCGCGCTCTTCACGGATCAGCTGCGCAGCGGTCACTTTCAGCACCTTATCGCCGAAGATATCCTTGAGACGCGCCCTGTAGTCCGGAAAGTGCGCGGGGGCAGGCGGCCGTTCCGGTACCGGGCGCGCGGGCTGCGTCGCCGGTATCAATCGCGCAACCACGCGCTTGCGCTTGGTAATCTCGATTTCCTGGCCCTCGCTAAGAGCTTTCTCGATGGCCGGAAAGTTGTAGCGCAAGTCTCGGATGGATGCCTGCCGCATGAGATATATTCTCGCATCAGGCACTACACCGCGGGGCGGCGGATCGCCTCCGGCCCTCGACCGCTTGAGACTCCCTCGGCGGAAGCGAAGGCACTCAGGCCGGGGGAGGCCTGCCCCACTCCGCTACACTGAAAGCAGATGCAGCCGCTGATTGGGATGGATTTGGAGGGGCTTCGGGAAGCGCTTGGGCCGGAGCAGCCGGCGTTCCGCGCGCGCCAGGTCTACGAGGCCCTCTATCGCCAGCAGGCGTCCGATCTTGTCCGCATCTCCACGCTGCCCGAACCGGTGCGCCGCGGCCTGGCGGAAAATTACGACCTCGGCCTTCCCGAAATCGCGCGCGTGTACGATTCGGCGGACGGCACGCGCCGCTACCTGCTGCGCCTCTCCGACGGACGCACGGTGGAAACCGTGCTAATGCCCGAAGGCGAGCGCGACACGATCTGCATCTCCACGCAGGTAGGCTGCCCGGTGGACTGCAAATTCTGCATGACCGCGCTGCTGGGCTTGGAACGCAATCTCACCGCGGGCGAAATCGTGGGCCAGGTACTCCTGGTCTCTCGCGAAAACCAGTTGCGGCAGGATGGCGGGCGCCTCAACATCGTCATGATGGGCCAGGGCGAGCCGCTGCTCAACCTGCCCAACGTGCTCAAGGCCACGCGCATTCTGCTGGACCCGGCCGGCTTCGGCCTCTCGCCGCGCCGCATCACGCTCTCCACCGCGGGCATCGTGCCGAAGATCGCCGAACTCGGCGCGGCTCCGGTGAGGCCGAAGCTCGCCATTTCGCTGAACGCGTCCACCGAGGAATCGCGGCGCGAGCTGATGCCCATCACGCGCAAGTACACGCTCGCGGACCTGATGGCCGCCTGCAAGGCCTATCCGCTGCGGCCCTGGGAGAAGCTGACCTTTGAATACGTGCTGCTCGCGGGCGTGAACGATTCCGACGCGGACGCGCGCCGCGTGGCGAAGCTGCTGGCCAACCTCAATTGCAAGGTGAACCTGATTGCGCTCAACCCGGGCCCGGAGATTCCGTTCCGCACGCCCGCGCCGGAGCGCGTCGCGAGCTTTCAGGAAATCGTGCGCCGCTCGGCGCCGTGTTTCGTGCGCAAGCCGCGCGGCCTCGATATTTACGCGGCATGCGGGCAATTGAAGCGCGCCGCCTCGTAAGGCTAAACTGAAACGTGCACACAGCGGTCCTCGTAGATATCGATGGCACCATCACGCCTCCGCGGCAGCCGATTCAGGCGGAGATGGTGCAGTTCCTCGGCCGGCTTACGGTCCCTTTTCATGTGGCGGCGGGCAGCCATTTGGCTTTGCTGCAACACCAGTTCTTTCAGCCCATGTTCGAGCACGGGTTCCGCGGCTCGTTCGATGCGTTCGTCTCCAACGGCGCGGTTCATTATCACGCCGAATACGCCAGGACCCCGAACCTGAAACTGGTTTCGCAGTTCGACCTCAAGGCCCACCTGGGGGAAGCGAATTACGCCTTCCTGATCGCCACGCTGAACCAGATGCTGGATTCCGAGGAGTTCCAGACGCATCTTCCGCTTCAAGTGGCGGGCGAGCGCGTGGTGTACCGCGGTTCGATGGTGAATTGCAGCCCGATCGGGCGGCCGATGCAGGAGTTGGAGGAAGCCCAGAGGAACCGCGCGATGTTCGTGGAATTCGACCTGGCGACGGGGTACCGCGCGCGGGTGATGGCGTACTTGAAGGAGAAGCTGGCGCGCCTCATCGCGGAGCGCGGCCTGACGATCACGCTGGGGGGACAGACGTCCTTCGACATCGGCGTCATCGGCGAGGATAAGACCAAGGCCGTGAGGACGGTGCTGGCGGACGGCGCCGAGCGCGTGATCTTCTTCGGGGATGCGCTGTTCGACGGCGGCAACGACGCGGCCATACGGGTGATGGCGGAAAACTGGCCAAAGGATTCGGCGAAGCAGGTGGAAGCGATCCAGGTGGAGGGCTGGCTGGATACCATGGCGCGGATGCGAGCCATGGGGTTCGCCCGCGAATAGGGCGCATCGAGACCTCTCCGGTTCGCCGGCAGCGCCCGCGGAAAGAGCCTGCTTACTTAACCGCCAACGGATTCGCCAGATGCCTCTCGGCGTAGTAGCCGGGGTGCACCCGCTCCACGATCTGGGCTACCGGACGATCCAGCACTTTGAAGTACGGCTGCGGGGCAAGGCCGATCCAGAAAGCCCACGCAATCAGCGGCGTAAAGACCGCGATTTCCCGCCACGAGAGGTCCTTCAGCAGCCGGTTTTTCTCCTTCACATCGCCCAGCATGGTCCGCTGGTAGAGCCATAGCAGGTAGGCCGCGCCCAAGGCGATGCCCACGGCAGCCCAGAAGGCCCAAACGAACGAGGTCTGGTAGGCGCCGCTCAGGATGGTGATTTCGCCGATGAAGCCATTGAGAGGCGGCATGCCCATGGAACTCAGCGCGGCGATGGCGAAGACCACCCCGAAGACCGGCATGACGCGCATCAATCCGCCATATTCCGAAATTTCGCGCGTGTGGCGGCGCTCATAAACCACGCCCACGATCAAGAAGAGCATGCCGGTGGAAATGCCGTGGTTGATCTGCTGGATGATGGAACCGGAGATGCCCGCCGGGTTGAGCGCGAAGATGCCCAAGGTGCAAAAACCCAGATGGCTGACCGACGAGTACGCCACCAGCTTCTTCCAATCCTTCTGCATCAGCGAGGCCAGCGCGCCGTAGACAATGCCGATCATGGAGAGCACGGCCATCACGGTGACGATGGTGTGGTTCCTGGCGGCGTCCGGAAGCAGCGGCACGGAGAAACGCAGAAAACCGTATGTGCCCATCTTCAAGAGCACGCTGGCCAGGATGACCGAGCCGGCGGTTGGGGCTTCCACGTGAGCGTCCGGCAGCCAGGTATGGAACGGCCACATAGGCACCTTGACCGCGAAGCCTACAAAGAAGGCCCAGAAGACCCACCACTGCAGCGTCGGCGAGAGCTGAAGGCGCATGAGGTCGGCGATATCGAAGCTGGCAGTCTGAAATTGCGCGATGTGCTGGTTGTAGAGGACCAGAATGCCCAGGAACATCAGCACGCTGCCGATCAAGGTGTAAATCACGAACTTGATGGCGGCGTAGCCGCGTCGCGGTCCGCCCCAGATGGCGATGATGAAGTACATGGGGATGAGCACGATTTCCCAGAACACGAAGAACAGCAGGAAATCGAGCGCCATGAACACGCCCAGCATGCCGACTTGCAGCAGCAGGAAGAACGCGTAGTACTCCTTCAGCCGCTCCGTGATGGCCGACCAACTGGCCAGAATGGAAATGAAGCCCAGCAGCGTGGTCAGCATGACCAGAAGCAGGCCCAGGCCATCGATGCCGAGGTGGTAGCTGGCGCCGAGGGAGGGAATCCAAGGCGCTCTTTCGACGAACTGGTAGTCCTTCGACGCGTCGAAGTTGAATACCAGGGGCAGCGAGACCAGGAAGCCCGCGAAAGATGCGATGTTCGCCCACAGCTTGATGGCGCGCACATTCGACGACGGAATGAAAAGCAGCGCCAGAAGTCCTACCAGGGGCGTA
Organism: Bryobacteraceae bacterium; assembly: GCA_035524535.1. Classification (GTDB taxonomy): domain Bacteria; phylum Acidobacteriota; class Terriglobia; order Bryobacterales; family Bryobacteraceae; genus BOG-224. The sequence goes on from DATKOS010000177.1 coordinate 18,899, forward strand.
AACAGGACGATGGAGAGGATGTGATCCATACGGCTGAATTTCGGAGTAGAACCTCATATTAGCATCCTTACCGGGAAACTCCGCAATCCGGGCGTGCGCGTCGAGCCGCCCTGTTTTCAGACACCGGCATCTGTAAAATAAGAAAATGCCCGGGCCAACGAAGGAAAGGAGCGATTCGCATGGAAGGCGACGAACTGTACCGCGCTTTGCAAAGCCACCTGGACCGGATGCCCGTTCCGTACCCGCCCACGAAATCGGGCGTGGAACTGCGCATCCTGAAGCAGCTCTTTACCCCGGCCGAAGCTGAAATCGCCTTGTGCTTGAGCGCGATTCCGGAAACGCTGGGAACCATTCACCGGCGAACACGGCGGCTGGTGAGTCTGCCTCAGCTTCGTGAGGCCCTGGAACGGATGGCGGAAAAGGGCTCGATCCAGAAGCGGCCAGGCAAGAAGGGGCCGGTGTATGGAAAATCGCCGCTCGTATTGGGCATGTACGAGGCGCAGGTGGACCGCCTGACTCCGGATTTGGAGCGCGATGTCCGGGCATATTTCGATGAGGCCCTGGGCCGCGAGTTGCACGGGCCCCGAACGCCGCAGATGAGAACCGTCCCGGTGCATAAGTCGATCCCGGTGGAACGCGCGGTGGCCACCTATAACGACATACGCAAGGCCATAGAAGAGATGCCCGGGCCTTTCGCGGTGATTCCGTGCATCTGCCGGCAGGGACGGGCGCTCACGGGGCAGCCCTGCAAGCAGACGAGCGAGCCCCGAAACTGCCTCATGCTCGGCGTGGCGGCGGAGATGATGACCGCGAAGGGCATTGCCAGGCCGGTTAGCAAGGAAGAGATGCTGGACTTCTTGGAAAAGGCCGACCGCGACGGGCTGGTGCTGCAGCCGCAGAACGTGGTAAACCCGCTCTTTGTGTGCTGCTGCTGCGGATGCTGCTGCGGCGTGCTTACGACGGCGAAGAAGCAGCCCAAACCAGCGGAGTTCTTCCAATCGGACTTTCTGGCCGCGGTGGATCGCGAAACATGCCAATCCTGCGGCATGTGCGCCACGCGCTGCCAGATGGACGCCATCGCGGCCGATGACGGGCCGCCGCGGATCGCCGAGGGGATGTGCATCGGCTGCGGGTTGTGCGTCACCACTTGTCCCTCCGGGGCCATGACGCTCCAGAAGCACGAGCGCCGCCCGCCTCCGCCAAAAGACACCCCAACGCTCTACGCCAGCATGTTCCAGGAGAGATTCGGGCCGCTGGGCGCGGCCATGGCGATGGCTGGGCACGCCGTGGGCCGGAAGTTCTGAAGCAGCCGGCCGGACCGCGCCGCGCGGCAGTCACTATACTGGGAAGTAATGCGCCATTGCTGTTTGCTTCTGGCGGCGTGCCCGGCATGGGCTGGCGCCGACGCGGACTTGAAGGCGGCGCTGGAGCCCGGCGCGGCGGAGCCCGTGGATCCGGCCTCGCGAACGTAATATGGCGAGCCGGCGCGCAAGCTCGTTGCGGTACGCGGCGCTGCTGGCGGCGGCGTTTGTCTTCGGCGTCCTGGCGAGTTATTTCGTCAACCCCTATTTCGACAACAGCGCCTACGACTTCATGTTCCGCCTGTACCGTCCCGCGCCGTGGCGGCCGCATAGCGTCGTGCTGGCGATTGACGAAGCCACGCTGCGCCAGTACGGCGGGATGGATTCGATCCGGAAGCCGCTGGCGGACGGGCTGGAGATTATCTCGAGCGCCGCTCCGCGCGCCGTGGCCGTCGATTTGATTCTGGCGGACCCGCGGGGTACGCCGGAAGCCAACGCCAATCTGGCGGACGCGTTCCGAAGGACGCCTAACTTGGTGCTGGGAACCGAACTCCTGGATGGCGGCTGGGAAGATCCGCGGCCGGAGTTCGCCAGGTACGCCGCCGCCCTGGGGCACGTGCATGCGCAGCCGGACGCGGACAACGTAACGCGCGCCATCCTGCTGGAGAAGCACTACGGACGCGTGCGGCGGTGGGCGCTCGCGCTGGAGGCGTTCCGGCTGAGCCGCGGCGGCCCCGTGATTGTGGAGTACCCGAACAAGCTCATGGTGGGCGACGCCGCGATTCCCGTTTCCGGCGACGGGCGGCCCATGCGTGTCCGCTACATCCCCGACGGCGCGCCCCAAGTGCCCCGCATTTCGCTGGCGGCGCTCATCGCCGACCCCTCTAAAGTGACGGCCTTTACCGGCAAAACGGTGTTCGTGGGAGTGACCGCGGTGACCTCCGAGGTGCGCGACCGCGTGTCCACGCCATACTCGAACGGCCGATTGATGACCGGAATCGAAGTGAATGCCGACGCGTTCGAGACCATGTCACAGGGCTTGTATCTTACCGATGTGTCCGACGTGTGGGTTGTGTTGTTCAGCCTCGCTGTGGCCGCGGGCATCGGGCTATCGTTCCGCTATTTGCCGGGGTGGATGGCTTACGCCGGCGGTGGGCTGGCGCTGGCAGCGGCGCATCTGACGCCCTATGCGTTTTTCACCCACGGGCGGGTGTTCTCTTTCGCCACGCCGTTTTCATCGGCCTGGCTCACTTTTCTCTGCGCGGCGGCTTTCTACCATCTGGTGGTGCGGCGCAACTGGCGCATTGAACAGGCCGCGCGGGAAAGGTACCAGCAGGCCATGCAGTTTGTAACGCACGAGATGCGCACGCCGCTTTCGGCCATACAGGGGTCCAGCGAGCTGATCTCGCGCTATGCGCTCACGGAGGAGAAGCGCCGCCAAGTCGCCGTGCTCATCAACTCGGAGTCCAAGCGGCTGGCGCGAATGGTGGAAGTGTTTCTGAACGTGGAGCGCCTCTCCGCCGGAGAGATGGAATTAAAGCGCGAGCCCATTTGCGTAAAGGAGATTGTGGGAGTGTGCGCGGGCCGCGCCGCGCCGCTGGCGGAACGAAAGCGCATCGGCATTGTGCTGCATCCCATCCCGGAGGGCCTGGCTTTCACGGGTGACCGGGAGCTGATTGAGTACGCTTGCTACAATCTCCTTACGAACGCCGTGAAATACTCTCCGCGAGAGACAGAGATCGCCGTTTCCGCGTGGGAGGATGCCGGACTGGTGCGGATCGCCGTAAAAGACCAGGGCATCGGGATGGACCAGAAGGAAGTCAAACAGATTTTCCAGAAGTTTTACCGGACCAGGAAAGCGGAAGAATCCGGCGAGGCCGGCACGGGGATCGGCTTGTCGATTGTGCAGCAGATCGTGGAACAGCACGGCGGGCGAATTGAAGTGACCAGCCGGCCGGGCGCGGGGTCGTGCTTCACACTGGCTCTGCCGGAATCCGCCGCGGAACGAAACTAATGCCAAAGCTCCTTTTGGTGGAAGACGAACCGGGATTGCAGTTCACCATCCAGACGGCCCTGGAAGCGAATGGGTACGAGGTGGACGCCGCCTCGACCACAGGTGAGGCCATTGAGCGCCTGAGCAACCAGGCCTACCCGGTGGTGATCTCGGATATCTATATCGATGAGCGCACCGGCCTGGACATTTTGGACGCTGCCAAGCGCCGCGACCCGCAATGCGCCGTGATCCTGATGACCGGACGCGGCACCATTGAGACCACGGTGGCGGCCACGCGCGGCGGCGTCTTCGACTACATCGCCAAACCCTTCGACCTGGACGTGATGATTGACGCTGTGGAGCGCGCGCTGGCGGCGCGCAGCGGGGATGAGGATGAGGCCGCCGAAGAGGAAATCCCCGAGACCGAGATGATCGGCAACTCCGCGCCGATTGTGGAGATCTACAAGACCATTGCGCGGGCGGCGCCCTCCGAAGCGACGGTGCTGGTGGAAGGCGAGACCGGAACCGGCAAGGAACTGGTAGCGCGCATGGTCCACCGCTTCAGCCGAAGGGCCAGCCAGCCGTTCGTGCCCGTGGATTGCGGGTCCATTGCGCCGTCGCTGCTGGAAAGCGAATTGTTCGGCGCCATGCGCGGGGCGTATACCGGCGCGGATCGCGACCGCATCGGCGTATTTGAAGCGGCCAATCGCGGCACGGTGTTCCTGGATGAGATCGGCGATATCGAGCATAGCTTCCAGTTGGCGCTGCTGCGCTTCATGGAGAGCCACGAGATCCGGCCGCTGGGCGCCTCGCGCGCCAAGGAAGTGGATGTGCGGGTGATCGCGGCCACCAACAAGGATTTGCAGCGCATGGTGGATGAAGGCAAGTTCCGCCAGGACCTATGGTACCGGCTCAACACCGTGCGCATCCTGCTGCCGCCCTTGCGGGAGCGCCGCTCCGATATTCCCCAGCTCGCATGGTTCTACGCGAACAAGTACAACGCCCGCTACAGCAACAACGTGAAGCTGATGGACTCCGGCATCAAGGCGCTGCAGGACTACACATGGCCCGGCAACGTGCGGCAATTGCAGCACCTCATCGAGCGGCTGACGGTTCTGGCGGACCGCATTGACGCCGACGCCGTGCATTCCGCGCTCACCGTGATGGAATCGCGCGAGAAACTGGTAGACACGCTCGCGGACGCTGAAGAAGACCAGATCCGGCGCGTGCTGGCCGCCACCGGCGGCAACAAGAGCAAGGCCGCGCAGCTCCTGGGCATCGAGCGGAAGACGCTATACCGCAAGCTGGAACGGATGAAGGTCTAGGGCATGGCGGCGCCGCAGCCCATCATTCAGGTGGACCGCCTGGTGAAGCGTTTCGGCGACCTGGCCGCGGTGGACGATATTTCGTTCCGCGTGGAGGCCGGCGAAATCTTCGCTTTCCTGGGGCCGAACGGCGCGGGCAAATCCACCACCATCAAGATGCTGATCACGCTGCTGAGGCCCACCAGCGGCGCGGCCCGGATTGCGGGATTCGACTTGGAACGCCAGGCCGCGGCCGTCCGCAAGAGCATCGGATACGTGCCGCAGATGATCTCCGTGGACGGCACGCTGACGGCGTACGAAAACCTGATGCTGATGGCGCGGCTCTACGAGATTCCGCGCGCCGAACGGGCCGAACGCGCCAGGGATATGCTCGCGATTCTGGGCATGGAAAGCCATCGCGACGCGCTGGTGCGAACGTTCTCCGGCGGCATGATCCGCAAGATCGAAGTGGGCCAGGCCATGCTCCACCGCCCCAGAGCCCTGCTGCTCGACGAACCCACCACGGGCCTTGATCCCGTGGCTCGGCAAAACATCTGGGAACGGCTCTTCGACCTGCGCGGCAAATTCAACACCACCATTTTCTTCAGCACACACAACATGGAAGAAGCCGACGACGTGAGCGATCGCGTGGCCGTGATGAACCGCGGCAAAATCGCCGCCACCGGGACGTGCGAGGAACTGAAGGCGCAAACCGGAAAGCCCGACGCCACTTTGGAAGACGCGTTCCTCTTCTTCACCGGGAATAAGCTGCAGGAGTCCGGCGATTTCCGGGAGATCCGGCGCATGCGGCGGACCATGAGAAGGCTGGGATGAGGCGATGACTTTCAGTCCGCGGCTGGCTGTTTCGAAGGCCTACGTGCTGGCCGAAATGGAGACGCGCAAGCTGCTCCACGACCCCACGGAGCTGATTTCGCGCGCCGTGCAGCCCATCCTGTGGCTGGGCATTTTCGGCGAGGCGCTGAGCAAGACCCGCACGCTCAGTACGCCTGGGCTGAGCTACCTGCAGTTCATCGCACCGGGGATTCTGACGCAGTCGGTCGTTTTTGTCGCCATATTTTACGGGCTGTACGTGATTATGGACCGCGATACGGGCGTGCTGCAGAAGCTGCTGGTGACGCCCACGCCGCGCATTTCGCTAGTGTGGGGCAAGATGGCGGCGGCGGGCGTGCGGGGATTAAGCCAGGCGATCATCGTCTACCTTTTCGCCACGGTTCTTGGCATTCATCTGCGAGTCACGCCGCTGACGGTGGGCGGCGTGGTGGTCATCGTGATTCTTGGCGGCAGCTTCTTCACCGGGCTGTCCATGATTGTCGCCGCGATCGTGAAGACGCGCGAGCGCTTCATGGGCATTGGACAGGTGATCACTTTGCCGCTTTTCTTCGCTTCGAGCGCCATCTACCCGATCTCCATCATGCCGGGTTGGCTGCAGCGCGTATCCAACGTGAACCCGCTCAGCTACATGGTGGACGCGCTGCGGGCTCTGATGCTCGATACGCCGGGCAGGGTAGGTCTCGACATGGCCGTGCTGGCGGCCGCCGCGCTAGCGATCTCTCTGGTAAGCGCGTGGTTCTATCCCAAGGTGGTGATGTAAAGCGATGAGTCTGGAAATCGAAAAGCAGAAGACAGCCCTGGTAGTGATCGATCTGCAAAAAGGCGTGGCGCAGCGGCAGACGGCGCCGTATTCTCCGGCGCAGGTGATTGAGAACGCGGCGGCGCTGGCGGCGGCCTTCCGCGCAGCCGGCGCGCCGGTGTTTCTGGTGCGCGTGACTCCATCTCCGGACCGGAAGGATGCGCTGCATCCCAAATCCGATACGTCGTGGCCGGTATCGACACCCCCGCCGGACTGGGCCAACCTCGTTCCCGAGATGGGACCGAAACCGGGCGATTTCGTAATCACCAAGCGGCAATGGGGCGCTTTCTACGGGACGGAGCTCGATCTGCAACTGCGGCGGCGCGGCATGACGAGCATTGTGCTGTGCGGCATTGCGACGGAGATCGGCGTGGAGAGCACGGCGCGAGATGCCTATGAACGGGGCTATGAACAGGTCTTTGCGCGGGACGCCATGGCCGGCATCACGCCGGAAAGCCACCATCACACGATCGAGAGGATCTTCCCGCGCATGGGGCAGGTGCGGAGCACGGCGGAGATCCTGGAAGCGATGAAGTAGGCCCCGCGGTGGCGCCGGCATGAGTCCAGGCGCGGCAGCCCCCGGGGCCCGCACAGCCTAGTCGCTATAACTGATTTCGCCCTGGCGAGCGGAGATTGCGGCGTAGGCCAGGAGGATCAGCGCCACGGCCAGCAGGCCGGGCACGGCCACCCACGTCGCAGCCGGGTCCGTCTCCACCGCCATGATGGAGAACGGCGGCGGCACGGGCACTTCCATGGGGCAGAGGCTCTTCAGGTAGAAGATGACGCTGACCTGCTTCATAAGAGACGGAAGGAACGGGTTGAGCCCTTCCCACACCCAGACAATGGCCGCCGCGATCATGGGGTTCTTGGTCAGTTGCCCGCAGACCAGAAACACCGCGCCATATCCGATGCAGGCCAGCGCCGTGACCAGGACATAGGAACCGAGCTGGCTCAGTCCGGGCCCATGCACCAGGTAATCCGTCCAGGCGGCGCCGAAGTGGCGGCCAAGGAGCAGAAAGGTTAGCGCCGTGGAGGGCACGAACAGCATCAACGAGACCGAGAGGCCGGCCAGATACTTGCCCGCCACCAGCAGCTCCCGGCGGATGGGAGTGAGGAAGTAGTAATGCAGGGTCTTCTCCAGCATCTCTCCACGAAAGAGATTGGAGAAGATCCCCATCATGCCGAAGAACAGCGAACCGCGCAGAAAGAACAGCAGAAACATGCCGGCGAAGATCACGCTGTCTTCCCCAACGGTGTGGGAGCCCATCCCGCCGCGGGAATGGTTCAATTCCGCCAGCCAATGCAGCAGCGCAATGGCGACCGGCGCCGCGGCCAGGCAGTAGATCCACCAGCCGCGCTTGGAAAACGCCGTGCGTTTCAGTTCGAGGCTCAACACGCCTCCGATTTGCCGCATCCAAAGCGCGTTCATACGGCCCCTCCCGCGGCGCCGATCAAGTACTGGTAAACGGAGTTGACGTCGTCATCGGCGGGCGCGACGGATTCCACCGTCAATCCGGTTTCGAGAACCACGCGATTCAGCATGAGGTAGAAGCTGTCGGCATCCTTCGTGCGCAGGAGCAGGTTTCTGCCATCGCCTTGAATGACCGCCTCCACAACGTGATCCTCCTGGAAGAGGCGGGAGGCCAGCAGGTGCGGCTGGTCGCAGCGGACCAGAATCTGCATGGGCTGGTCCTTCACTTCGCTCCGTACGCCCTGGATTTCCCCTTCGGCCACCACATATCCCTGGCTCAACAGAATCACCTGGTCGGAGATGCGGTCCACCTCGTGCAGGATGTGGCTGGAGACGATGACGTGGCGGCCCTGCTCGCCCCACTGGCGGAAAAGCGCGATGGCTTCCGCGCGCGCCATGGGGTCGAGCCCGTTGAGGGGCTCGTCGAGCACGATCACCTTCGGATCATGAGCGATGGCCTGCGCCAGTTTCACGCGCTGGCGCATGCCCTTGCTGTAGGCCGCCACCAGGCGGTTGGCGGCGCCGGTAAGTCCCACGAGTTCGAGCGCCGTCCGCGCACGTTCGTCGCACTCGGCGTGGCTCATGCCATGGACGCAGAGGTACGCGTAGACGAATTTGTAGCCGGTGAGGCCTTTCGGAAAAGCGTCGAATTGCGCGCAGTAACCCAGGATCTTGCACAGGCGCTCGGGATTCGAGGGCGAGGCGCCCAGAACCTCAATTTTGCCCTCGGTGGGCTGCAAGAGGCCGGACATCAGGTTCATGAGCGTGGTCTTGCCGGAGCCATTGGGACCCACCAGGCTGGTGACGCCCGGCGGAATGGAGAGGCTGACCCGGTTGATACCGAGCACTTCGCCGTAAAAGCGCGAGACGTTTTCGAAGGTGATCAGGTTGGAGCTCATCGCACCACCTCCGCGCCGCGGATCTTGCGGGCCAGCATGTAGACGCAGATGGCGACTACGGACAAGAGGCCGGCCCAACAGAGCCACAGAGGGCACTCCTCGCCAATGGGCGAACGGAAGAATATGGCGCCGTTGGTGCTCTTGTGGGTGCCTTCAAATAGCTGCACCCAAATGGAACCAACCAGGTAGCTGAGGCTCGCCAGGTTGCCCCAGTGCGTGCGCTGCACGGCATTAATGGTGGCTCCGAAGGCCGAGGTCACGAAGAAGACCACAAACATCAGCGCTCCCGCGGCGGGCTTCCATTTGACCCACGCGGAAAGCGCCAGAGCCATCAGGGAAAGCAGCAGAATCCAGATCCAGGAGCCCACGAAAAACGCATAGGCGATGCGCGTGTTGTCCGCCATCCAGCTCCAGCCCTCCAGATAGCCTTGCAAGAGGAACAGCAGGAGCCCGGGTATCCAGGTCATCAATGACATGAGGATCACCAGGATGGACATCTTCCCCGCCACGTAGTCCACGCGCGAAAACGGCCGCGCCAGGTATAGCGAAAGGCCGTTATTGGCAAGGTCCGGCGAAACCTGGCCCGGCCCTATGAAGGCGGCGATGAACAGCGCCATGACGCTCTGCCAGCCGAGCAGCGAGAGGAAGAACGTCACGTTGATGGAGATGAGGTTGCGCGCGTTCTGCACGTTGAGCAATTGCAGGGCGCTGGCATTGTGCTGCACATAGATGATGAGGGCGCAGACCAAGGGGTAAAGAAACGTGGCCACGTAGAAGATGGAAAGGAATCGCGAACGTTGCATCTCCTCGAAGGCGTAGCGCGGGATCACCATGAGGCGGGCGAAGCGCGAAGTGAGTTTGCCCTCGTAGGGCCGGTAGACCTTCTTATAGACGGCCATCGGCGGCCTCCATGGCTTTGAGGAAGATGTCTTCGAGCGAATCGCGCTTGTGGTTGAGGCGGCGCAGTTGCACGTTCCGCGCGCCGGCGATCTCATAGATGCGGCGCACGTCGAGGCTGTCCGGCATCACCAGCTTGATGCGGCCCTGCGCGCCGGGCGCGGTCTCGCAGCCCTCGCGCTCCAGAGCCGCCAGAAAATCGCCGTTCGCTTCCCCGCGCGTCTCCAATTCCAGGAAGCGCCGGTTGGAGCGGCGCTCTTCCTCCAGGTTGCAGAAGGCCGCGATGGAGCCGTCCTTCAGAATCAGGACTTCGTCGCAGCACTCCTCCACGTCGTGCAGGAGGTGGGAAGACAGAATCAGGCGGAGGTCGCCGCGATCGCGAATCTCCTGGATGAGTTGAATCATGCGCGAGCGGGCGGGCGGGTCCAGACCGTTCGTGGGCTCGTCCAGGAACAAGAGCTTGGGCCCGTGGGCGATGGCCTGGGCCAGCTTGGCGGATTGCTTCATGCCCAGCGAGTATGTCCCCAGCGCGCGGTAGCGAACCTCGCCCAGCCCCACGTAGAAGAAGGCCTCGTGCGCGCGTTCCAGCGCGTGCGCGGGCGGCAGGCCGGCCAGTTCCGCCATCAGGCGCACAAAGCGCACGCCGCTCATGTTGGCGATGAAGGCATCGTTCTCCGGCATGTAGCCGATCATGCCGCGCACTTCGCGGGCGTTGCTCCGCACGTCGCGGCCGAACACGCGCGCCGCGCCGGCGGCCGGCTCATAGAAACCAAGCAGTGTGTTGAGGAGGGTGGACTTCCCCGCGCCGTTGGGTCCCAGCAGGCCGATGGACCGCCCGGTTAGCTTGGCTGTCAGCTTCTTCAGGATAGGGCGGCCGCCCAGGCAGACCTCAAGTCCGTCCAGCTCGATGACGGGTTCCATTATCCTATTTGAACGCGGGCGCGGGCCCGCGTGTTCCCTGGGAAAAAACAAAAGGCGCGGCGTGGCCCGCGATGCCCACCAGGCTGCCGCTCATCACCTGGGCCAAACCCGCGCCGACCGTATTGCCGCTACCCGCAATGGTGACGCGGTCCGGGCCGCCGTAAGCCGCCAGGAAGGCCGGCTTGGCGTCGGCGAGGCCTTGGAGGGGACTCGACTGCCCCGCCCCGGCGCCGTGCGGCGCCAGCGAGCCAAGCAGCCCGGCGATGGGCGCAAGCGTGGTCCCCAGGTTCTCATACATCACCGCGGAGAAGTTGGCGTACTCGTCGCGCGGCATCATGGCGATGAATTTCCCCGTGCGCGCAATGGAGGTGCGCGTGGCGCGAGCCTGAATCGCCTGGTTCACGATGGCCCGCGAGGGCGCCGCCACCAGGTATCCATCGTCGAAGGCGTAGCAGGCCGTGGTGAGCGGATTGCCGTCCGCCGTGCCGATGGTGTAGTACGTACGGCCCTCGGCGGTTTCGGTCAGTGCGCGCCACTGCTTGCCGCCGGACTTGGCCGCCGCGGCGTTGAAGGCGTCCACCACGCGGCGCATGGTGGCTTGCAAATGCGCCGGGTCGTAGACTTCGGCGACGAACTTCCAGGAAGGCGTCGGCAGGACCGGCCCGTCAAGCGCCAGGGCGAATTCGCCGCCGAGGCTTGCGGCCAGATCCTTGCGGACATCCGTTCCGGTTTGCTTGCTGGCTTCAGCCAGGGTCTGGTCCGCGCCCGCTTGCGAACGCTGCTCCAGCGCCAGCGTTTGATCCACGATGGCCGAGGGGTCCTTCACCACGAAAGCAAGCAGCAGGGTGGCCTGGGGCGTGATGTAATCGAGCGAGCCCATGGGGGCGGGCTCCGCAAGCCAGGCAGCCATGCCGGTACGCGCCCCGTCGAAGCCCAGCGTGGCGCGCGTGGCCGGCTGACCGTTTACGCGGGCGTCCTGGCCCAGGAAGTAGCTGGCCCCCTGCACCGGCTGCCCCGTCCGCCGCAGGTCCGCGCAAACCACCGCGCCGGCCCCTTGAGTCTCCGCTTCCGCCAGGCGCTGGTAGCAGGGCGAGGACTGGAATCCGCCGGGAGGCTGGTCGAGCGTTGCGGCAAGAGCCTCCACCGATTCCTTCGCCGGACCGAACACGGCGATGCCGGGGCGCTCCTCCACCGCAACGGGCAGTCCCGCCTTCTTCAGGAAATCGCCCAAACCGGCTCGGCTGGTATGCGCCAGAAACGCCATGCGCGGCTGCTTATCCTGCCCGGCGAACACCACCAGCGCTACTTCATTCAAATAGTTTCCGGCGGCCTGGAGGCGGGCGAACATTTCATCCAGCTTGCCGCCGCCCGCCGGCCCTCTCGCCAGCAGCGGGTCCCCGGCCGCGCTGCCCGCGCCGCTCAGCCAGGCCCGCAACTGCGGGTTTCCCTCGGCGGCCTGCCGGAGCGATGTCCGCAGGTTCTCGATGGCATCCGCCGCATTCGGCAGCAGCGCCAGAACGGCCGTGGAAGCCGGCGCGCGGTCCAACAGCGCGCTGGCCTGAACCGGCTTGCCCGCGGAAACGTTCGAGCCCAGGCGCGCTCCGTTGCGGCTCCAGGAGATATCGTACGCGATGGGCGCGGGCTCCAGGCTGGGGCCGCTCACCGACTGCTGCCCCGGGTGCAGCACGGTGGTCTGGGAATCTTGCGATACGTGCACTTCGCCCTGAATCACGGACACCCGCGAGCCCTTCACGCCCGCGTTGACGCTGAAAACCGTTCCGGTAACCGCCACGCGGCAATCGTCCGTGGCTACGTACAAGTGTCCCGAGCGCCTCTTGGCCGCCTGCACCAATATGGCGCCGCGATTCACCCGGATGGTCAGATCGGCGCCGCTCCGCGAGCTCGAAAGCGCGGAGCGCTCCCGCATCTCCACGCTGGAACCGTCCCACAGGGTAAGCGTGGCATCCGAATCCTTGGCGGTGCGCACTTCCACGCCCGGCGGCAGGGCGGCGCCCACGGCCAGCGGACGGATGCCGGCGGCGGTGATCTCAAACAGGGAACCGTTCACGGCCTGCACGTAGGCGCGGCCGGAGCGCACGCCGAATTGATCCACGGAAAACCAGATGGAGACTCCCGCGGCCGCCACCACCGCCGCGGCCCAATAGACGGCGCGCCGGCGGGGCGCCGGGCGCGCGGACCCGCGCGATGCGATCGAGGTAACCTTGCCTTCGTACACGTGGCGGCAGGCCACGCACTGGTGCAAGTGGTCCCGCACCAATATGGCGCGCGCTTCCGGCAAACGGCCAGCCCGGAAATCCGGAATGAGAGCCTGGAAGTCCGCGCAAGAGCGGATGTGCGCGGCGGCCTCGGGCGCCGCCTCCACCCCGGCTTCCCACGCGGCTTCGACGATCCGCGCCCACACGCGTACGCCGGCGGCGGCGACTACGGCGTCGTCCACCGGCTCGCCGTGGATTTCCATCACGGCCTGTTCCAATTCGCGGTCCATGGGGTTGCTATCGGGGGTCATGCTACGCCTCCCACGTACGAACGATACTCCTGCTGCAAGCGGTCGCGCGTGCGCGACAATGTCACCGCCACGGTGGCGGGCGTGGTATGGAGCAGGCGCGCGATCTCGGGGTTATCCTTGCCTTCGAAGAACCGCAGCGCGAACATCTGAGCAATGCGCGGGTTCAGGCGCGCCAGCGCGCCCCGCAGCCACTCGCGAATCTCCGCCGAGGTGTGTGCGCGATCCGGACCGCGGTGCGGCGATTCGGCCAGCACCGGCTCCAGGTCGTCCAGAGGGACGTTGCGTATGTTCTGGCGGGCGCGCACCAGGTCCAGAGCGGCATTCACGGCGGCTCGGCGCAGGAAGCTCGGCATGTGATCCACCGGCTCAGCCCCGGCTTCGCGCCGCAACATCCGCAGGAAAACCGTCTGCAGAACGTCTTCGGCGTCGTCGGCGTTGCCCGTAATGCGATAGGCCGCCCGGAATACCATGGCATGATTCTCACGGAACACCCGTTCCAGATCCACTAACTGGTTGGCAGGCTCCATAATTTCAGCGGCTTGCGCTTTCATCCTAGCAGGGTCTTCCAGTGTAAGGACGATTCCGGAGGGCAGGTATTAGCGAAGAAAGGGCCCCTATTGGACCGGCAACGGAACACGAACCAGGAGGTCAGACGGGCAGGCCCCAGGCCGGAGCCTGCCCCTTGAATTAGCGGAGGACGATGCCCGCGCCGGACGGCGCCAGCGAAGCCCCCGGGACGGACCCGGCCGGTTCGGGCGCCACGGCCGGGATGGCATCGGGCGGGCGCGCCACCACGCCCTTCTTGGCGTCATCCACGCTCACGTTGTAGGTATCCAGAACGTGGCCCACGGCGTTGTCCAGGTTGAGGCGCGCGTGAATGTAGGTGTTCAGGGCCTGCACCTCGCTCAGTTCCCGAGTCACGGTGGTTTGCTGCACGGTCACCACGTCAAGGATGGTGGCGCTGCCCAGTTCGTACTTGCGCCGCGTGGCGGTCTGCGTCTCTTCCTGGAGCTTGCGCGATTCCACGGCCAGTTCATAGGCGCTGCGAGCCTCGGTAAGCGCCGTGGTGTTGTTGATGACGTTCAGCTTGGTGGTGTTGTGAAGCTGCTTGTCCTGAATCTGAGCCTGGCGGTATTGCAGCTCCTGGGTGATCAGGTCCGCCTGGCCGGAGCGGTTGCGGATCGGCACGGTGAGCGAAAAACTGGCGCTGTAGCTCGGGAACTTCCGCGAGAAGAGCTGGTCCATCTCCGAACCGTAGCCGCCCACGAAGGTGGCGCTCGGGAAGTGCCCCGGGTTCACCTGGCCGGCTTGTCCCGTGACCGATTCGGAGGCGGTGACGCTCAGCGTGGGCAGCAACTCGTCCTTCACGCCCAGCATGCTGATGCGCGTATCCTCGAGGCCAATGGCGTTCTGTTCCAGGTCCGGGCGCGCGGTGAATGCTTCGTTGATCAGATCCTGGATGGGCCGTACCGGCTCCTGGCCGGGAATGGTGAAGTGATCCGTGGGCACGATGCGCGCGCTCACGATGGCCATATTGTCCAGGCCGTTGCGCGTGAGCACGCCCTTGAGAATGGTCTCTTGCTGCAGCACCACGGATTCCGCGGTCCGCACATCCTGCTGCGCGGCTTTCATTTCCGCTTCCGCCTGGATGATGTCGATAGGCGCGATGGCGCCGAGATCGGCGCGCCGCTTGTTGTCCTCGTACAAAGTGGTGTTCAGATCCAGCGCCTTCTGCCGCACCCTGAGGGCGTCAATGTCGCTCACCAGGTCCCAATACAGGCCCACCACGTTGCCCACGGTGGCGATCACCTGCTGCTTGAAGGTCAGGTCCGAGATCCGGAGCTGGTTCTTGGCCACGCGGATCACGCGGTTATTGATGGACGGGCGGAAACCCTTCAGCAGGTTCTGCGTGATGGAAAACTGCAGGGTGGAGCTTCCGGACGGGTTCAGGTCGTTGTTCGGCGAGTTCTGCCAGTAGCCGAAGCTGTCCACTTTGCCCAGAGTCAGCGTAGTTCCCGTCAGAAAAGACTGCTGGACGCCATACGTGAAGGAGTTGTACTTCGTCACCAGAAAATTCGTCCCCGTGACAAACGTACTGGTCAGGGGCTGCGTGGAATGGCTCGCCGAGCCCTGCAGGAAGAACGTAGGGTCGAGGTTCGGAATCGCCGAGCCGGCCAATTGCACGTTCAAACCGCTGAGAACGCCAGTCTGCCCGCCGCCCGAGCTGGCGCCGGCGCCGCCGGTGCCGAACCCGTTCGCGCCGGCCAAAACGCCGCTGGTGGCGGAACTGGGCCCTTGAGCCACGCTATTGGAGATGTTGGTGAGCAGTTGCCCCGCGCTGGCGCGCAAGAGATTCGCGTCGGCTTGCGGCAGGTTGTAGCGGGCGCTTTCAATATCCAGATTATTCTCGAGCGCCAAGGCAATGGCGTCCCGCAGGGAAAGGTAGATGTTCCCGGACCGCATGAGCTTGTCCAGGCGCCCCGAATCGTCCCAACTGATCTTGCCGATGGGCCGTGGCAGGTAATTTCGGGACATCCACGAAAAGAAAGGCCGCTCATACCCGTAGATTTCCGGCGTGGAGTCGCTCACCTTCCCGGCTGTAACTTGCGGAATACTGGGGAATTGCGGTCCCCATTCGGCTTGCCCGAAGCCGGGCAGCGCGGTCAAGGCGCACACGGTTAGCGCCGCAACGCGTCTGGCAGTAAACATAAGCGGAAAATACCTCGAAAGCTTATTATCGCCGCTTGACGGCACGAGCCGCACTCGCGGGTCCTCCAACGCTTCTTTCCGATATACGCGCAAATGGACGCGGTGGTTCGGCAATTCTCCACGACCACACCACGGCCATAAGATATTGACGTTCCAGGCGCGCGGGCATTAGCCCCGCGCGCCCGGCGGCGCTTCCGGCGCTAGACTGGAGGCATGTCCGTCCGGTTTTTCCTGGTCTTCGCGCTTGCCGCGCTGGCCTCCTGGGCCGCCAACGTCAAGCTCTACCTCAAGGACGGCGGCTACCAGCTTTGCCGCGAATACCAGGTCCAGGCGGACAATGTACACTTCTACAGCGTGGAACGGAGCGAATGGGAGGATATTCCGGTCGCCCTGGTGGACCTGAAGCGCACCGAGGCCGAAGCCGCCGCTCACGAAGCGGATTTGCAAAAGGAGGCCGCGCTGGCCAAGGAAGAGCAGCGGGCGGACAAGCAGCTCCAGGAGGAAATTGCGCGCATCCCACAAGACCCGGGCGTTTACTGGGTGGAGGGGAACGCCGCCAAGACCATCGAGCGGGCGGAGACGAATTTGCATACCGAGGTAGGCAAATCGATCCTGCGGCATCTCTCGCCCTCGCAATCGCCGGTGACCAAGACGGCGGCCATGGAGATCAAAGGCGCGCGCTCAAGCAACATTTTCACCAACCCGAATCAGGAATTCTACGTGCAGCTTGGGGAGCCGGCCACTTTCGGGATTGTGCGGCTCACCTCCAAAGGCTCCGTCCGGATCGCCGAGACCGTCGGCTACTACGGCAGCTCGGATGAGGTCAGCGAGGAGCGCGAACTGGTGGACACCATGGAACTGCAGCTGGCCGAGGGCCTCTACAGGATCTGGCCCAAGACCGGGCTCCGCGCGGGCGAATACGCCGTGGTTCAGTACCACGACGGCAAGGCCGATATGCAGGTTTGGGACTTCGCGGTGAAGAGCAAATAGGCGCCGCTCCGCGAGGGAACCGCCCGCTGCCCGGGCCGCGCCGGCCGCCCGCTTAAAGTCTAACGATCTTGTCCGACCGAATGCCCTTGAGGGCGTTGCGCGTATCCACGATGAGCTTCGCGCTATCCACGAGCTTCTTGTAGTCGAAGGCGGAATGATCCGTCACCACCACGACGCAATCGGCGTCCGCCGCGGCGGCATCTGGCGAAGCTTGCAGCGTGAGCCCGTCCAGGCGCATGGAAGGCACGTGCGGATCGCTGTAGGTGACTTCCGCGCCCAGGCGCCGGAGCAGCAGAATCACGTCCAGCGCCGGAGATTCGCGCATGTCGTCGATATCGCGCTTATAGGCCACTCCCATGATGTGGATGCGCGAGCCCTTGACGGCGCGGCCCTGGTTATTGAGCGCGTCTTGCACGCGGCTGACCGCGAAGTGCGGCATCTGGCCGTTGATGTAGCCAGCCAGTTCGATGAAGCGCGCCTCGATGCCGGCTTGCTTGGTCTTCCAGGAGAGATAGAACGGATCGATGGGGATGCAGTGCCCGCCCAACCCCGGCCCCGGATAGAAGGGCATGAAACCGAAGGGCTTGGTGGCGGCCGCGTCGATCACTTCCCACACGTCGATGCCCATGTTGGCGCACATCATGGCCAGCTCATTCACCAGCCCGATGTTGATCATGCGGAAAGTGTTTTCGAGCAGCTTCACCATTTCCGCCACTTGCGTGGAGCTGACCGGCACCACGCGGTCCAGAGCCTGCGCATAAAACGCCTGGCCCACCTTGGTGCATTCGGCGGTACAGCCGCCCACTACCTTGGGAATATTCCTGGTCTGGTACTTGGGGTTGCCGGGATCGACGCGCTCCGGCGAGAAGCACAGGAAGAAATCGCGCCACACCTCCAGGCCGGGCTTTGCGAGCATGGGAAGAACCAGTTCGTACGTGGTGCCGGGATAGGTGGTGGATTCCAGAATCACCAGCATGCCGGGGTGCAGGTACTTGGCGATTTCCTGGCAGGAGGACACGATGAAGCTCATGTCCGGGTCCTTGGTTTTGCGCAGCGGCGTGGGGACGCAGACGTTGACCGTGTCAAGTTCCAGCAGCGCCGAAAAATCCGTGGTGGCGCGAATCTTGCCGGACTCGACCAGCGGCGCCAGCGTGGAGGTCGGAATGTCGCCCACGTAGGAATCGCCCGCGTTAACGTGCTTGACCTTCTCCGCGTTCACGTCGATTCCGGTGACGGAAAAACCCGCTTTGGCGAACTCCACGGCGAGAGGCAGTCCCACATAGCCCAGACCTACCACTCCCACGCGCGCGCGGCGGGTGCGCAGCTTCTCTTCGAGAGCGCGCGCCGTGGCCGCGGCCGTATCTTGCACTCCTTGACTCATCCTCAATCCCCCAATAAGAACTCGCCTTCGGCGATCAGTTGCGCGGGCCCCGTGAGGAAAACGCCATCCGCGATGCGGACGTCCAGGGGGCCGGCCGGCGTAAGCACGCGCACCGGAGATTCCACCATGCCTCGGGCCACGGCCATGAACGCCGCGCCGGTCGACCCGGTACCAGAGCTCATGGTCTCTCCCGCGCCGCGTTCCCAGAATCGCACATCTATGGAGTGCCCGTCCACGGGCTTCACGAAGGAGACGTTGGTACGGTTGGGGAAGTGCGAATGGCGCTCGATTTCCGCACCCATGGCGCGCCAATCGAAGTCGAAATCGGGGACCGGAACGGCGCACTGGGGGTTTCCCACCCACAGCAGTGTCACGTCGCGGGGTCCCGTGGAAAGCTCCAGGTCGAAGCGGCCGGCGGTGATCTCCGGTTTCCCCATGTCCATTTCGAACTCGAACTCCAGGCCGGAGGCGCGCAGCGCCCGCAGCGTTTTGAGGCCCGCGCCGGTCCGAATCAGTACATGGTCCCGCGCGAATCCGTGGCGGATCAGGAAAGCGGCGGCGCAACGCGTGCCGTTGCCGCTGATCTCGGCCGTGCTGCCGTCGGAATTGTAAAGCTGGATCGCGCCGTCGGCTTCGGAATCCGAGGGCGGCGAAACCAGCATCCAGCCGTCCGCGCCAACCCCGGTGTGTCGGTCACAAATCGCGCGGGCGAGTTCGGGCCGGGCGGCTTCCGGCGGCGCGTCGCGCTCCCAGGTGAGAAGAAAGTCGTTTTGGGCGCCGTGCGCCTTGGTGAATGGAATCTTCATGGGGTTGATGGGGCGGGCGGCATCGCCGGGCTATGCGGTCCCGCCGAGAGGCGATAAATGTCGATCGCCGGCTCGCGCTTGTTCAGGATGGTCAATTCGAGATCGTAGCGGATGCCGGCCTTGGCGGCAAGCCGCACGGCCTCGTCCACCGGATCGCCGCGCTCGACCACGGCCCACTCGTAGTACATCCAGAGGTCCGGACGCCGCAGCGTGGCGAACCACGGCAGGTCGTAACAGATATTAAAGGTCTCGCGCAGCGGAATGCCCATTTGGCGGTAGATGCCGGCGAAATCGTCGCCGCCCGAAGTAATCAGCCCGGAGCCGCGCCGGTAGTGCCGGCTTAGAAAGGCGGCGGCTTGATTCAGTCCCGCGCGGCGGCCTTCGGAATTGGAGCGCGCCTCGGCGAAGATCGTCCAACGGTCCGCGCTGGGGTGCGCCAGCCAGTATCCGGCGCCGCCCAGCGCCACCAGAACGGCGGCAAGCCCCGCGGCGCGCGGCGGCGCGAGGGCAACCAGCGCGGCCGCGGCAAAGGCCAGAAGCGGCAGCGCGGCAATTCCGTAACGCGTGTTGTAGGCCGTATGCGGCCAAAGCTCGGGAACGTAAATCGGCGTCGATCCGGAATGCAGGCTCCAGACGTAAAAGACGGCCGGCAGCGCCAGCAGCAGAAGCGGCCAGAAGGCCCGCTTGGCCAGCGCCGCCAGCGTTCCCAGCGCGGCCAGAATCGCCAGCCAGGGCCCCGCGCACAGCCTTGCCGCCGTGCTGTAGTAGAGCCAGGCCATGCGCCAGTTCTGCTCGCCGGGATAGGGTTTGCCGCCCTGGATCGCGCGCGCGGAGTAAGGGCCGCGATAGAAGGCCAAAGCGTCGCCCGTCACCCACCAGTTCTGGAAGAGCCACCACAGCGGCCCCAAACCGGCGAGAATCGAGAACGCGAGGGCCGCCGCCAGCTTGCGCCGTTTGGCGGCGGCGAAGAAATAGGCCGCGGCGAAGGGCAGCACGAACCATCCCTCGTAGCGCGTCAGCGAGCCGGCCAGCGCGGCCAGGCCCGCGCCCAGCAGCGCGCCCCAGCCTTGCGTTTCCCGGAAGCGCACGCTGAAGTAGAGCAGCGCCGCCAGCGCCGCCGCGAATACGGCCTCCGTCATGGGGATGGACTGAAGGTAGAGCATGTTCGGATTGAGCGCGAACAGCGCGGCCGCCGCCAGTCCCGCCGGCGCCGAGTGGAAGACCCGCCGCGCCGCCGCGTAGAGAAACAGCGCCGCGGCCACGAAGCAAAGGGCCGGCGGAATGGCACCGCCCAACCCGGTGCGCCAGAGCCAGTCATTGCGAAGCAAGGGCAGCATCAAGAGGTGCGGCAAGGGGAGCCAAGGCGGACCGATCTGCTGCATGCCGGGCAATCCGCTGTCGAAGATGCGCCGCGCCGCGTTGAGGTGCGCTTCCGCGTCGCCGTAGTACAGCAGCCAGCCACGCGCGTAAAAGAAGCAGACCATGCCCGCGCTCCACGGCAGGAGCGCCAAAGCCAGCCAGAGGCCCGTTCGAGGTGTGCCGTTTGAGTCCGTCAATAGCCCCGGCCACGCGCGGAAACCAAGCAGCCGTGGCCTTAATTTTAGCGGATCGGCGGCGGTACCATGGAGCGTGCCCACGTTCTTTCATGTCGACATGGACGCCTTTTTCGTGTCGGTGGAAGAACTGTTCGATCCTTCGCTCAAAGGCAAACCGGTGGTAGTGGGCGGGCGGCCGAACGAGCGCGGCGTGGTCTCGGCGGCTTCGTATGCGGCGCGAAAATTCGGCGTCCATTCGGCCATGCCGCTGCGTACGGCGTACCAGCATTGCCCGCAAGCCATCTTCGTGGAGGGCCATCCGGAGCGCTATCGCGAGTACTCCGGCAGGGTCTACGAAGTCCTGAAGCTCTTTTCACCCGTGGTGGAGATGGCTTCCGTGGACGAAGCCTATCTCGATATGACCGGGACGGAGCGCCTTCACGGTCCGCCGCTCCGCGCCGCGCACCTGCTGCACGCGCGCATGAAGGCGGACACGGGGCTCAACTGCTCGGTGGGGATTTCGGCTTCGCGCATGGTGGCGAAGATCAGCTCGGACCAGGCCAAGCCCAACGGGGTGCTCTGGGTGATGCAGGGCCGCGAGGCCGCGTTCCTGGCCCCGCTCGACGTGCGCAAGGTACCCGGCGTGGGCAAGGTGATGGAGAAGAACCTCCATACGCTGGGCATTCGCAAAGTAGGGGATCTGGCGCGCCTGGATGAGAAGTTTCTGGGCGAGCGCTTCGGCAAGTGGGGCCTGGCGCTGGCGGGCAAATCCCACGGACTCGACGCCGGCGGCTGGTTCGATGAGGAAATCGGCGCCGAGACCGGGCCGAAGTCCATCAGCCACGAGCACACGTTCTCCGAGGACACCTCCGACTTGGCGCGCATCGAAGCGACGCTTTCGCGCCTCTGCGAGATGGTGGGGCGGCGCTTGCGGGAGCACGGCCTGCGCGCCGGCGTGCTGCAGCTCAAGCTGCGCTACTCGGATTTCTCCACCATCACCCGGGCCCGCTCCGTGCCGCAGGGAACGCAGATCGACACGGAGCTTCACGAAGAGATACGAGAGCTGTTCCACGCCAACTGGAGGCCCGGCGCCACGGTGCGTCTGCTGGGCGTCCACGCCTCTAACTGGGCGGGAGATTCGCCGCAGATGGAGCTCACCGGAGAGGAGCGCCGCGAGAAGTGGTCGCGCACCCTAGCCGCGGCCGACAAGCTGCGGGACAAGTTCGGCGATTCCGCCGTTTCCCTGGCCGCCAGCCTGCGGGGCCAGTTCCGTGAACGAACCCATGAGAACCCCGCCGGACTGCCGGGAAAGAAGGCCGCGCCGGCTAACAAGGAGGCGGCGCGGCAAAGGCCGTCCAACCGGCGCGCCGAATCGCGGTGAACTCCGATTTGCCCTGGCGGAACTCAGTCCGCCAGCAGATTGATCTGCCCAATGCCGCCCTGGATATCCAGGTGGACGCTGGCCTTTGAGTGGTCGTAGGCGTCATTCACCATGTGATCGCCTTCCCGCCGCAGGCCGCTGGACCGCACCGAGCCGATGCCGCCCTGGGCCTTGGCGTACACGCCGGCGTCGTGCGGCAGGTGAATGGTCGCCTCCCCTATCCCGCCGCGGACGCGCACCTCATAATCCCGCCGCGGCATCCCGCGCAGGTCCATGTCCAGATGCCCCACTCCCATTTCCACATCCACGCTGCGCAGGAACAGACTGCCGATATTGAGGCGCGCATCGCCGGCCCCGAAGCGCATGTTGAGGTCCAGGGGGATGTTGTCCGCCAGGCGGACGTTCCACTCGTACTTCACGTTGCCCGACATATCGTGATGTCCCTCGGGCTGGCGGATATCGAGGACGCCATGCGCCGCGGCCGCATTGTATTGTTCCAGGGGCCTCCACGAATCGATGTTGTACGTGAAATCGCCATCCGCGAAACCGGCCGCGCCGGGCGAAACCCTCAAATCCCCCGCACCCATCTCCAGGTTGACCCGCAAAAACTCCGATTTGTCGCGAGGGACGGAGAAGGTATCGTGCTGGAGCGGGCCGGTTTGCGTATCGACGACGCAACCGGCCAGGCAAAGCGCCAGCGGAACCCCCAGGAGAGCTGTGGCGTGCATAGGCTTCAGCATCCCATACGATTCGCGGGACTGGTTCGTTCCACAACGGCGCGCTAAATTGGAGAGTTCATGACGCGGCCAATGGTGGAATGCGTTCCGAATTTCTCCGAAGGGCGGGACTCCGCCAGGATCGAGGCGATCGCCGAACGGGTACGCGCGGTCCCGAGCGTTTTCTTGCTCGATCGCCATTCCGACGCGGATCACAACCGCTCCGTACTGACGTTCGCCGGCCAGGCCGCGGCCGTGGCGGAGGCGGCGTTCCAGGCGGTGGAACAGGCCGCCGCGCTCATCGACCTGACCCGGCACCGCGGCCAGCACCCGCGCATCGGCGCCGCGGACGTGGTTCCCTTCATCCCGCTGGACGGCGCCACGCTGGCGGATTGCGCGGCGCTGGCGCGCGGCCTGGGAGAGCGCATCTGGGAGCGCCTGCGCATCCCGGCGTACCTCTATGGCGCGGCGGCCGCGCATCCCGGGCGCGAGCGGCTGGAGAACGTTCGCCGCGGGCAATTCGAGGGGCTGCGCGTGGAAGCGGGCCTCTCGCCGGACCGCGCTCCCGATATCGGCGGCGCGTTTCATCCCACGGCAGGCGCGGTGGCGGTAGGGGCTCGCAAATTCCTGATCGCCTGCAACGTCAACCTGGCAAGCGCGGACTGGAACGCGGCCCGGAGCATTGCGCGCACCGTGCGTTTTTCCTCCGGCGGATTGCCGGAAGTCAAGGCCATGGGCGTGATGCTTCCGTCCCGCAATCTGGCGCAGGTGTCCATGAACCTGACGGACTTCGAAGTCACGCCCGTTCACGTGGCCGTGGAAGCCGTGCGGCGCGAAGCGGAAAAACTGGGCGTGGGCATTGCCGGCACGGAGATTGTGGGGCTGATCCCGCGAAAGGCCTTCGAAGCTTCCGAGGAATGCCTGCGGCGCGAAGGGTTCGGGCCTGGAATCGTGCTGGAAACCCGGCTCGCCCAAGCCGCCGGCCTCGGATAAACCGGCGCGGCCGGCCTGGCCCGCAGCGCGGAATTAAGGACTGGCGGACAGATCCGCGAACCGGCCCGCCGGAATCTAGCGCAGCGAGGCGCGCTGCGTGGCGCCGCGGCGCGCCAGAAGAGCCTGCGCCTTCGGCAAGCTCTCTATGGCCTTGTGTACTTCCGGATCGTCCATCATGAGCGCCCGCACGGCCGTGTTCTTATCGTAGGCCCGCTGCAGCAACTCAAGGCGGAGATTGTCGCTGATCCACTGGCGATTCGCGTTGAACTCGTCGTCGGTGAAATCCATCTGCTGGCTCTTCAGGAACGTCTTGAACCGGTCCAGAGTCTCGGCGTCCGGGATCCAGGTGGGCGACGGCAGGTGCGGCTGCTGGCCGCCGAAATACAACGACCCGAAGTGGAAGAACTTCTCGTTGGCGGCGCCGTACACCCGCGCCTGGAAGCGGTTGTTGGGCGTGGCCACGTAGAGCGGCGCGCAAGGGCTGGGCGCCTCATACTTCTCATCGGGCGTGATGCCGCCGCCGCCGTATACCTTGCGGCCGCTATCAGTCGCTTTGATGTCGGTCTGGCTTTGCGGCTGGTCCTTGCGCGGCGAATAGTAGTAATCGAAGAACGATTGGTTGTTGTAATCGCGCTGGATCAGGCGCCCGCTAGGCGTGTAGTAGTGCGCGATGGTCAGCAGCAGCGCCGCTCCCTCGGAGAGCGGGAACTGAGCCTGCACGAGTCCCTTGCCAAAAGTGGTTTCGCCCAGAAGCCAGGCGCGGTCGTGGTCTTGCAAGGCGCCGGAGACGATCTCGGAGGCGGATGCGGAGCCGCGGTTCACCATGGTCACAATCGGATAATCCTGCGCCAGCGGCTGGGCCTTCGCGCGGTAGACGCGTTCGGGTTGCGCGCGCCCATGGTCCGATACCACCGTCTGGCCGTCGGCCAGGAAGCGCCCCACCACGGCTACGGCTTCGTTCACCAGTCCGCCGGGGTTGCCGCGCAAATCGAAGATCATGCCCGTGACTTTGTTCTCTCCCAGCTTCGCCAAAGCCGCTTCCACGTCGTGACTCACATTGGAAGCCTCAAAGCTGCTGATTCCGAGGTACACAATGCCCGGTTGCAGCCAGTACGCATCCACCACGCTGGTGGAGATATCGCCGCGAACCACCGCGAAGGTGATGGGATCCGCCACGCCCGGCCGCCGCACCGTGACGTGCACCGTGGTGCTGCGCTGGCCGCGAAGCATGTCCGCCACCTTCTGCGAATTCATGCCGAGTGTGTTGACGCCATCCACGGCGGCGATGATGTCGCCGCGGCGCAGCCCGGCCACCTGAGCCGGGGAACCGGGGAATGGTTCCATGGACACTGTATTCCCTTCGTCCACCGTGATCAGCATGCCCACGCCGGAATATTGCGCCCGCTGCGTCCGCTGCATGTTGGCGTACTCCACCGGATCGAGAAAACTCGAATGCGGATCGAGCGTGCTCAACATGCCGGGGATGGCGCCTTGGTAAAACGCCCGGTCCGGCTCCACGTTGGTGGCGAAGTTTTTCTCGATGATCGCGTAAGCGTCCGTAACCTGGTGAAGGCCGTTATCGAGCTGCCCGTTGGAGGAGGTCAGCGCTGACTCGCGAATGCCCTCTGGCATGCCGCCCGGCTCGCCGATCTGCGCATGAACCATGGCGCCCTGGAACACCAGCAGGGCCAAGCCCAGGGCAACGATCACAGCGAAGACAATGGGTTTGTTTCTCATGTTTCGGCGGAGCCGCGGACCAGCCGCCCGCGGCGCTCCTGTCTTTAGACTAGCACTGACGGCGCCCCCGCAAGGGGAACATACCGGCCCCGAAGGGGCTTGGGTACGGCGCCACACAGGATCGAGCGCGCAAAACGCAACGCAATAAAGGCCGAAATTGCTGACAAACCGCGTCCCCGGGCGTCCCCGCGGCGCGCGAAACAGGCGCCTCCAGGCTCGCCGCTAGACGGCCACGCGCGCCTTGCGAACCGCGGCCCCGGTCTCCGAACGAGCCGGCTTACGCTCGGCCACGGCATGGAGCCGCCGGAGCTGATCCGTCACGCAGACCAGGAACATGGGCTGGCGCGCGGACTTTAGAAGGTCAATGATGCGGCCCGGCGCATCTTCCAAATAGATGGTCTTGCCGTCGGTCAGCAGGTGCACCTCGGAGGAGGCCGCCTCGGCTTCACTGAGCCGTTTGCCCATATCCTTTTGAAGGAAGCGGAGCACGCGGCGGATCTTCTGAAGGGAGAACCCCTTGCGGCGGAGCTCCGCAATCACGGAGATCTCCACCACCTCATCCAGCATGTACAGGCGCTTGTGCCCATCCTGGCGCGGCGAAACGACATGGCGTTCATCCCACCACTGGAGCTGGCGCAGGCTCACACCGCAGATGCGGGCTACCTCAGAGCTATTGTAGGCCGGCGCATCCGGCGAGGCTGGCGGGCGGCTTTTCCTGGCTTTCAACATCTTGAGCGGCTTCCGTTTCGAAATTGGGGCTACTCTGGATTGTACATGGGTGACAGGCAGTGTCAATAGGGATTCAGTCAACAGCTTCAGGCTAAATCGGGCTAGAAACTCCGGAATGGCCTGCAAGACGCCGCCGGCATCAGGCGCAGGGCCGCACGCGCAAAGTGAGACTTTTTACATATCGGGCCGCGCATCGCTTCCGGACCGCGTAATCTTTACGCGGGGTGAAACATCGCCCCCCCGGATTTCCTTGGAATTCCGGCGTTTGGCAAACGGCTATCGAATTGCCCTTACACCGCGCGGAGGTTGGACTCAGATGACCAAGATTCTCGCAGCCACATGCGCGGCCGGCATTCTGTTCACCAGCGGCTGCGCCACCAGGAGATTTGTTCGGAATACCGCGGCGCCCATCCAAGCCAAGGTGGATCAGGTCGGCGACCAAACCGACAAGAACTCGCAGCAGATCGACCAGACCAACGCGCAGGTCAAGGACGTGGACGACCGGGCCACGCGCGGCGTGAGCGCGGCGCAGGAACAATCGCAAACGGCGATTCAGGATTCCGCCGACGCGTTCCGCCATGCCAGCGATGCCATGAACCGCGCCGACC
>DATKOS010000178.1:0-7261 GCA_035524535.1 Bryobacteraceae bacterium
TCCCGTGGCACGTGACCGCCTTCCACAAGGACTACAAGATGCTGGCGCCCGGCGATACCCCGGCCTCCACGCTGGCGCGCGCCGCCCAGGCCGGGCGCGCGGCCGGCTTGCGCTACGTGTACGCCGGCAACCTTCCCGGGCTGGGGCGCCTGGAAAACACGCACTGCCCGGAGTGCGGCGCGGAGCTCGTGGAGAGGAGGGGCTTCCACGTTCTTCACAACCGGATTGCCGGAGGCCGCTGCTTCCGATGCGGCCACGCGATTCCCGGGATCTGGGAAAACCCATGATGGCCGTTCACCCTTCACCCTTCAGCGGCTCCTGGTATCCGGAGCGCGCCGGCGAGCTGCGAAGCCTGCTCGAAGATCTCTTTGAACGTTCCTCGCGCCGCGTTCCGTTTGTGTTTCCGAACGGCGTGGGCTTCGTGGTTCCCCACGCCGGGCCGGCGTATTCGGGGACCGTGGCCGCGGCCGCATACCGGGCAATTCGCGCGCAGGCGCCCGAACGCATCGTCCTCCTGGCGTTTCCGCATCGCGGCGGACTCAAGGGAGTGGCGGCGCCGGATGTGAAGGCGATTTCCACGCCGCTGGGCGAGGTGGAAATCGAACGACCCTGCGCGGACTTCCCGTCCGTTGCGGAGTCGCGGGTTTGCGACCATTCCCTGGAAATTCAATTGCCCTTCCTGCAATGGGCCGCGCCGCGGGCCCGCATTGCGGCTCTCTACGTGGGGCGGCTGGACCATGACGAGCGGGCCGCCGCGGCGCAAACGCTGGCGGCGCTGTGGCGGCCGGGGGTGGTCTTTGTGGCTTCGTCTGATTTTACGCACTACGGCTCCGGCTTCGGCTTCACGCCATTCCCGCCGGAGGAGTCCGGGGCCAGGCTGCGCGAGCTGGATTTCGAATGCGCGGAAGCGGCGGGGACGTTCGATGCCGGCCACTTCCTCGGCGTGCTGGAGCAGAACGGCGCCACCGTGTGCGGGGCCGCGCCCATCGCGCTGCTGTTGGAGACGTTGCGGCGCATCTCCGGAAGCCTGTATCAGACCACGCTCGATTACCAGACCTCCGGCGAGCTGACGCGGGACTTCCACCACACGGTGAGCTACGCCGCGCTGGGGTACTTTCCGCGGGAGTCCTTCGACCTGTGCGCCACGGACCGGGAGGCCCTGCTGGATAGTGCGGCCGCCACCTTGCGGCGCCTGAGGGCCACGCGGGAAAGCGCACCGGCGGCGGCGCGCGGCTCGGCGGCGCTCGCGGCGCGGCGCGGCGTATTCGTGAGTTTGCACCAACGCGGCGATTTGTTGGGCTGCATTGGGCGCGCCGAGGGCAGCCTGCCGCTGGCGGAAGAGGCGCCGGAGATGGCGCTGGCGGCCGCGCTCGACGATCCGCGATTCCAGCCGGCCGCCTGGAAGGCGGGGCCCATCGATGTGGAGATCTCCGTGCTCACTCCGTTCCGCCGCATTTTCCGCGAGGAGGAATGCCGCGTGGGAGAGCACGGTCTCTGCCTGAAGCTGGGCGCGCGCTCCGGCCTGCTGCTGCCACAGGTGGCGGCGGAGCGGAACTGGAGCGCGGAAGAATTCCTGGAGGCGGTCTCGCGCAAGAGCATGCTGCCGCCGCGAGCATGGCGCGATCCGGAGGCGAGGCTGTACGTTTTCGGCGCGCAAGTGTTCTCCCGGGCCGGCGCCGGCTAGGGACGGCGATTCCTATATGGCCATGCTCGAGGTTGTGACGCTGGGAATGCTGGCGTTGTGCTGGGCTGCGTGGGCGGCCGGATTCGCAAGAGCACGCGCGCGCGTGGGCCGGCGCGAGAAGGTGAAGCGAGCGCCGGTGTCGCGGTGGGGGATCGCGCTGCAGATGGCGAGTTTCTCCTTTGTCTGCGCTTACGTGCGGCCGCCGGGCTTTGAAAAGTCGTGGCTTTCGTTGGTGGCTTCAATCGCGCTCGGGCCGCCGTCGGTGGTGCTCGCCTGGGCGGCTCTTCGCCACCTGGGCAAGCAGTGGCGCTACGAAGCGGCGCTCAGCGCGGACCACGAGCTGGTTCGATCCGGGCCGTATGCGTGGGTGCGGCATCCAATCTACGCTTCGATGCTGGGGCGGCTATTGAGCACGGGGCTGGCTTGGACCTGGTGGCCCATGTTCGTGGCGGCGCTGATCCTCTTTGTGGCGGGAACGGAGATTCGAGTGCGGGCGGAAGACGGGTTGCTGGCGGCGCGTTTCGGAGAAGAGTTCGCGGCGTACCGTGCCCGCGTGCCGGCGTACATTCCGCTTCTTCGGTGAGGGGCCGCGCACGTGGCTGAACGCGGCCCGCTTAGCAAGTGGGCGCGTCCCTAAGCTTGCCGGGCTAGCAGGCCATGTCGTCGCGGCCGATGCGGAGCCCTTCCAGGTTGCCGAGGACGGTGAGGGCTACGTGGCGGGCGTCGAAGAAGGTGCGCGAAATCCGCTGCACGTCTTCGGCGGTGACCACTTCCACGCTCGATAGCAGTTCGTCCAGCGTGAAAAAGCGCTTGAAGTACATCTCCTGCCGGGCCAGGTTGGCCATGCGGCTGGAGCTGGATTCCAGGCTCAGCATGAGCGAACCCTTCAAATAATCCTTGGCGCGGCGCAGCTCTTCCTCGCTCACCAACTCTTCCTTGAGCAGGCGGAACTCCTTCATGATGGAGGCCACCACCTGGCGCGCCGATTGCCGCGAGGTGCCCGCGTAGATGGACAGGCAGCCGGTGTCGCGATACGGGTTCAGCTCAGAGAAAACCGCGTAGGCCAGGCCCTGGCGCTCACGGATATTCTGGAACAGCCGGGAGCTCATGCCGCCGCCGAGCAGCGTGTTGAGCACGTAGCAGCCGAAGCGCGACTCATGCGGCAGCGGGTAGGACGGCACGCCCAGGCACAGGTGTACCTGCTCGAGCGACTTCTTGTTCCGCAGCTCAATGCGCGCGTGCGTGGCCGGCGCGTGTTCGGGCAGCGGCGGAGCGCCGGGCGGCAGCGCCTCGAAATAGCGCCGCACCAAGTCCACGATTTGGGCGTGCGTCAGGTGGCCGGCGGCCGTCACCAGCAGGTTCGAGGGCGCGTACACCTCGGCGTAATAACTGGCCACGGCAGGCCGGTTGAAGCTGCGCACGGTCTCGCGCGTGCCTAGAATCGGCTTGCCCAGCGGATGGTCGCGCCAGAAGTTGGAGGAGAAGATCTCGTGAACCAGAGAGTCCGGCGAATCCGCCTCCATCTTGATCTCTTCGAGGATGACGCCTTTTTCCTTTTCGATATCGGCTTCGTCGAAACGGGGGTGAAGGGCCAGGTCCGCCAGCACGTCGAAGGCGCGGGAGAGGTGCTCGTCCAGAACCTTGGTGTTGAAGCAGACCATCTCCTTGCCGGTGAAGGCGTCCAGGTTGCCGCCGATGGAATCCACCGAGCGCGCGATCTCTTCGGCCGAGCGGCTGGTGGTTCCCTTGAAGAGCATGTGCTCGATGAAGTGGGAGACGCCGTTCTGCGCGGACGTTTCGCGGCGCGAGCCGGCGCAAACCCAGATGCCGACCGAGACCGAGCGCACGTGCGGCATGGCTTCGGTGATGACGCGCACGCCGTTCGGCAGCGTCGTCATCTCGGTATCCCGCAAAGGTTCGGCGGACGGTTGCATGGCGGGTAAAGGCGAAGGCCCGTTACCAATATGATACCAAGGGGACGCTGGAGACAAACGCGGAGAGCCTTTCCCGCCGATTGTTTCTTAACGTACCGCGCCGCGGAGAGCAAGCCGAAAGATAGCGGCCCGCCAGCTTGAACGGGCGCGCGGGGCCGGCCGATAATCGAAAATCCTCATGACGAGAAGGCAAATCGCTTGGTACGTTCTGTGTCCGGCGCTGGCGATCGGCGCACTGTTTGGCGCGTGGCAGTGGTACGAGCACGAGTTCCTGTCGCCTGACATCAAGACGATGCTGGTTGACGCGATGGACCCGTACATGACCTTGGATTCGGTGGAGTCTGTTCTTGGGGACGCCCAACAGCGCGCCCGCACGCGGAAGGACGCCGAGGTAATAGACCTCTTCCTCAAAGCCGAGGAACTCCAGGCGGAAGTCAATCGGACGAAACTGGGCACGCTGGACGGCGCAATGGGCACGCTGCCGCCGGCGCCGGCGCAGGGATTCGAAGAGGTTCCTTCGCTCGCGGGCGAACAGCAGGGTCCCATGGCTAAGGAGGTTCGGCCACAGGCGGGCGCGGAACCGAGCGCGGCGGGAAACAAGAACGAGATGGAACAAAAAGCGGCCCAGGCGAAGAAGCTCTTTGCGGAATTGCGGGCGGAACTGGGGATGCCGGCGAACTAGCGTTCGGAAGCAGCGCGGAACCGGCTCCTAGGGCGCGGCAGTCTCAGGCGTTTCGCTGCGTCTACCCGAAACTGGGCGATGGAGAAGTTCGTGCGTGGAGAACCCGTTCGGGAACGCTACGGCAGCCTGGCCGCTTCCGCGTCGCTTTTCTCCCGGGGAATCAGTTTCAAATCCTCTTTGGCGCGGGCGCCCTCTTCCAGCCGGACCGAAGCGGCTGCGTCCTGGAAGCGGCCCAGGAAAGCCGGGTCGTCCGAGAGCGCGGCGGGCAATGCCTCCCATGCCGCCGCCAAGTAATCTCCCGGACCGAGGTCGGCGATCGAAAAATCCCCGTTCTGATCGGTGTTCGCTAGATGTACCGAACCTCCGGCATTCCGGGGCCACGCCGTCACCTGGACTCCCTGCATCGCGCCGCCGGCTGCGTCGGTTACCTTGCCTGTCAGCGCCGCGGCATTCATGGAAAGCACAATCTCCAGGGCGCCAGAGTTGGCGGCGCTCAGGCCGAGCTTGCCGCGCAGCGCATCCTGACTGCCGAAGCTCATGGACTTCACGTAGGCGCCCGGCGGCAAAGCGCTCAATCGGATGGCGTAGTCCCCCGGCGGCAGAGCAGCGGGCGCCGTAAACTTTCCGTCCGGGCCAGGTTTCAGAGAGCCGCTGAAGCTTCCGTCATCTGACGCCAACGTCACGGAAGGCCAGACAGCCGGCGCGGCGCCTTCCATCTTTACCGTGCCGGTGAGGGGGACGGCTGGTGACATGGTCACCCTCGCGCCTTCCAGGTCGCTCGCGCCCACGGACACTTCCCGTCTCCCGAACAGAGTTTGCGTGCGGCCGGAGATGACATAGGTTCCAGGCGGGACGCCTCGGAATTCGAACGATCCGTCCGGGCCGGCCACGGTCCGGTTCGAGGCGAACCCATCGTTCGGTCCGGCTTTCGGGATCAGGGTCAGGGCCATGCTCCCCTGCGGCGAGCCCGCCGGCATAGCCACCGTTCCCCGGACAGCAACCGTCTGCGCCCTGTGCATCAGGATGGCCACGCCCCGCAATTCATCTCCCGCCTTGACCTCGACGGTCCCGGCTCTGGATTCGTCCGTTTCGCTCGGGTAGTAGGTGGCAACCTCGGATTCCGAAGGCGCGGCGCCTGGCGCATTCTGGTTCATGGCCACGAACACCTGGCCGCCGTTCACCATGGCCCCCACCAAACCCTGAGCGCTACTGGCTCTGGCAAGCAGATAGTAGCGCCCCGGCGGCAGGTCGTCCACCGTGAAATTCCCGTCCTGCCCGATGGAAGCCGTCGCCACCGTGCGAAGCGTCCTTGCCCCCAGGTCCCGCACAAGCGCCGTCATAATCCCGGGTACGCCCTCGGAATCCTGATTCGTTACCGTTCCCCGGATCACGTTTGTTTGCGCGATCCGCATTGTCAGGTCCTTAAGCTCCAGACCCGGCCTCACATTCAGCGCCACGCCCGGAGCGCGGTCGACGCAATCGCGGAATGTGGTGATCGCGTCGTCTCCGCCTGCCGCGTGGTTCCAGGACGCCAGGTCGATCCCAGGGCAGTTGACCGCAAGTGGAGCCGTCCCGCCGTACTTCACGGCGGAATAGCCGGCGCGCTGGGCGACCAGCCAGTACGTGCCCGGCGCCACGCCGCCGAACGCGAACGCGCCGCGCGCATCCGAGGTCATGGTGTACCTTTCCGGGCCAACCAGCGAGACAATGACGCGCAGCGCCACGTCCCCATTCTGCCGGAGCACCCGGCCGGAGATGCTGGGCTTTTGGAGGGGCTGGGTGGATGGGGATTGCCCGAATGCAGCCACGGCCGCCAGCAACGCTAGAGTGATTTCGCGCATGCTGCCTCCTTTACGGCAGTTTGGTCACTTCCGCGTCGGCCGCTTCCTTCGATACCGGCTTTAGACTTACCGTGGACTGCGCGCTTTCCGTCAGGTCCACGGTTGCCGCGGTATCTTGGAACCTCGCCAGGAAAGGCGTGTACTGCCTGAGTCCGGAGTCAATTTCTTCAAAGGAAGCGACGTAATACTTGCCCGGCGCCAAGCCTACAATCTGAAAACTCCCCTGCTGATTCGTCGAAACGGATTTGACGCCATGCGAGGAGCTTAACGGGTTCGGGTTACTTGGCCATGCGGTAACCACGTAACCGGAAAGCGGCTCACCCTTCTCATTCTGCAAAGAGCCGGTGACCGTAGCGCCCTTCAGGGAGATATCGATCTCCAGACTCTCGCCCCCCAACCCGACGGGCACTCCCTGGCTCGTGTCCGCGGAGCCATAGCGCACGGACTTCACGTACGCGCCCTTCGGCAGACCCGACACATCCACATAGTAAGAGCCCGGTATGGCCGGATTGAGTATGAAGGCGCCGGTCTCATCGGCGCGCCCGGTGCTCCTGGCGTTGTCGCTATCGGTTCCGGTCAACGTGATCGTGGGGTGCGGAACTAGCGGCGGAGTTCCTGAGCCGGCGGCGCCGGCCGAATCCGGGGTTGCGGGCGGCGTGGAGGCAGCGCCGCCAGGGCTGAATTGGCTCTGCCAGTCTTTTCCTTCCGCTGTCAGGACGCCGTGGATGGGCATGGCTTGCTGCAGGGGAAACACCACCTCCACATTCGAATCGACGATGTCAAACGTCATCCTGCCCACCAGCGCGGGCGCGTTTCCGGACGATCCACCCGTTCTGCCCACCACTTCCATGAGATGCGGGCCGGGACTTTGGTCGATCATCGAGAACAAGCCATCGCGCACCAAACAACCCCATGACCCGCCGGACGCAGGCGGCGGGTTGGTGACGGAGATGGACATAGGGGTTGTTACCAGCTTGCCATTGAACGTCACTTTGCCTTTGACCGAATAGAGGCTGCCGCGGAGAAGTTTGACATCGATTCCTTCGACTCGTTCTCCGGGTCCTACTGTGAACAGAGGCGCGCTTTCCCCGTAGGGTTCCCTGGGGTAATACGTCATCAT
>DATKOS010000179.1:0-2301 GCA_035524535.1 Bryobacteraceae bacterium
TCCTTCTCCAGGAGGGATGTGACCCAGTTCACAATCCCCTTAATTATACGTCAGCGGAAAGTGATGTGACGCGGGAAGTGACGGGCGTCATCATTCGCCGGGCTTCTTGTCACCGGCCGGCTTCGGACCCCAGAATTCCGGATCCGCCTCCACCAGCTTCGGCGGCGGATAGCTCATGCCCGGCTTCACCTCAAGCAGGATGTTGTCGATCGAAGTGATCACGTCCCCGGTCCCGTGCATTAGTTTGCCGAACGCCTCCGGCCCCATCGCCTCGGTGATGGCTTTCATACGCTCCGCACTGCCGTCGAGCACTTTCATCGAGTCCATCATGCTGAAGAACAGGTATGTGCCGGCCGGCAGGCCCGCGGTCACCTGGTAGCCCAACACGCACCGATCCACCTTGGCTTTCGCATGTCCCGCGAAATAGGCCTTGACGCCTTCCTCGAATGAGTCTTCCTTCCCCAGTTTGGCCCGGATGATTTCCGCGGCCAGGAAGCGCGTCTTCGCCGGATTGAATCTCTCGACGCCGTAACTGAGATCCGGCCGCAGCATCGCCCATACGTAACGCGTGGTTTCGCGCAATTCTCCATCGCGCTCATCCACCATCCCCAGCGTGCTCTTGAGCGGGTCTTTGTCGGCAAACTCCTCAAGTTTCTCGTAGGCCGCGAAAGACGCCAAAGGCTCAATAAACCAGACCTCGCTCGGGCCCGACAACGACGCAGCCGCCACGTAGTACCCGGGATATTGCGCCTTGCGGAAAGCCGTCACAAACTCGGTTTCCGTCTTCTCATGCGCCGCGCCTTTTCCTTCTTTGATGAACTCGCGCCCGATGCTCAGCACCGGCGCCGGTTTCGACCCCTCCTGGGCCAGCATCGGAATGATGCACGCACCCGCAACTGTGAGAACCCGTAGAGCCGTTCTCATGGAGATTCCATTCCTTTCTGCCAGATAAGGCCCGATGAAACCCTAAGACAATAGCACTTCGGGACGCGGCTGTGAAGGCACCTCTCCGCGCTATTTCCCGGCGTCCGAAGGAAGGCCCGTCTTCACCCAGCCGAACACGGTGGCGCGCCCATAGCGCCTGACCAGACCTGCCACCGCGCCAGTTGCCTCCACATACGCTCGGCGGGCCGCGCCCGGGTCCGCCTTCTGCCTCAACTGGCCGTCGGAAGGCGGCGCCGCCGCGGAGCGCGCCGCACTCGGATCGAGCAGGTACTCCACCAGCCCTTCACGGAACCAGACCGGCAAGCCCGTCGTCGCCTGCGCATCCACCATCGCGTGCAGCAACTCGTGGCTCAGAGTGTCTTCGAGCGCGCCGCGGCTGCGCAGCACGGCCAAAGGCTGCAACTGGATGCGCCGGCCCTCGGTTCGCGCCGCTACCCATCCCGGTTCGCCCGTGGCGTTGCGGAACGTCTCCACGTCCGGAAAAACGCGGAGTTCCACGCCCGCCGGAAACTGCCAACCGGTCCGCTGCTCCAGACTCCTCGTCAGCCGTTCCGCAATCGCCAGCGCGGCGCCATCCTGCTCGGGTTGCGTCGTCCACAACGTCAAACGGTCGCCGCCGAGTCGCCTCCAGGGCAATCCGCGCGCGCTCACGCCAACCGCGGTTCCGGGATAGTAGAACGCCAGGATCTCGCGATAGCCGCGCCCCGCCAGCCCCATTCGATCCGCGCCCTCCTGGCACAGGCCGACGCCGTGGCCCGATCCCCTGCCCTGAAACGCCAGCCCCTCCACTTCATGCCAATCGCTGCGCAGTGTGTTCCACCCCAGTTCGCGCGCGATCGCGAAACGAAACGAACCCGCGCTGATGCGGATCGATTCGCCGCTGCCCGTCAACGCCAAGGTGCGCGCGCGCCCGGATGCCGTCCGTTCCACAATCGAGATCGCATTGAGCCTCCGCGGCGCGCGCAGGACCGCCCGCCGCAGCACCTCCACCGCCTGCCCCGGGTTCGCCACCCAGCGCCAGGCCGCGCGCGCGCAGTAAGGATCGTCGTGGTGCGTCAGGTAGCTCGCCGCCATCTCCGGCCAAACCGCCGCGGCGTCTTCGGTCTGCCCGCCGCAATCGCGCGAGTAAGGCGTAAACGCCGGCTTGCCGGCATACCACAGCAGTTCACCCGCGGTCTCTGCCACGACGGCCTCGAGCTTGGGCGTGATCCCGCCCAGGTCCAGGTGCTGGCAATGGGTTTTGTCGCAGAAATCGTAGCCTTCCGCGGCGTGCCGCCCGCGCATCCGCACCGCATACGTGCGCGCCGCCACCGCCATCGCCTTCAACGCTTCGTTGGATTGAAAAACGCTGCTCTC
>DATKOS010000180.1:0-8520 GCA_035524535.1 Bryobacteraceae bacterium
GACCGCCCACCCTCAACCCGTGATTTCCCGCAGCCAGCTCGTATACCTGCCGCCGCCCCTATCCGCGTGAATCCGTGTCCATCCGCGGCAGATTCGCAAGAATCCGCCGCGCACCCGGAAATCCCAGCAATTTCACCCTCCCCGAAAGTCCGGTTACAGATTGGCATCAGTCCGGGGGATAGCCATCAGTCGTCAGTTGTCAGTTGTTGTGCCGGAACTTGCCGCTTTCAGCTCGCCCCGGTTCGGGTCTGGTGGCATCGGGCAGGGGCAAACCGCGCCATAATGATATTTCAGACAACCAAATGCTAGACTCCTGTTCCCCAGCCGCCGGCGCCGTCGGCTTCGATTTCGATCTGGCCGCCTCTCCCGCGCCCCGGGCCCTCAACGTGGAATTGACCACCAAGTGTCCCCACCGCTGCATCTTCTGCACGCGCCGCGACCGTCTGGGCTCCGGCAGTCACATGGACTTCGCTCTCTTCGAGCGCCTCATCGCCGCCTTGGACCAGCCCGATGACATCTGGCTGAATTTCTTCGGTGAGTCCGTTTTGTATCCCCGGCTGCTGGACGCCATCGCCCTCGCCGTCAAGTCCGGCGCCACCACCGGATTGGTCACCGCCTTCCCTCCGATAGGCAGCGCGCTCCTCGACGGCATCCTAACCAGCGGCCTGGACCAGTTCGGCGTCTCCCTCCACACCATGGACCCCTCGCAGTTCGCCGCCATCTACGGCGCCGGCTCGCTCGATGCCCTGAAGCGGCGCGTGGAGGAGTTCCTCGCCCGCAAGGCGGCGCTAGGCGTTGTCCGGCCGCGCCTCGCTTTTTGCTTCGTGGTCATGTACCGCAATCTGGATCAAATGAGCGCCGTCGCCGAGTATGCGCGCGCCTGCGGGGTTCAAGAGCTCCTGGTGCAGCCCTTGCTTGGTGAGCGCTTGTCGCCCGCCGACTTCAGCGGGGAGTTGTCCGGCAGCCGGCTCACGGAGCGGTTCAAGGAGGACTTGCGCCGGGCGGTGAACCACGTGCGCCAGGCGAACCCGGGGTTCACCGTCAACATAGCAAGTCCCGATGTGGAACCTTCCGGCGAGCTCAGCCACAGCCCATCCGCCTTCCCCGGCCCCTTGCCCGGAGGCGCCCGCATCCACTCCTGCTGCGTCTCTCCCTTTGAGAGGATGCAGGTTTTGGTGAACGGCGATGTGATCCCCTGCGGCTTCCTCCTGGATGTCCCACTCGGCAGCGTGCGGGACCAATCCGTGCAAGCCGTCTGGCGCGGCCCGGCGTTCCGCGAGTTCCGAAGGCGCTATACGCTGGACCCGCACCCCGCGTGCCGCGCATGCCCCTGGAAGCAGGCCTACCTCCCCAAGGCCTTGGCCTCGCGCATTGAGATCTCCGAGGGCATGAGCCCGCAACTGCTGCGCGGATGGTACGCCCACGAGGGAAGCAGCCACCTCTGGACCCGCCGAAGCGCCCTGGCTTTGCTGAGTAACGCCGGCCACTCCACGCACCTGGCGCTGGAAGGCATTTTGCCGCACGGTCCCGTCGGCGCGGGAAACTCCCTGCGGGTGATGTGCAACGGCGCGTTCCTGGGTGAGGTGCGAAATGACACGGGAGCCTTTCTGCCCTTCCACGTGAAGCTCCGTCTGCCGCAGACGTGGGATCGCCTGTACGTCGAGCTCACCGCCGCCCATATGCAGCAGCCTTCGCGGCGCGGCAGTTCGGATTCGCGCGACCTCGGAGCCGCCATCCAACGTATCGAGGCACTGGAATAGCGCCGCGAGTTCCGGCGGCCGCCGCCGCGGCTCGAATGGTATACTCGCTCGATCCCTACTGGGTAACAAGGAGAGGACATGAGCGAGCAGGCGACGCCGGAGCGCATTATGCAGGTGGGCCTCGGATTCTGGGCATCCAAGACGCTTCTGAGCGCGGTGGAAATCGGCGTCTTCACGGAATTGGCCCACGGGCCCGAGCCCCTGGAGGCGCTGCGCGGCAGGCTGGGGCTGCATTCCAGATCCGCGCGCGATTTTCTGGATGCTCTGGTGGCTCTCGGGTTCCTGGAGCGCCATGACGGCGCATATTCCAATACGCCGTCCACGGATCTCTTTCTGGACCGCCGCAAGCCCTCCTACCTGGGCGGCATGCTGGAGATGGCCAACCATCGGCTGTACGGCCACTGGTCGCACTTGACCGAAGGCTTGCGCTCGGGCAAGCCGCAGAACGAGATTCGCACCGGCGAATCGCCTCTCTTCGAAGCGCTCTACGCCGATCCCGCGCGTCTGCGCCAGTTTCTTTCGGCCATGAGCGGCATCAGCCGCGGCTCGGCGCAGGCCATCGCCGCGAAGTTCCCCTGGAGCACGTACCGCACCCTGGTGGATGTGGGCAGCGCGCAGGGAGACACCGCGTCGCAGATCCTCCTCGCCCATCCGCACATGACCGGGACCGGCTATGACCTGGCCGAGACCGGGCCGATCTTCGAGGAATACGTCGAAGGCCTGGGGCTCTCCCCGCGCCTGCGTTTCCAAGCGGGCGACTTCTTCGCCAACCCGCTGCCGAAGGCGGACGTGGTCATCATGGGCCACATCCTCCACGATTGGGACCTTGAGACCAAGCGCATGCTCATCGCCAAGGCCCATGACGCCATACCGGACGGCGGCGCCATGATCGTCTTCGAAGCCATCATCGACGACGAGCGCCGCGCCAACGCCTTCGGCCTGATGATGAGCCTGAACATGCTCATCGAAACGCCGGGCGGCTTCGACTACACCGGCGCGGATTGCCAGGGCTGGATGCGCGACGCCGGCTTCCGCGAAACGCGCGTGGAGTATCTGGCGGGCCCGGATTCCATGGTGGTCGGAATCAAGTAGGCCGGCGGGCGCCCGCTAGAGGCCCCGGTAAAGCAGCCCCAGCACGGTGATGTCGTCGGCTTGCGGCATCCCGCTGGCGAACCCGGCGACCGCGGCATGCAGGGCGCGCACCAGGGGTTCCGCGCCCTCAGACCTCTGGGCGCCAAGGAATGCCTGCAACCGCTCGTCGCCGAAGAACTCCTTCTCCTTGCTCAGCGCTTCGGTAACGCCGTCCGTGTAGAGCAGGATGCCCTGCCCTGGCTCGATTTGCGTAGAATGCGTGCGGTATTCCTGTTCCTCGAAGAGGCCCAGCATCGGCCCGCTTCGTTGCGCCAGAGGGAGCGGCGTTCCGCCCTGGGAGAACACGTAGGGCGGGTTGTGACCGGCGTTGGCGTACTCCAATTCCCCGGTGGCGGTGTTCAGTACCCCGTAGAAGAAGGTCACGAACATCCCCATGGAGTTCCCATCCACCAGCCCGCGGTTCATGCGCGCGAACACTTCGCCCGGGCGCTCCTTGCTCTGCGCCGCGGCGCGCAGCAGCGTCCGCGCCACCGCCATGAACAGCGCCGCAGGCACGCCCTTGCCGCTCACGTCGCCGATGGCGAACGCAAGGTGGTCCTCATCCAGCAGAAAGAAGTCAAAGAGATCGCCGCCCACCTCCTTGGCCGGCGCCATGGAGGCGAACAAGTCGAAGTCCTTCCGGTCCGGAAAGGGCTGCGTCTCGGCGGGGAGCATGGAGCGCTGGATCAGCGTCGCGTGTTCTAGTTCCTTGGCGCGCATTCTCTCCGCCTGCTCGATCTCCGCGAGCCGCGCCTGCTCAATGCGGATAGCCGCGATATTCGCCAGCACGGTCAGCACGTTCAGATCGTCGCGGGTGAACTCGCGCAGGTGCAGCGGAGAGTCCAGGTAGATGAGGCCAATCACGTTCTTGTCCGTCTGAAGCGGGGCCGCCAGGATGCCGCGGATCTGGTCCTGGACAATGCTCATGCGCGCCGAAAGGGCTTCATCCGTCATGGCATCGCGCACCAGCAGCGAGCGCCGCTCCTTCACCACAAGGTCGCGGACGTGGGAGCTGATCTGGAATCCCGCCCCCTTGGTGGCGCGCACCTGGAACTCTCCGCCTTCCATGGTGAGTAAGACGCCGCGCGACGCGCCCACTGTGTCTATCGAGAGTTGCATGATCACCTGGAATAACTCATCGAGAGAGAGGTGGCCGCATAACTCCCGCCCCGCCTGGACCAGGGCGCGCATGTGCGGGCTGTCCCCCATCTCGCCGCCCGTGTCCAGCGCCCCATGAAGCGTGGTCTCCAAAGCCGCGTTCCTGGAAGGGGTGGACTCGCTGACGAATACCACGGTGCGGTCGGCGCGCATCGGCTCGTCGAAAACCAGGTCCAGGTCCGCGATGTTCACCCGGTCGCCGGAGCGCAGCGCCCGCGGCGCTTCCAGCCGCGCGCCGTTCAGAAACGTACCGTTGGTGCTGCCCAGGTCGCGCACAATCCATTGCGCGCCGTCCCGCTCAATGGCGGCGTGCCTGCGGGACATGCCCACGGCGTCCGCAAAGCTCAACTCGGCGGATTCGCCGCGCCCAATCTCATAGCGGTCCAGCTCCAGTTGCACCGCCTGGGTCTGGCGTCCGCCCCTGAAAATGGCGAGCGTTCCTCGATTGGTTTTCGTGGTCCTGGTTTCCATTACAGCCTCGTAATATCCTATCGGACCCGCGGGCCTGGCGGGAGTTTTTTCTTGGCTTGACTTACGGGTTCCGTAGTAGACTGAGTGGCATGGACCAGCTCAAGATAGAATCATTGCCGGGAACTCACGAAGGAGTCCGCATTCTCCGGCTACACGGTCCGTTCACTCTGCGTGAGGTCTTCGACTTCCAGGCGGCATTCCGCGCCTGTAACGATCCTGTCACATTAGTGGACCTGACTGACGTGCCGTACATGGACTCGGCTTCGCTGGGAGCGGTCATGATTGTCCACACCTCCTCGCAGCGGAATCACCGCAAATACGCGCTGGTGGGTGCATCGGACCGGCTTCGGACGCTCTTTGAGGTGGCCGGAGTGGGCGAGATTCTGGTGACGTATCCCACCGTGGAAGAGGCCCAACAGAAGCTCGCGGCCAAGGCGTCGGCCAGTTAGTCCAAGCGGCCCCTCCAAGAGACTCACCTGTCTTTTTCCGTCATCTGTTTGTAATTAGTTTGTAACTTAATCTCACCCCTGTCTCGGTGCCGGCGGCTAGGCAGGGGAAAACCTGTATGCCGCAATACCTCCCGGGCGTGTATAATCGCCCTAATGCCTGCGGCGCGAGCTATGTCCGCCCGGTCCGCCCAGCACTCAGAGACTAAGAGAGTAAAGGAGATTCGCCGCATGCGCCGGTTTGTCTGGATTCGGGACGCCGTCCTGAAGCGCCTCGGCGCCGCGCTACCCTTCGTGGCGCTGGCATGCGCGCCCCTGGCGCTGGCTCAGGACTCTCTTCGCTTCGACAATAACTGGTTCGTAACGGGAGATTACGTAACCGCCGGCGTGGCGCTGCGCGGCCAGGGCGGCGCGGACGGCTACGCGGCGGGCTCCATCCACGTACCCACGCTTCCCAACGGCGCCGATCCGATTGCGGCCTTCCTCTATTGGTCGTCCGTGGAGAATACCCAGGCGCCGGGCGCCGCGAACGGCTATTTCAACGGCTTCCCCATCCAGGGCGATATCTTGGGAAGCGCGCAAGCGAACCCGGGCTGCGGCAGTTCGGGCGGCACGGCGGGCCCGGGCACGTACGGGCGCGCGTACCGGGCGGACGTGCTGCGCTACTTTCCGCTTGGCGCCGGCGACATTCGCCAGGCCAGCCGGGCTGTGGCCACGGTGAAGCTGCCGGATTCCGGCGGCAAGGGAAACGGCCAGCTTCCGTACACCGATGGCGCGACGCTGCTGCTCATCTACCGGGTGGTTGTACCGGGGAGCCCTTCGGTGGCGCCGCTGCGCGCCGTGGTAGCTTACGACGGCGCTTTCACCATGCCGAAGAACTCGCCCGGCTTCCATTTGAACGTCGCGGGCTTTTACCAGGCCTCCGGAGATCCCGACGCCAAGGTGACGTTCCTGGCGGCGAACGGGCAGCAGAACACGTCGGCGCCGCTGTTTGTGAACAACTTTCCGCTTAGTTGGAACCCCTTCAACGGCGCGGTGGGCGCCCGTTGGGATAACCCGACCTTCCGCTTCGCCCTGGCGCCCAACGCCTCCTCCTTCGAGACGCTGATCACGCCGGGCAGCGAGCAAACGTGCCTGACGTTCGCCGCGGCCATCGCCAGCGTGAACGTAGCAGACTCGGACAGCGACGGCCTCCTGGACGTTTGGGAGACCAGCGGCCTGCACCGCAACACGCAAGCGTCGCCGGCCACTTTCGGAACCTGCCAGGATTATCCGTCCGAACCTTGCGTCAACCTGCCGGCCATGGGCGCGAAGAACGGAACGAGGGACATCTTCATCCAGGTGGATTGGATGCACGGGTACGGCGACCACACGGGCGGCCTTGACGGCTCCGGCTACCACGACCATAAACCGAACTTGGATTCGCTCGAATCGGTGTGCGCCACCTTCGCCGGCCGCGGCATCGCGATGCATTTCGACGTGGGCAACAACTATCAGGGGAACCCCTGCATCGTGCCGTATAAGGACTGGCGCGGGAATGTGCTCGCGCAAGGCGGCTCGGACATAGACGAAGCGACGCTCTTGTGCCAGGACACCCCCACGCACCAGTGCGTCTATCATGAGCCTTACCCGGTGCTGAGCTTCGGATTCGGTTTCGATTCGGTTCGCGACGGGAACCAGGGCGCCGGCATCACGGCGCACTTCGCGCAGTCCCGCAAGGACTCCTTCCACTACGCGCTGTTCGCGCACGCTCTGGCCGGGCCGTTCAACTCCTCGGGGCAGCCCATCGATCCGTACACGTCCGCGCAGCTCTCCTTGCCGCCCACTCCGTACAGCTATTCGGGGATCGCTACGCGACCCGGCGGAGGCTTCATGGTGACGCTCGGCTTGTGGCGGTCGGACGTTCCGGCCAACGATCAGGTGGGAAGTTCGCTGGTCCAGGCCGGCACGTTGATGCACGAGTTGGGGCACAACCTGGGCTTGGGGCACGCCGGCTTGGCCACGCAGCCCAACTGCATGCCCAACTATCCGAGCGTGATGAACTACTCCTATCAGACGCGCGGACTCACGGACGCATCGGGCGCGGAGCACATCGATTTCTCCCAGGGGCGGCTCGCGTCCATCAACGAGAACGCACTTTCGCCGGTCTCGCTGGGGACTTCGCCGTATCGGCTGCGCTATTTCGGGCCCTTGGCCACGGGGACGCCGCCGGGGGCCGCGGCCAAAGTGCACTGCGACGGGACGCCCATCCTGAACGGCGCGCTGGCCGTGCGGCTGGAAGGCGCGGGGCTGGGAACGCCCAACTGGAGCAATGGCACAAACCCGCAGAAGCTGCCGTTCCAATTTGACACGAACTTCGACGGCGTCACTGGGCAGACGTTTTCGGACCAGCCGGATTGGTCCTCGCTGAACCTGCAACAGGTGGGCAGCGGGGCGTCATTTGGCTCACTGTCCGTGGGCGCGTTCGCCACGGACGGAGGCGCGCTGGCGACCGACGGAGGCGCGCTGGCCACGGACGCCGGAGCGCTGGCTACCGACGGCGGGGCATTCGCCACGGATGGCGGCGCGTTTGCCACCGACGGCGGCGCGTTCGCCACCGACGGCGGCGCGTTCGCCACCGACGGCGGCGCGCTGGCCACCGATGGCGGCGCGCTGGCCACGGACGCCGGGGAGCAGAACTACGATACGCAGATCGCTTCCGGTCCCGACGCGCCCACCGGCCTGACGGCGGTGAACCAACTGGGCGGCATTCTGGTGCAATGGACTCCGCCGGACAGCGGCGCGGTGACGAATTACGATATCTACCGCTGCGCGGGAACGGGTTGCGTGCCGGCCCTGTTCCACGCGGGGTGGATTCCGCCATCCAAGTCCGCGCCGTCTTTCACGGACACGGTGAACGACACGCTGGACGCGGGCGCCACTTGCCCGGCAGCCTCCACCTGCTACAACACGGCGTACACCTATCAGACGCTGGCGAATGTATCGGCCGTGGTGAACGGTGCGACCACGTTCGTATCGAGCACGCTCTCCAATTCCGCGAGCAGCGAAGTGACGCACCTGTTCGTCATCGCGGGCAATGTGGCGGCTGTGTATGGCACGAAGATTGCGCCTCCGCCCTTCACCATCTATGGCGACGTGGCGGGATCGCTCTCCTCCGCCAGCGTGACTTGCGCTTACCCGGCCGGGACTAGGAACGCGGGAACTTACGCCATCACCTGCAGCGGCCCGGCGGCCAGTTCGGCGGCCGATGGCGTCACCTATAACACGCCCTACCTGAGTTACACGCCTGGAAACTTGACCATCACGCCCGCGCCGCTGACCATAGCAGCCGTGGCGAACACCAAGGTCTACGATGGCACGACGAGCGCCGCAGCCACGCCCGCCGTTTCCGGCCTGCAGACCGGCGACACGGTGACAAGCCTGGCCGAGACATACGACACCAGGAACGTGGGAACCAGCAAGACGCTGACGGTGACCGCGTACACGATCAACGATGGCAACGGCGGTAACAATTACACGCTGACGAAGACCATGAGCACGCTCGGGACCATCAC
>DATKOS010000181.1:0-3746 GCA_035524535.1 Bryobacteraceae bacterium
GTGGCGGGCTTCCAGGGAAGAAAGAGGATTCCCTTATACCGCGCCGCTTGGGCGAGTTCCGACGAAGGCAGTACGTGAGCCCCCACGATCTCCGGCAGCATCAGGCGTGCGCGCTCACCCGAATGAATCTGGTACGTGATCGAGATCTCCTGGTGCTCGCGGTCGCGCACGATTTCGGGCTCGACCGTGGCGTGGTAGAGGCCGTTGCGCCGTA
This sequence comes from Bryobacteraceae bacterium, assembly GCA_035524535.1. Lineage (GTDB taxonomy): Bacteria > Acidobacteriota > Terriglobia > Bryobacterales > Bryobacteraceae > BOG-224. The sequence continues at coordinate 215 of DATKOS010000181.1, forward strand.
GCAGATCGCGGACGGCCGCGGTTGCCTTGTCCAGATCGGCATCGTCGATGGGAGCGCCCAGGTCCAGCCGCGTTGCGTTGGCCAACTGTCCGCGGTTCGGCGGCGACTTGATCTGGCCGCGGGCCTCGACGGCGCCGGCGAACCACTGCTCCACCGTTCGAATCACAACCGTCACGCCGTTCGGAGCCGGCTCGGTCTCGATTTCGATGTTGGAGTACTCGCCGGTGGCGTAGAGGCGGCGGATGGTCTCCTGAACAAGCGCCAGGCTCAGATGAGTGCCGGGCTGAAAAGGAACAATGCGCGCGAGATCTGCGCGGAGAACCGGCTGCTGGGCGGGTTCGAATCGAAAACCCGCGATGGGCCGGCCCTCATACGCAGAGGGCGGCGCCAGATCGGCAGCTCGAAGCGCAAATGAGTCCGCAATAAAAAGCACTGCAAATACCCAGACCCGTAGCGCACTGCGCAGCGCCATATTGCGGGTTCAGGTGCACGCGGCGGACCTCGGTGCGGTTTTGGACTGTCACCTATCGGCTGGCCAGGGCGACGGTTGGAGCGTCGCTCATTCCCCACAGGCTCGGTACGACCTCGCCCGATCGTGACGTTCAGCGGACAGTCATGACCGAGGGCTCAAGCCCCCGTCACGAGTTGTGAACTGAGGGTGATATTCGTCTTATACAGCTTGGAAACAGGGCAGCCCGTTTTGGCCGCCTGCACGGCTTTGTCGAATGCCTCCTGGCTGGCCCCGGGGACGCGTGCTCTCACATCCAGGTGGCTGGCCGTGATGGCGAACCCGTCGGGCTGCTTTTCCAGTGAAATTTCACACCGGGTCTCGATGCTGTCGGCAGTGAGGCCGGCTTGCGCCAGTTGTGCCGAAAGGGCCATGGAGAAGCAGCCGGCGTGGGCCGCCGCCAGCAGTTCCTCGGGGTTGGTGCCCTGCGCGTCTTCAAAACGCGTGCGGAAGGAATAGGGGGCGTTGGAGAGCACTCCGGTGGCCGTCGACATGGTTCCGGTGCCGGTTTTGAGATCGCCGCGCCATTGCGCATTTGCCGTACGTTTCATGCCGAACTGGATGCTGCGGTGGGAAAAAAAGATGCGGCGTTATGCTGGAGTGTACCCCGACATGGCGAAGCGGCGGGTGGAAGAGGACATTGAGCGCCTTGGGCGTCTGGCAGAACAGGGACCGCGTGCGGCTTCGGAAGAGGCGGTGCGCGCGGCTCTGGGGGACCGTGTCGGACTGGTGGTGGCGAAAGCGGCGAAAATCGCTGCCGAACTTCGCCTTGCCGAAACCCTACCCGAGCTTCTGGCGGCCTTCCACCGGCTGTTCGAAAAACCGCTGGAACGCGACCCCCAATGCTGGGGCAAGACCGCGATTGCACAGGCGCTGGTGGCGCTCGGTTGCCGCGACTCGGCTGCGTATCTGCGCGGCGCTGGCTGGGTGCAGATGGAACCTGTGTGGAATGGGCGCGAAGACACCGCCGGCGCGCTACGCGGCACGTGCGTCCTCGCGCTGGCGGCCGGAACCGACGCCCGGCGCGAAGATGTGCTGCGCGTCCTGGTGGACGGCCTCACCGACCCGTTGCAGACGGTCCGCCTGGAATCGGTGCGGGCGATTGCGGAGATGGGGGGCGAGGAAGCGCCGCTGCTGCTGCGGCTGAAGGCCCGCATGGGCGACAGGGAACCGCCGGTTACGGGGCAGGTTTTCGAGGCGCTGTTGCAATTGGAGCGCGCGGGCGCCATCCCGTTTGTGGCCGGATTTTTCGTGACCGCCGCGCCGGAAGTGCAGGCGGAGGCCGCGCTGGCATTGGGCGCCTCGCGTTTGCCTGAAGCAGTGGAAGTGATGGAACGAGCGTGGAACGCCGCGCGCGATCCGGATTTGAAGGAGGCGCTGGCACGCGCCCTGAGCGTCTCGCGGCAGCTGCGCGCCTTCGAATTCCTGCTGGGCCTGGTGCGCAACGGCCGGGCGGTGGAGGCCGCCGCGGCTCTGGAAGCGCTGGCGATCCATCGCGAATCCGCCGAGATCTGGCGGCGGGTGCGGGAGGCCGTGGAAGAAGCCGGCACGGCCGTGCAGGAACAGTTCCGCGCCCTGTGACCGCCGCTGGATTCGGACGGCGGATTCCGTTACACTGGCCGGTTCGACGAGCAAACTATGGCGGAGCCTCATATCGTAGTGGTGGGCAGCGCGAACATCGACCTGACCACGTTTACCGACGTCTTTCCGCGCCCCGGAGAGACGATCTTCGGGCGCGAATTCCACCTAGGGTTCGGGGGGAAGGGCGCCAACCAGGCGGTGGCGGCGCGGCTATGCGGCGCGCGGGTCTCCATGGTGGCGCGGGTGGGAGACGACCTGTTTGGTCCGGCGACTATCCAGAATTTCACCGTGCGCGGCATCGATGCCGGTCATGTGAGCCTCACGCCGGGCGTATCGAGCGGGGTGGCGCCGATTTTCGTCGACAGCTCGGGCCAGAACCGGATCCTGGTGGTGAAGGGCGCCAACGACCGCCTCGCGCCCGCCGATATCGATGCCGCGGCCGCTCTGCTGCGCACGGCCGATTGCATCGTCCTGCAGCTCGAGGTGCCGGTGGAGACCGTCTACTATACCCTGCGCTTCGCCCGCCGCCACGGTATCCGCTCCATCCTGAATCCGGCGCCCGCGCAGCCGCTGGACCTGGTGGAGCTGGCCAACGCCGATTACGTGATTCCGAACGAAACCGAAGCAGAAGCCCTGGCCGGCATGCCGGTGCGCGGCCTGGACGATGCGCGCGAATGCGCGCGCAGCCTGCGCGAACGCGGACTGCGCGGAGTGATCATCACGCTGGGTGCGAACGGGGCGCTGTGGGGGGAGCGGCACGTGGCGCCATACGCGGTGCAAGCGGTCGATACCACGGGCGCGGGGGATGCCTTCATCGGCGCGTTTGCTACTTTCCTGGCCGGCGGCGCCGGCGAAGCGGAGGCGATCGCGAAGGCCAACGTTTACGCGGCCCTTTCCACGCTGGCCGCCGGTACACAGAAGTCTTTCGTCACGCGCGAGCGTTTCGAGACGGCCTGGGCGGGCTGAGATCCCGCCGGTGCCGTGGCGGCCTGTTCGAGCCCACGCGGCAGACGGATCAGCGCAGCGAGGCGCGCTTAGGCTGCGCGGGCGAGCCGCAGGCGCCGGAGTAAACGTCCTTGTCCGGATAGGGCTGCGTATAGCCGTCCGTGAGCGTCCGCAGGAAGGCCACCAACTGGTCCTCTTCGCGATCGGTCAAGCCGAGGTTACCGAGCTTGTGGCTCTGGTTCTGCGGAACCTCCGCGCGCGGCCAGCAGGTGACCTTCTCCACCGTGCCGGCGGGGCAGCGGCCGGGGTCCACGTCTTTGCGGTAAACGTCGCGGGTGTTGTAGAAGTGGACCAGCTCTTTCAAGCTCTTGATGTAGCCGTTGTGGAAATACGCCTTGACGAATCCGGCGCACGGGCGCATATCGGCGTTGCGCACGGTAGAAGTCTGAAATTCACCCACATGGCCGGCTGCTGCGGAAGCCCAGCGTTTGTCGGGAT
>DATKOS010000182.1:0-2455 GCA_035524535.1 Bryobacteraceae bacterium
CACCGGCGCGCATGCGGTACTGGCGGAGTCTATCGAGGAATTGCCGGCCAAGTTGAAACCCGCGCTGGAAGAGAAAGCTCCGCCGCGCGTCGCCGTGGTGCGCGGGGTCGGAACCATCGTGATGGCCGACGATGCCAAGAAACTGGATGCGGCGGAATCGCTGGCCGCGACGGCGGCGGGAATCACGCATCTGGCGGCGGGGCGCGGCGGGGCGCACAACCTCGCTCCCGCTTTCGCCTCATTCATCATCAATTGGGAAGCGGAACACTACCGCTCGGCGCTTTTGAATACCGCCAAAGAAGGGCTGGCGGGCAAAGTGGCGGTGGTGACGGGCGCGGCGTCCGGGCTCGGCTGCGGGATCGCCTTGGGAATGGTTGAAGCCGGCGCGGCGGTGGCTTTCTGCGACGTTGACGAGGCAGGAGCCAAGAGTGCCGTCGAAGCCTCCGGTGCACCGGCGCGAGCCTTTGCCGTCCACATGGACGTGACCGATGAATGCGCCGTAGCCAAAGCGTTTGACCAAGTGCTGCGCCATTGGGGGCGGGTTGACATTGTGGTGTGCGCAGCGGGCATTGCTCCAGCATACCAACTGGTGGACATGCCGGTGAAATTGTGGCGCCTGGCGCTGGAAATCAACCTGACAGGCTACTTCCTGGTGGCGCGCGAGGGGGCACGCATCATGCGCGCTCAGGGCGACGGCGGCGCAATGATCATGCTGTCGTCCAAGAGCGGCCTGGACGCGTCGCGCAACAATTCGGCCTACAACGCCACCAAGGCGGGCGAGTTGCACCTGATGCGCGGCTGGGCGCTCGAACTCGGCCGCGACGGCATTCGGGTTAACGGCATCGCTCCCGGCAATGTCTTCGAGGGGTCGAAAATCTGGAACCCGGAGTACATCAAGACCGCGGCCCAGAAGCGGGGAATCAAACCGGAAGAAGTGATTCCCTACTACATTTCGCTGACGGCATTGAAGCGGGACATCAAGCGCGCGGACGTGGCGGCGGCGGCGGTTTTCCTCTGCTCGGACGCCGCTCGTTGCATTACCGGCCAAACTCTGGTGGTGGATGGCGGACAGGTGATGGTGCGATGAGTAACCTAACGGCGGAACGCGAACTGGAAACGGAACTGTATCGGGGCACGCTCGATGAACGCCTCGCCGCACTCGGGAAGCTCTGTTCACAATTAGGTCCGCGCAGCCAGCGCGGCACGAACGTTCATATCCATACCAGTGAATCCTTCAGCGTCTTCCGTTCGCCTTCCGAGGCGGTGTGGCGGGCGGCACAGGAGAATCTGGCAGTTCTGGGGATCAACGATCACTATACGGTGGCTGGTCACGAGGAATTCCGCCGCGCCTGCGCCGTGGCAGGCATCGACGCAACCTTTTCCATGGAGGCGGTCGCCATGGATCGCGATGCGGCCGAAGCCGGGATCAAGCTCAACGACCCCGACAATCCGGGCCGCGTCTATCTCTGCGGAAAAGGAATCACCCGTGTTCCCGCCGAGTCGTCCGCGGAAATGCAAAGCCTCGCCCGCATGCGTGCCGCGCTGGAGCGCCGCAATCGCGAACTGACCGCCAAAGTCGACAAGCTGTTTGAGGATCGCCTGGGAGCGAACGGACCGAGTTGGGCGGACGTGGTGGCACTCACGCCGCGCGGCAACGCTACGGAGCGCCACGTGGCGAGCGCGGTGCTTCGGCGCCTGCGCGAACTGGCCGAGGAAAAGGCCAAGCCACTGGAGGAGTTGATCGCGGCGTGCTGCGGCGCTACTCCGCCCGCGCCAAGCAACGACGCCGCCCTGCAAATCTTTCTGCGTGGCAAACTCCTGAAGGCCGGCGCCCCTTGCTACGTGCCGGAGGATGCCGAGGCTTTCGTTTCCGTGGAGGAACTGCGTCGAATTTTTCTTGCTTTCGGCTCGATTCCGACTTATCCGATCCTGGGTAATCCGGTCCTTTCCGGCGAGCAGAACATCGAACAGCTCCTGGACAATTTCGAGAGGCGCGGGTGGCACGCGGCGGAGGTGATCCCGGTGCGCAACACGCCGGCGCGCCTGCGCGAGATCGTGAACGCTTGCCAGCGCCGGTGGTGGCCGGTTTTTAACGGAACCGAGCACAACACACCGGAAATGCGGCCCATGCTGGATCCCTTCGCTCTCGACCCGGAATTCGAGCCCTGGTTCCGCCGCAGCATCGCGCTCCTGCTGGGGCACCAACGGTCGGTGGCGCAAGGCAAGCCAGGCTTCGTAGACGCGGAAGGCCGGCCCACAATTCGCGATGCCAAAGCGCGGTTTGAACACTTCAGTGGGACCGTTCAGTAGCGTTTCAGACCCGTTGGGCGTAAATCGGTTGCAATCCCGGTATAGTTGACCAAAGATACCCGCTTTGACCGAAAGGCAGTTATTTGCCTATCTTGTTAGGAGGATCATAATAGTGTCAAAAAAGGTAATACCGATCGCAGAACCC
>DATKOS010000183.1:0-3078 GCA_035524535.1 Bryobacteraceae bacterium
GCCTCCGCGCCCCTCGACTTGATTGTCTCCGGCGGCGGCGCGCATAATACCCGCCTCATGGCGCACCTCGCCGCCTTCCTCCCCCATGCCGCCATCGCCGTTTCCGACCATTACGGGATCGATGCCGATGCCAAGGAAGCCATCGCCTTCGCCATCCTGGCGCACGAAACCTGGCGCGGCCGCGCGTCCAATCTTCCCTCGGCCACGGGCGCAAAACACCCCGCGATCCTCGGCGAGATTACCGCCGGTTGAACTTCGGGTCCCCTCCCGCTCGCGGCGCGCCCCTCGCGCGCGCTCCGTTAGTTAGGCCGCCATGGTGGGCGCTTGCGGTTGAGTGATGTGCGGTTGCCTCAAGGGAGCGGGCTGACGCGGCGCTACAGCCTCTCCTACTCGCATCGTCTTCCAGTCGTACGAGAATTCCTTCCCGCAGTCCAGGCAAACGATATAGGTCCTCGCTACCCCTCGCACCGCGGTCTGTGGAAACGTGGTGCGCCGATGCGAGCAACCGAACACGGCATTGAGAACGGTCTGTAGCATGGGTCTAGCCTCCACTCAGTTTGATGAGCGCAAGGCAAGGTGAGTTTCACAAGCGGTGTGAGAGCGCCGTGGCGAGTGCTGGCGGAACTTACCTCGCTCACCCCGCCGCAAACGCCTAAGTCTCTATCAGCTCCGCAGTTTGGAAGCGATGGACTCGGCGATGGCCCGGCCATGGAACCGACCGTTCTCAATGAAAATTTCGTTGGTGTGCATGCCCGCCACAATCACGCCGGCAAGGTAAACCCCGGGGCGCTCGCTCTCCAGTGTTTCCGGATCGGTACGCGGCTTCTGCGTCTCCGGCTCAATGGTTATGCCTATGGAATTCAGGAATGTTAGATCCGGCCGGTACCCGGTAAGTGCGAAGACGAAATCGTTCTTTAACGAAACTTCACCTTCCGGAGTACTCACCAGAATCGAGTCTTTGTGTATTTCCACAATGCGCGAGTGGAAGTAACCCTTTATCTCTCCGCTCTTAATTCGATTCTCAATATTCGGCTTGATCCAGTACTTCACTTTCTCGGAGATTCCCGCACCGCGGTGAATGAGAGTCACTCGCGCTCCTGTCCAGTGCAGTTCCAGCGCCGCGATCGCCGCCGAATTCTTGGCCCCTACCACGGCCACGTCGTGGTTGTAATAGGGGTGCGCTTCCTTGTAGTAATGCAGTACTTTATCCAGCTCCTCGCCCGGCGCCCCCAGCAGGTTCGGGACATCGTAGTAACCCGTGGCCAGCACAATTTTCCGCGCCGAATACACATGCGCGCAACCCAGCCGGTCCGTGGTGTCCACCTGAAACGCGTTGTCGTCGCCGGAGATCCGGTCCACCCGCTCGTACTGCCGAATATCCAGATGGTAATGGTCCGCCACGCGCCTGTAATATTTCAGCGCTTCGGTGCGATTGGGCTTCTCATTGAGGCTCGTCATCGGCAGGTCGCCGATTTCCAGCAGCTCCGGCGTGGTGAAGAAGGTCATGTGCGTGGGGTAGTGGTAGATGGAATTCACCACACAGCCCTTGTCAATCAGGGTGGCCTTCATCCCCCGCCGCTGTAGCTCAATGCCGCAAGCCAGTCCGGTGGGTCCCGCGCCTACCACAATCGCATCGAATGTTTCGTTCATGAGTTTACAGCTTGCCTTCCACGTCGCGATAGACGTTTTCCAGAGCCCCGGCGATCGCGGACGCGTCCTTGCCGCCGCCCTCGGCCATATCCGGACGGCCGCCCCCCTTGCCGCCCACGGCTTGCGCCACGGCGCCCGCTAGCTTGCCGGCGTGCACCTTCGCCGTCAGGTCCTTGGTCACCGCGGAAACCACGTTCACCGCTCCGTCGCTCGAAGACGCCAGCACCACCACCGCGCTCTTCCACTTGTTCCGCAGCGAATCCGCCAGCTCCCGAAGCTGCTGCCGGTCCATGCCGTCCACCCGCGCCGCCAGCGTCTTCACCCCGTTCACCACGCGCGCCTGCGCTTCCAGCGCCCCCGCCGAAGCCTGAGCCACCCGCGCCTTCAACTGTTCAAGCTGCCGCGCCTGCGCCCGTTCCGCCGCCATCATCTTCTCCAGATGGTCGATCAGTTCCGGCTGCGAAGCCTTCACCATCGCCGCGATCCGCCGCAGCGAGTCCATGGACTCCTGGTATTGCCGTAGCGCGCCCTCTCCCGTGACAGCCTCGATTCTCCGCACCCCCGCCGAGATGCTCTCTTCGTACACGATCTTGCAGATCCCGATATCGCCCGTCCGCCGCACGTGCGTGCCGCCACACAGCTCGCGGCTGAATCCCGGCACGGAGACCACCCGCACCTGCTCGCCGTACTTCTCGCCGAACAGCGCCATCGCGCCCGTCGCAATCGCCTTGTCGATGGGCATCACGTCAGTGGAAACCTCCGTGTTCCGCAGGATCTCCTCGTTCATCAGCCGCTCTGCTTCGGCGATCTCCTGATGGTCCATGGGCGCGTAGTGCGAAAAGTCGAAGCGCAGCCGCCCCGGCTCCACCACGCTGCCTTTTTGCTTCACGTGCGCCCCCAGCACTTGCCGCAGCGCCGCGTGCAGCAGGTGCGTGGCCGTATGGTTGCGCCGCGTGGCGTCGCGCGCCGGCGCCGCTACTTCCGCGCGCAGCGTATCGCCCACCCGAATCCGCGCATGCGCCACGATGCGATGCACCGTGAGTCCCGGCACGCCCGGAAACGCCGTCTCCACGTCCGCCGCTTTCTCTCCGGACTCGCCGTACAGCGCGCCGCGGTCGCCCACTTGCCCGCCGGCCTCGGCGTAGAAAGGAGTGCGGTCCAGCACCAGCTCCGCGCGCGCCCCCGCCGCGATCTCCTCCACGGGCTCCCGGTCAATCAGCAGTCCCGCCACGCGCGAAGCCGCTTCCAGTTCCGCATAGCCCAGAAATTTCGTGCGCCCCTGCTCCAGCAGCTTCTGGTACGCCGGGACCACGGCGCCTTTTTCCGCGCCCTTCCAACTAAGCCGCGCCCGCTCCCGTTGCCGCTCCATCTCGCGCTCGAAGCCCTCGTGATCGATGCTCAGGCCGCGCTCCCGCGCCATCTCGTCCT
>DATKOS010000184.1:0-8357 GCA_035524535.1 Bryobacteraceae bacterium
AGAGGTGGAAGATCCCGTCCGGCGAATCGAGCTGGCCGGACGCCGCCAGCCGGCGGCCCACTTCCAGGAGCGCGAGCCTTGTGGGCAGCATCATGGCGACCATGGCCGACTTGCACTCCTCGCGCACGGACGCGGCTTCCCGCAGCTTGCGGGCGAACCAGAGGAGCAGAGGCGCGCGCAGAGGCAAGCGGCGGCGCACCCGGCGCTCCGCCTGGCGGCGCACCTCGGAGGCGGCTTCCCGCGGGTCCCGCGCGGGCGGGTTGGCGCGAATGGCCTCCACCTGGGCCAGCACCCACGACGGGTCCTCCACCCAGCGCGGATTGCGGGCGTCGGTCTCATATACGGCCCGGTGTCCAAAATCGCGCAGGAACTCTTCCACGGTGGATTGGCCGCGCGCAATCTCGTACAGGCGGTACCCGTGCTCCGCGCTTGCTACCCCGCCGCCTCCGGACTGGAGCCGGCTGACCAGCGCGGGGTCCTTCAGAGCGCCTTCCAGAGCCAGAAGCCACGGCCCGTGGGCGGCGTTGGCCAGGCCCACCACCGGGATGAAAGTTTCCTGAATGGAGGCCACTTCGGCCAGAATGGCGCCGATCTCCGCGAACGTGTAGCGGGTAAGATCCATCGCGCTCAGGCGGCGCTGTTCCTGAAACTGGACGCGCACCGCGGGCTTGGCTTTGCGGGGCGCGTTCCAAATGAGACGCAAGAGGCGCAGTCCCGCTGCGTTGCGGCGGGCGGCGGATCGCCAGGAGGCGCGCGGAACGCGGATTTCGGGCTGGTGGCCGCCGATGCTCTTCACTACCTCGGAGGGCGCGATGCCGAACGCGTCGTAGAACCCGTACTGCATCAGGGTGAGATTAAAGAAGCCGCGGCCGTGAATCCGGCGCACCATTTGCATGCCCGGGGGAACGGCATAGCCCGCGGCGGTGAGAGCCGCAAACAGAACGTCGCCAACCACTTCATCCAGAACGCTCCAGGAGAGCTCGCACCAGCCGTTGGGCTGGTTGTCCTTCAAGTTGGCAGTGGACCAGTATTGCGGCATGCGCGCGGCCTCCGGCCAACCCGGGCGCGGCAGGCGCGTCACGGGGCGCGCCTGGAGCAGCCAAAGACGCTCGCCGTCATAGGCCCACTCGACGTCCTGCGGGTGCTGCCCCTCGCCTAGCGCCCACTGCACGCGCTTCACCTGGTGCGCCAGTTCCTCTTCCACGGGCAGGGGCAGGGGAGAGTCAGACGCGGAGTCAGGCTCTCGCCGCAGAATGCCGGCGCAGCTCCGCCAGGCGGCGCGATGTGGGTTCACTTGGCCGCCGACGACTGCTTGGCCGAGACCTTCGGCGGCGTCGATTACAATCAGGTCGCGCCGGCCAGTGGCCGGGTCGCAGGAAAACGCCACGCCCGCGCAACGCGCCTTGACCATCTCGCAAATCACCACCGCGCAGCACACTTCGTCATCGCGGAAGCCCATGCGGCGGCGGTAGGCCATGGCTTCCGGCGTTTGCAGGGAGTCGACGCAGCCTTGCGCGGCGCGTTCGGCGGCGACCGCGCCTCTGACGTTCAGGAAACTGCGATGGATGCCGGCGAAGGAAGCCGTAGAGCTGTCTTCCGCGGTGGCGCTGGAGCGCACGGCGACGTCGGCATCCGTGAGACTGAGGCGCGCCAGGCCTTCGGAGATTGCCGAAAGCGGCGCGCCGATGGGCAGAACGCCTCCGCGAGGAACGTGAAACCCATAGCGCGCCAGGCGAGCCAGGTTATAGCCCTTGCCTCCGCACAGCTCCGGCCCTGCCTCATAAGTCTCCTGCCAGGAAAGGAAACGCGTCATGAAGTTGTAACTTCCAGTCTCGCATTGGAAGCGGGAGGGTAGTCACCCTGGCCCTGCACGGGGCGATTTGCGCGGAACGCCGGCGCGCGGAGCGTCTTTCGAGCGGCGTTACGGCCGGTACGTCGCGCTACAGAGGTCTGTTTCCCAGAGTTTCACCGCGGCCACTTTCACCGGCGAAATCTCTTTCAATCCGTCGGAGACGCCGTCATAGATGTGCTTGGCGATGTTTTCGGCCGAGGGGTTGAGGATATCGAAGGGTGGGAGATCGTTGAGCCACTGATGGTCCAGGCGGTCGATCACCGTGTGCAGCACCTTCTTGAGCGCCACGAAGTCCACCAGCAGACCGTTTTCGTCCACGCGCTCGCCTTCAATGGTGACGTGACAGCGGTAGTTGTGGCCGTGCACATTCTCGCACTTGCCGCGGTAATTCCGCAGGGCGTGCCCGGCGGAGAAACTTTCTTCAACGGTGACTTCAAACATCGAAAAACTTCTCCACGTCCTCGATATCGGTGGTAAATCCGTAACTCGGCAGGCTGTCGAAGAAGACCTGGCCGTAGCGCTGGCTGGTGATGCGGTTATCGAGCAAGACCAGAACGCCGCGGTCGAGCTTGCTCCGGATCAGCCGGCCGAAGCCCTGCTTTAGAGCGATGGCGGCCCGTGGAATCTGGTAATCGTAGAACGGATTGCCCCCCGCCGCCCGAATGCTTTCGATGCGCGCGTTTACCACCGGATCGGTGGGCGCCGCAAACGGCAACTTATCTATGATAACGCAGCTCAGTTGCTCTCCCGGCACATCCACGCCCTGCCAAAACGATGACGTGGCGAAGAGCACGCAATTCGGAGTGGCGCGGAACTCGTCGAGCAGCGCCGAGCGCGGCGCCGTGCCCTGCAGCAGCGTCGGGTATTCGATCTCGAAGGAAACCTTGTCATGCACCATGCGCATCTGCTGGTGGCTGGTAAAGAGCACGAATGCGCGGCCCCGGCTATGCGTGAGGATGCGGATGACCTCCTCGGACGCGGCGCGCGTGAAGGCGGCGTTGCGCGGGTCCGGCATGTGCTGCGGAACGTAGAGCAGCGCCTGCTTCTGATAATCGAAATGACCCTCCACGAGCAGCGTGCGGGCATCCGGCACGCCCAGGCGCGCGCGCACGAAATCGAATCCGCCCGCCACGGCCAGGGTGGCGGAGGTCAGCACAACGGTGTCCGTCTTGTTAAACAGGCGCTCGGCGAGCAGGTTCGAGACATCGATGGGGGTCGCCTGCAGGTAGCAGCCGCGGCCGCGGCGCTCCATCCAGAAGACGTACTCTTCGTCGTCGCTCTCCATGACGAAGCGCAACGCCTGGGTGAGTTCCAGGGAGCGGCGCATCAGGGGCAGCACTTCGTCGGGCGGGTTCTCGATGAGCTTGAGGTGGGAGCCGGTCAGATCGAGCGCCGTGAGGACGTCGGAATAGACGTCTTCGTTTTCTTCCCGGAAGGCGGCGCGGCTCTGGAAGGCCACGCGGCGTTCGGCTTCCCCGAAGAGCGCGAAGAACCGCAGCGTAACTTCTTCCAGGCGATTCAGCACGCGGTCCAGCTCCGGCGCGCCGAACTTCTTCGCGCGACTGACGGCGGCGATATCGCGGCGCAGATCCTGAAGCTGCAAATTGCTGATGGAAACGCCGAAGTACTGGCCCGCGACGTCCTCGATTTCGTGCGCTTCATCGAACACCACGGCGTGATATTCGGGCAGGATGCCGCCGTCGTAGGCTTCGTCGCGCAGCGCGAGGTCCGCGAAGAAGAGATGGTGGTTGACGATGACGATATCGCTTTCCTGCGCGCGCTGGTGCATGAGCGTCAGGAAGCAGCGTTCGAAGTTGGGGCACTTCTGGCCGGAGCAGAGGTCGGCGCGGGCATCGAGTTTGGCCCAGGCAGTGCTGTGTTCGGGGAGCTTGCGAATCTCGGCGCGGTCGCCGATCTCGGTGGTCTTCTCCCAATCGCGGATGATCTGGAAATCGGCCACTTCTTCGAGGCCGGCGAGGATCGGTTCCTTTTCGGCGTCGTAAATCTTCTGGCGGCAGGCGTAATTGTTGCGCCCCTTCATGTAGCAGACTTTGAGCGGACGCGGGAAGTGTTTCTGGAGGAACGGCACGTCCTTGAAGAAAAGCTGCTCCTGAAGGTTCTTGGTGCCAGTGGAAACGATAATGCGCTTGCCGGAAAGCAGCGCGGGGACCAGGTAGGCGAGCGTCTTGCCGGTGCCCGTGCCGGCTTCCACAATCAGGTGGCGCTTGGCGGCCAAAGCGCTTTCCACGGCTTCGGCCATGTCCAGTTGGCCCTGGCGAAACTCATAATTCGGCTGCCATTTGGAGAGCGCGCCGTGCCGGGAGAAGAACTGCCGCGCGCCCGCGATGCGGGCCTCAGTGGGCATGGGTTGCTTTGATTTTAGCAGCGAAGAGGAAAGCGGAATTGCAAACAGAAAACGGTCGACTGCGATAAGCGCGCTGGCGCGGGAGATCCTGGTTCCGGTGGTGAGCCCTGCGCTGGGTTCGCTAGCGCTTTCCCCAGCTTTCCCGGCGGGCGTCCCGCAGGATCAGGAAATCGGAGAGCGTCATAGGCGGACCCGCGCCGCTGCGCAACTGACGGGCCACGGCGTTTCTGTACTGAACCAGGATTTCCGTCCTCCGGCGGCTTTCCAGGCGGCAGGCCGCCAGGTCCGCGATGATGGCCACCTCCCATGCCTCGAAGAGATTGCCATCCAGCGCGCCGCGCATCACGCCGGCGAGCAGGCGCTCATAGCGGCGAAACGTGGACTCGTGCTGCAAAGCGGTTTTGGCATTCACCCTACCTGTGGAGATCGGCTGAGACGGCCGCCGGCTTTAGGCCTGGAAGCAAAATCCACCGGCTTCACGGCGCCGATTCCGAAGAAAGTGAACGCCGCGCCGGCCAGCGCCACCAGGGCGGCTACCACGAAGGCGGCGTAAAAGCGGCCGGTGCGTTGCAGAACCCAGCCCGTGACCCAGGGAGCCGCCACGCCGGAGAGGTTGCCGAGGCCGTTCTGGATGGCGCACCATTTGCCCGCCGCGCGAGGCCCGGCCAGCGTCTGTGTGATGGCCCAAACGTTTGACGTCCACATGCCGACAGCGGCGCAGGAGAGGATCAGGAGGGTCATGGCGGCGCGGTCGCTTTGCACGATCGATACCGGCAAAATGACCACAGCCAAGGCCAGGCCTCCGCCGCAAAAGGCCTTACGAACCCGTGTGACCGTGGCGCCCGCGGAGATCCACCGGTCGGACAGCCAGCCGCAAAACACGCACGCGACGGCGGCGGCAAGGAATGCGACCGCGCCGAGCACGGCCATTTTCGGAGCGGGGAAGTGACGCTCCCGTTGGAGATAGGCGGGAAGCCAGGTGATGAGGAAATACCAGATATAGTCGCCGGAGAAGAGGCAGAGGAAGGTGAACCAGGCCGAACGCTGCCGCAGAATGTCGAGCACCGTGGGAGCGCGGCCCTCACCGGGTTCGCCGCTGGCCGGCGCCGAAGGCCGCGCGCGGCCCCCAGGCATCACGAAGACCCATGCCACCAGCCAGAGCATGCTGCCGAGCCCCAGGCTGAGGAAGAAGATGCGCCATCCGAAACCGGCCATAAGCAATCCGCCCGCCAGCGTGCCGAAGGCGGGTCCGCTGCGGCTGCCGAAATCGATGACGCCGTTAGCCAGCCCACGGCGGTTTTCGGGGAAGGCGGCCAGGATGTGGGAGTAGGCCGGGTAAGCGACGGATTCGCCGACGCCCAGGAGAAGGCGAAGAGCAAAGAGGGACTCGAATCCCCGGCTGAGGCCCGTGCCGGCGGTCGCCGCGGACCACAGCAGGAAACCACCGGCGAGGATCCAACCTACATGGAAACGGTCCACCAGCCAGCCTGCCAGCGAGCAAAGCTGGCAGGCGGCGTATGTCCAGAAGAATGCGGACAGAAGCTTGCCGAGCTGGTAGTCGGTTAGGCCAAGCTCCCGTTGAATGGAAACGGCGCCGACCGAGAGCGTAGTGCGGTCAATGTAGTTGATGAAGGCGGAAAGCGCCAGCAGCGCCAGAGCCCAACGCTCCCGAGTGGACAGCATTAAGGCATTGTAGCGGCCTGAGGCAGCCGGAACCCGCCGCGTGCCGGGGGGCGGAAAAGCCGGCCGCTACTTCTTCTTGGGGTGGTATTCCACGAACAGTTCCGGGAACTGGTTCTCCAGGGCTTCCATCTTCGGCCGGTCGCAGACCTCGATGTAGGGATTCTGCGGGTTGTAGTAGGCGTAGTCCTGGTGATAGTCCTCGGCCCGGTAAAACGCCTTGAGCGGCGTCACGTCCGTGACAATGGGGCGCGCGAATACGTGCGCGGCGTCGAGCTGCTTGATGTAAGCGGCAGCCAGGCGGCGCTGCTCCTCGCTGGCGTAGAAGATTACCGAGCGATAAGACGGGCCGATGTCCGGGCCCTGCTGGTTCAACTGCGTGGGATCGTGCGCCACCGCGAAGAAGATGCGCAACAGCGTGCCGTAGGTGATCTTGGACGGGTCGAAGACCACTTCCACGGACTCGGCGTGCCCGGTGGTCTCCGTGGTCACCTGGTCATAGGTGGCGGTGGCGGCGGTTCCACCCGAATAGCCCGCGGTGGTGGCGGTGACGCCCTTCACTCGTTGAAACACCGATTGCACGCCCCAGAAGCAGCCGCCGGCGAAAACGGCGGTCTCCTTGCCGGGCGCTTTGGCGAGCTGGGCGTCAGTAGTAGGTGCGGGAATCATGGAAGCTCCAAAAGCAGCGCTTGCCGCGAGGCAAACAGCCGCGGTAAGGCCAGCGCGGGCGAACAGTGAGGACATGGAAGCAGCATCCTTTGCTTCTAGAATACTGCACGCGGCCGGCGGCCGCCGCGGCGGATCGCCCTGCCTTGGTCTCTTCGGTCTGGAGCGGCCGGGTTTTCGCTATCTTAATAGGGTGATCTCCAGACGTCATTTCTTGGCCGCCATGCCCTTTGCGGCATACGGCAGGGCGGAGGTCGCTCCGCCAACCGCGTTTGGCGCGCTGCCCTCACCGCGCCAGTTGCAATGGCATGAGCTGGAAACCACGGCATTTCTTCATTTCGGCGTAAACACGTTCACGAACAAGGAATGGGGGCTGGGCAACGAGGACCCTAACCTTTTCAACCCCACGGCATTCGATGCCGACGCCATTATGAGCCCGCTGGTAAAGGCAGGCATGCGGGGTGTGGTTCTCACCTGCAAGCACCACGACGGCTTATGCTTATGGCCCACGGCCACCACCGAGCATTCCATTCGCAAGAGCTCCTGGCGCGATGGCAAGGGCGACGTGGTGCGGGCGATTTCGGATGCCGCCAATAGCGCGGGGCTGAAGTTCGGCGTCTACCTCTCTCCCTGGGACCGCAACAACGCCGAGTACGGCAAGCCGGGCTACATCGATATTTACCGCCGCCAGCTCACCGAGCTGCTCACGAATTACGGACCGATTTTCGAGGTCTGGCATGACGGCGCCAACGGCGGGGACGGCTATTATGGCGGCGCCAACGAGCGGCGCACCATCGACAAGAAGACCTATTACGATTGGCCCGATACCTGGGCGCTGATCCGCAAACTGCAACCCGATGCCGTGATTTTCAGCGACGTGGGCCCGGACATTCGCTGGGTAGGCAACGAGCGCGGCATTGCGGGGGACCCGTGCTGGGCCACGTACGACCCGGTGGGCGCGGACGGCGGGCCGGCATCGCCCGGCGACATTCGCTCGAAAGACTCGCCCACGGGAACGCGCGAAGGCTCCGCGTGGTTGCCGGCCGAGTGCGACGTTTCCATCCGGCCCGGCTGGTTCTGGCACGAATCGGAAAACGCCCGCGTGAAGACGCCCCAGCAGCTGATCGAGCTCTACTACCAATCCACGGGGCGCGGCGCGAATCTTCTTCTGAACGTTCCTCCCACGCGCGAAGGCGTGCTGGCGGAGCCGGATATCGAATCGCTGCTGGCGTTCGGCGAATACCGGCGTAAGACCTTCGAGACTGATTTGGCCGCCGGAGCGAAGGTGACGCCTTCCAACATACGCGGCGGGCGGCGCATGTATGGCGGGGCGAATCTGGTGGACGGCAAGAACGACACAGTCTGGGCCACCGACGACGGCGTAAAGACGCCGCAAGCGCAGATTGACCTGGCGCACCGCGCGACCTTCAACGTGATTCGCCTGCGCGAGGCGATTGAGTACGGCCAGCGCATCGACTCGGTGGCGATTGACGTGTGGCAGGCGAAGGATTGGCAGCCGCTTGCCTCGGCGACCAGCATCGGGCCGCGGCGGCTGATTCGCTTGCCGCAACCAGTAACCGCCTCGCGGTTAAGGCTGCGGGTCAGCAAGGCGCTGGCGAGTCCGGTGCTAACGGAGTTTGCGCTGTTCGCGGAACCGAAGTGACGCAGCCAACGGCAGAGGATCGAGGGACATAACGGCGATGGAATACAGATTTCTCGGGAAGAGCGGATTGAGCGTGCCGGCGCTTTGCCTGGGCACGATGACGTTTGGCGGGCGGGGACGGCACGCGGCCA
>DATKOS010000185.1:0-14148 GCA_035524535.1 Bryobacteraceae bacterium
ACCTGGTGGCGGAGGCGAAGGGCAAGGCCGGCTGCGTGCTGATTCGGGCGCTGGAGCCGCTGGCGGGAATCGAGCTGATGCGGCGGCGGCGTCCGGCGGCCCGGCGGCTGGAAGATCTGGCGTCGGGACCGGGGAAACTCACGCTGGCCATGGGGATTACCAGGGCGCGGAACGGGACGGATGTTACGCGCGGGGAACTGGTGGTGCGGGCGCCGCGCGAGGCGCCGGCGTTTGAGGTGGAGGTGACGTCGCGCATTGGAATTAGGGAGTGCGCCGATTGGCCTTTGCGGTTTGTGGTGCGCGGTAGCGGGTTTGTGAGTAGGGCGTAGGGATGGCGGATGGTTGGACCCAATCCGCAAGCCCTCTCAGTGGGGCGGACCTCGTGGTCTGCATTCCGGGCAAACTAACGTTAACAATATACTTGACGTACCGAGCGCTGGGAGATAAACTCCCGGCATGCTGGATGCAATTCTCGATTTTAGCGTGGTCGCCATGCCGTTCGTTATTTCGGTGGTTGGCGTATGGATCTCTATGAGACCCCCGGCTTCAGAACGACACCCCCGTTGGCGCTGGGGATTGATTGGGTTTGGGCTACTGGTGAGCACCCTGACGTTTTGGCAGCAATATAGGGCCAGGAGCGCCGCTTACGATGACAAGCATCGGCTTCAAATAACTATCGAAAACACCAACGACATACTCGAAAAGACGCGACAGGAACTACAGAACTCTAGGTTAGACTCTGCTAGGTCCACCTCGTTTCTTAGCGGACAGGTATCTACCCTGATGCAGGTCGCTACTAATCCGCCGCGAAACCCGGATTTTACTATAATGGCGGCGGCGTTGAAGAGTCTTTCCAAGAACCCATCAATCCTTAAAGAAGAGACCAACAAAGAGTTAAGGGTACAGGTATCTGATTTGGCGCGTCGGCTTCGTGAAATGCAATCGAGAGTATCTCAAGAGCAACAAAGGCGTATATTGTCTTGGCAGCAACGCTCAATTGCGGCAGCTAGAGATAACCCAGCAGAAATGTCAAAAATAGACCAAGAAGAGAGGGCCTATTACCTTACGATGGAGGATCAAAATACAGTAGAGTTCGGACCTCTTCGGGCCGAGGGCATGGCTCTTCGCCAGAAATTGTTAAGTAGAGTGAAGCCACTTCCGAATGAACCCCGGGGAACCGGTTTTGAGGAGGCCGAGACGCAACGCGCTATCAGTACACTTTTAACCGGAAGGCTGGCTGGGCCGGACCCATTACTTACCGTTGCTAACTACTTAGAGACGTTAGCCAACCTGCTTCCCGGGGATGGCGAAAAGTGACTTGTGCAATCAGCTGCGACGCTTCCGTCCTGGCGCGTTCGGATTCCCTGTGCGCGGCGACCTTTCCTTTGCCGCAGATACCATGCGGTCAAGATCGGGCTTGGATACTTTGAGCAACTCTCTCATGCCAGTCCTAAACCGTCGAAACTCAGGGCTTGCTCGGAACTGCCTGGCGGTGAGAGGCGGTGGGTGCGTTTCCCGCGCCCTTGTCTCTTCGTGGGTTTGCCCGTCAGCCATGCGTTTCGCCTGCTTTCCCCGTCAATTCCGCATAGGTCAATCGGCGCCCTACTACGTGACGCATTCCATAGACGAAGCGGTCAATGTCTTCCATGTCTCGATTGTTAAAGCGGAACGCCTGCTCACCCACATAGCGGAACAGGTGGAATGGTTCCACGCTGACATACGTTCCGCCAAGGCCGCGCTTCAAGAGACTCCAGAAGTTCTCGATGCCGTTGGTGTGGACGTTGCCGTCTACATAGGTTTCCAGGTGGTTGATGACGTTGTGATAGTACTCGTTCGGCATCTTCCAGTTGTAAACGTGCTCATCGGCGAAGATATCAGAGCCGCGCCCCACGTTGCCACGTACAACGGGCTGCATGGTGCTCTTGGTCCGATCAGGGACTACGGTTGCGCGAACACGGCCCCCACGCTCAAGCATTCCCAGCACGATGGCCTTGCCGTGGCCACCATAGAGACCGCCAGCGGTCCCGGCTTCTTTGATTTTCCTTTTCAACTGGCGCTTCTTGCTCTCGTGCATGTTCCGCGCCTTGCCGCCGATGAACGTCTCGTCAATCTCGACTTCGCCGCCAAGCATACCACCGCTAAGGTCGTCCTGCATGGCAAGACGGATTCGATGCAGCATGAACCAAGCGGTCTTTTGGGTGACGCCGAGATCGCGGGAGAGTTCCCACGAAGAGATCCCGTTCTTGCAGTTCATCACCAACCACGTTGCCGGAAGCCACTTCTCCAGAGCAATCGGCGAGTCCTCGAAGATTGTTCCGGTCTTGAGCGTGAAGCGCGGCTTCGGATGATCCGCGTAGCACTTCCAAACCCGACTCTTGGCAAGGTAGCAGACCTTTTCCGAACCGCAGTGAGGGCATTTCACCTTGCCATCTGGCCATCGCAAGCTGACCATAAAGTCTTTGCAATGTTCGTAATCCGAGAAGTAAATAATCGTGTCTCGGAGTGTGGCATGTGCTTTCATGGTTTGAGTATGCGCCTTTTCTTCTGGTATGTCAAGTATATTATTACCAATCCGCCCCGCTACCAACCGTCCTGGAATCAGCGGAAATTGGCTTCGATTCCCAGAATCAGAACCGTCCCATCAACCTGGCGCTGAAATCCACCGTCAAGCGCCCGCCCATGCTCGAAGGCATGAACCTGAAGGACCTGAAGCGCTAAACCGATGGCAAAATCCCCCAAAAACCGCGCCTAAGCGGACCGAATCCTCCGTGGCGCGGGCTCAAAGCCTGCCGAATCGCGACGCCCGGCGGCGCTCCTGCCCGCCTAACGCAACGACTCCCCCAACCCACCGCGCGCCCTGAGCCAAGGCGAGCCGCAAAGCGGCAAGCCCGCTGCACAACAACTGACGACTGATGACTGACGACTGACAACTGCCGCCTGCCGCCTGATGACCGACACCCGCCCACCCCTACCGCGCGTAGTATCCCGTCTTGGCGCGCACCGTCAGCCCAGGACGCTTCACCTGCACGGAGATCTTGCGGAAGAGCCCGTCGGCGTCGGGGTTGGAGGAGGCGTAGGCGATCTCGTAGGCGCTCCGCAACTGCTCGCCAATCAGCTTGAACTGCGTGGCCATCTCCGTCTTGCGGGCGTCGAAATCCGCGCCGCCGGTATCCTGGGCCATGCGCGCCATCACCCCGGTTCCGTACTTGTTGTGCGCATTCCACTTCCCGTTCTTGAGATCGGTGTAGCGCACCCCGTATAAAACCACGTCGTTGGCTTGCGCCATCTCCAGCGTCTCCATCATGTTGTGGGCGCTCGAATTGTCCTCGCCGTCGCTGAAGGCAATAAGGGCTTTGCGCCCGCGGTCGCTCTTGGTCAAGAACTCGGCAACGGAATTGTAGATGGCGTCGAAGAAGGCGGTGCCCCCTTCGCGGTCCTCCTCCGAGGCCAGCTCACGAAAGCCGTGGTTGCCCTTTTCAAATGCGGCCAGGCCGGCGAGGATGGCTTCCGGCGAGGAGGTGGGCTCGGCGGCCAGGCGGAGGTGGTTGCCGAAGCACAGGAGGAACGTCTTGTCCCGGGGGCCGAGCACGCCGGCGAGGAAGGCGTCCAGATCCTTGTGGTGCGCTTTGAGGAAGGGGTCCTGGCTGCCGCTGAAATCCGCCAGGAGTCCGAGGTTCAGCGGCACGTCCTGACTGCGGGCGAAGAAGGCGATCTTCTGCGGGGCGCCGTCCTCGGTGACGTCGAAATCGTCCTGCGTCAGGTCCGTCACCAGGCGCCCGGCGGAATCGCGAACGGAGACCGACACATCGATAAGCTTAACGTCGGTGCGAAACAGCGTCTGCGCCGTCAGCGCGGGCAGGCACAGGAGTAGCAGCGCCCCCGGTCTCATATCGTCTAGAACGCTTGAGGCCTGGAAAGGGTTGCAAAAACAGCGAAGCGCGAGGGCGGGGGAGCGGCGGCTACCGGGCGAAACGCCAGCCGGCGGCCATGAAGAGCGCGGTGCCCACGGCGATCACGGCGCCGTGCGGCAAGCCCAGCGATTTCGGGTGCTTGACGTCGAGCTCGGGCTTATCCACAAACGCGGCCCGGCCGCGGGTCATCTCTCCCACAATGAAGCCCATGTTCCAAACGGTGCTCTTCAGGCGCTTGCGCAGGATGGCCAGCAGCAAGCCCATCACGCCGCCAATTATGGCGCTCACGGCGAAGATGCCAAACCAGTTGACCGGGCCGGTGAAGGCCCCGATGGCGGCCATCAGCTTGACGTCTCCCGCGCCCATGGCATGCAGGGCATAGAGCACGAAATAGACCACGAAGCCGAACGTCAACCCCTCCAGGGAGAAGGCCCAGCCGGCTTCCGGCCGCCCAATAATGCTGTTCAGGGCCACGCCGAGTACCACGCCTGACGCCGTGAGCCAATTGGGGATACGGCGGTAGCGGATGTCGAAGATCGCGGCTGCGGCCACCAGCAGCAGCAGCAGGATCCCCACGCGGGGAAAGATGGGGAGAAAGACGTGCACAAGAGAAGGTTAGCCGAAGCCGGGGTGGTTAACGATCTCTCTTTGGTTAATAGAAAGCAGTTATCAGTTTTCAGTCTTCAGTTCTCCGGATTTGCGAAACGGGAGCGGGGCTGATTGGGGCCGGAAACTGATGACGGACGACTGCTAACTGACGACTACTTGGTCTGGCCCACCTGGTAGACGTAGATCTTGTGCTCCACCCCTCCGTCCTTCACCAGCTTCAGGCGGGTGGCTTTCCAGCCGTTGATCGGATAGTCCGTTGAGACCACCCGGGCGCCGGGCTTGAGGTACTTCTCCAGGCTGGGGCGCAGCCTCTCATTGGAGCTGGTCAGAAGGTACATGGTGACCACGGTGGCAGGGCTCAGGTCCACGTGTAGGGCGCTGCCCTGCACGATGCTCACGCGGTCCTGCAGGCCCAGTTCGCGGACCCGGCGTTCGGCCGTTCGGCACAACTCGGGAAGCATTTCGATTCCGACGCCGCGTGCGCCGAACTTTTGGGCCGCCGCAATCACAATGCGCCCATCCCCGCTGCCCAGGTCATAGACTACGTCGCTGGGCTTGACGCCGGCGTATTCGAGCATGGTATCCACCAGGCTCATGGGGGTGGGGATATAGGGCGCCAGGTTTTCGAACTGCTGGGCGCCGGCCGGGAGACCGGCCAAGGCAGCCAGGAAGACGATGCTGAGCCCTCGCGGAATCATGGTTTTGGGGCGGCGGACAAAGCGTCGCTTGTCCCGACTTTCGATTTTACAATATGGCTGGCGATGTCGCTCCAGGCGAAGTAGACATCCCGCGGCTTGGCGATGGTGTACTCCACGCCCCGCATCGCGCGCACGGCCCCGCTGATGGCGTCGCGCCACGGGTTGACGGTCGGGTCGAAGTTACAGTTTAGATAAAACACTGGAATCTTGACGTCGCCGAGCTGTTTTTGGGCGCCTGCCGGCAGGGAATCTTCGAGCGCTGCCTTGGGCCCTGCAATTATGACGGCGTCGGGCGGTTCCGGGTTGCCGGCGATTTCCTGGATGAACAGGGAGCCAAGGAACTCCGCCTCGCTGTGCTTTTCGGCCATCAGTTTGGCGTCTACCCGGCCCAGCTTCAGGGAACGGAGGGCGCGGCCCATGGCGGGGAGATCCAGCCGGGCGGCCTCGTCCTGCCGGTAGACGATACGCTGTTCCTGGGCGTTGAACACCACAAGGGAGAAGCTCGCGGCTCGCGGGTCGCGCGACATGGTTCTCAGAATGGCAAGCAGCGCGCCGGAATCGTTGGGGGCCATGACGGCGGCGCTGGTATCCTGCGGGGCGTAGTTCATCAGCACGCGGAGGCGCAGGCCTGTCTGGGCCGCGGCGCCCGCGGGCCTCGGCTCCGGACGGAACGCCGGCAAATTGGCGTCCAGCACGGCGTCTGGCGCTATATCCAGCGGCATGGGCTTGTCCCGCGCCGGCAGGCTGGCTTCGATGTCCCAACTCGAGGAACAGACGCGCTCGGTGCGCCCGCGCATCAGCCAGGAGACATGGTACTTGCCCTCGCCCACGGAGAACGCGCCGCCCAGTTCGGCATCGCCCTTCGCGTCGGCGTCGATCTCCGGCACGGGGACGTGCTGGGAAAGGTAGACGGGGTCGCCGGGATGGTCCGTGGGTGTTACGCGGAACACCATGGTCAGGCGGCCCTCCTCGTCGGAAAGTTCCTTGAGGGGAATGTTGACGCGGTAACCGGAACTGAAGCGGAAATCGAAGCCGAGCTCGGGCTTAACCGGGGTGACCGTGCATGGCAGGTCTTTGCGCGGCGTGTCCTCGTCCAGAATGGCGACGTCGGAAAAAATGGGGATGGCCTTACCGTCCGGGCCGGACAAGAGCTGCTGCGCGGAGAGCGTTGCGCACGCTGCCGCCAAAGCGCCCAGGGTAAGTCGCTTGATCCTCACAAGGTTCGGCCCGGCTAGCTGGCATTATCGCAGATTGCGGATGGGAGACCGCAAAGGGGTCATCGCGCCGGGCCTGAGTTGCGGTCCGGCCCGAGATCGCAGCGCAGCCCGAAGCGCACCTGAAAGGGCTCAACGGGGTGGAAGACATCGGTGAACGCCGCGCCCGCGCCGGGCGCTACCTGGGAGGTGTAGGCATAGTCAATGTCATGATCGCGGCGGTTCAGCAAGTTCAGGAATTCCAGGGAAACGCGCCAGGTTCGGGTGACCTGGTAGCCGGCCTCCGCGTTCAGCAGCGCCGTTGCGTGGGAGCGGTAAATCGCGTCGGACGTGAGATTGCGCGGGCCAAAGTAGCGCAGGCGCAGGCTCGCCGACAGGCGCTTGAGATCGTGCACGGTGGCGCCGGATGCTACCACCCAACCGGCCGCCTCGGGCACGCGCCGGCCACCCTGGCTGCCGGGAGCCGCGTCATCTTGATCTACCTCGGTAAAGAGGGCGCGGGAATTCGCCACGTCGAAATCGAACGCCCAGTGCCGGTGCGGCGTGTAGTAGTTGGCCCATTCGACGCCGTAGCGATCGCTCGGCTCTTGGGAGGCGACCGTGCCGCCGGTGTCGCCGTCCTGCTGCAGCTCCGAAGCGCTGTGGAGATACCAGAACGAAACGGTGCTCTGGAGGTGGGAAGCGGCCAGGGTGCGTACGCCCACTTCCGCGCCCTTCGTGGGAATCAGAAGGGGAATCCGGGAGGCGGGCGTGTTGGGGTAGGGGTTGTCCGCCGATACCGGCTCCACGGTTTGCGTGGCGCCGCGCGCGTCATTGCTGTGGAAGCTGAATCCGCCCTGCACGTAGAGCTCGGTATTCGACCACGGACCGAAAATCAGGCTGAGCTTCGGACTGGGCAGCAGTTTGGTGGCCGTGCCGGAATTGGCTGGGGTGATCAGGCTGGTGACGTCCACGTGTCCCAGGTCGGCGCGCAGCCCTGCAACGGTGCGGAATTTCGCCGCCCACTGGATCTTGTTTTCGAAATAGAGGCCGGCTTGCGTGTCGGTAAAACGGTCGGATTCGGTGGCGGCGGGCAATGTTGCGCCAGTCGCGGCATCGGCCTTATTCACGCGCATCCGGTTTTCCGTCTGGTAAAGGCCGTTGACCACCCAATCGTTGCGGACCTGCAGGCCGAAGGCGCTCTCCACCGCGCGGCCGAACCACTGGCTGAATATGGTGTGGCGCGCGTCAAAGCCCGCCACCCAGCGCCGGTCCTGCTGTTCGAACTGGTCGCCGCGAATGGGGTCGGTCAGGTAGTAGGTGAAGTCGGAAAACAGATCGAGGTCATAAAAGAAGCCGTAGGCCATGAGTTTGGTGGCGGAATTTCCGCTCCGGCGATGCCATTCCGCCTGCAGGCTGTAGCGCTGCGAGTCGCCGCCATCGGTGGGGTTGAGCGTGCCGAAGAGGCCCACCAGGGGCACGGCGTCACTGGCGATCTGATCGCTGGAATTCCACTTGCCATGGTAGGCGCGGGCGGTGACGCTCAGGCCATTGCCGTCCGAGCCCCGGCTGTAGGTCAGCAGGCCGTTGAACTTGGCGTAGCCATCGGGGTGCTTCCAGGGGCCGTCATCGTAATAGGCCTCGCCGCCGTAGAGCAGGTTGCCGGCGCCGGCCTTGGTGGATGCGCCGAAGACCGCCCGGCCGTAGCCATACATGCCGCTCTCCAGCTGCAGGAAGTTGCGGGGCAGGGTCTTGAGAAACACCAGATTGGCGCTTCCGGCCGAGCCATAGTTGCCGGTATCGGCGGCGTAGGGGCCTTTCTGAAAGTCGATCCGCTCCACAAACTCGGGGATGACGGTATTCATGTCCGAATAGCCCTCGCCGTGGGCGTGGGATGGCAGGTTGAGCGGCATACCGTCGAGGAAGATGGCGAAGTCCGTGCCGTGGTCCAGGTTGAAGCCGCGGAGAAAGTATTGGTTGGCTTTGCCGCCGCCGGCGTGCTGGGTGATGATCAGGCCGGGGAGCGTTTCCAGAACTTCCCCGGAACGTAGAATGGGGCGGTCCTCGAGTTCGGTTGCGCCCACGGTTCCCTGGGCGGCGGATTCGGCGATGCCGATGAGGCTGTCGGCGCGGTCCCGCACGTCCACGGAGGCGCTCACGGAGCGCACAGACAGGGTGACGCGCAGGGGGGCCGGCGGCTCGGAGCTTCCGATGGCGGTCGAAATATCCGCGGCCTCGAAGCCGGGATTCGATACGACGAGGCGGTAATTCCCGGGGGCGAGTCCGGAAACGGCAAATTCGCCGCCGGCGTCCGATTGCGTGGTGAGGACCACGGCGCCGGTTGCATTGCGCACCTCCACGGACGCCCCCGGGATGACCGCGCCGGAGACATCCACAACCGTCCCGATCAGCCGCGGCAGCGCGGCAGCGTCGTCAGGACCTTGCACCGGGGGGGCTTGCGGCGCGCCGGCGGTTACGGTCTGCGCCCCTTGGGGCGCGGATCCCCCCGCGGCGGACGCGGCTTGTTGGGCGGCAAGAACGCCCGGGGCGAGAAGCGGCAGCAGCAGCGCATACTTCCAGTTCACGAAGCGAGACCTTTCGGCGGACGGAGCGCGCGGCGGCGGGGAGTTAGCGTTCCGGATGCCCTTGCGGCGGATCAGGAAGCGAATCGACTGCGTGCGACGAACGCGATAAACGTGATACTACCATCGGTAACACGAAATTGCAAGAGGTGCTACGCAGTGATCGGAATCGGCGCGCTGGCCGGCGTCGCGGGCGTGCTGTTCTTCGCGGCGCAGCGTCAGGCCAATTTGGCGAAGAAGACGGAGATGCGGGCGCAGGTTCGGGGCGGCGGCTCCAAGGGGTCCCGTTCCGCGACGCCGACGGTGACGTGGAGCGACGGCCGGACAATCTTGCCGTCCTGGAGGCAGGAATAGACGCCGGAAAAGCTCTCCGCGACCTTCTTGGAAACGGCCAGGGCGTCGCGCTTGGTCATGCTCACTTTGGCGACGAAATCGTCCGCTTCCCAACGGCCGAGCGCGGAGCCTTCCGGCAGACTGCCCTTGAGACGCTTGCCGAAGGCCGCGGCGAGTTCCGCGGCGACGCCCTCGCCGAATCGGGCTGCGGCGGCGGTAAGCCCGCCCGCGCGAATCAGGAGCAGGGAATACCACTCCGGCGGGGCGTTGTTGATGCGGTCTTCGATTTCCTTGCGGGAGAGCAGACGGCTGGGACCGTCGATCATGGCGGCGCGTTCCAGCCCATCGATCCGCTGGTGAAGCAGATGGATCTCCACCCGGAACTGCGCCACGGAGAGTTCGTGGCGCTTACGAAGCTCCTCGAAGCCGCCTCCGATGGCATCGGCCGCCGCCAGGAGGGCGCCTCGGAGGGGCGCGGCTTCGGGCGCGTCCGAGATGCGGCGCAGCGTTTCCAAAGAGTCGCGAACGCGAGTTTCCGAATCGCCATCGCCGGAGTTCAGGCTCTCCAGGACTTGCTCCAGCGCGTGGGCGCCGCCGGCCAGCTCCTGGCGCAGGTTGTCCAGGAATGCGGCGGCCTGGCCGCGGTAATCCCGCAGAAGCCCGCGAAACGCGGCGCGCGCATCCGCAAGGCTATCGGCTTCCGTTGGGGAAAGTCCGGCGGCCAGGGCGTCCAGGGTCCGGCGGTAGGGCGGCGTGAGGGATTCACCGAGCTCGATGGCGTATTGAGAGGAGTCCTGGATGGCCGCCCGGAAGCACTCGAAGACGGCCTGGCGGAGCCGCTCGCTCTTTTCGAGCGCCGATACGGAATGTCCGATGGAGATCACTTCCGCCCCGTTCCTTGTCAACGAATCCTTCCTTCGTTAGCTTATCGGCGGAATGTGGGATTTCCTGCTGGCGTGTCCTCGCCCAGCCTGGCCGATAAGAAAGGCGAGGTCCCGCGCTACATGATTTCCATCCGCAAGTACCTGGAGATGTATCGGCGCTCGCAGGGCGCCATTGACGATGCGGAGGCAGAGGGAGGCGTGGCGCTGGCGGAGGACGACCTTCGTCCGGCTCTGGCGAATCTGGCGGCGGCGCTGGTGGCGGAGATCGGGACGGGCCGCCTGCCCCAGGACGATCCGGCCTACGAGCCGCTGGGGGCGGCGGTGGAAGGAATCCGGCGGCGTTTGGAAGAGGCGGAGGCGCCGGAGGAAATCGAGGCCATTGCGGCGGACGTTCGCGCGCTGTTCGAGGACGTGCGGCGATGCGAGCAGGCCGCGGAGCGGAACGAGACGGCGGAAGTGCAGAAGATGGTGGCCATGCTGCAGGAGACCATCGAAGCGCTTTCGCGGGGCAGCGAGCGTTCGGTGTCGCGCCTGCGGCGAATTGAGAGCCAGGTGCGCTCGGCCTCGCAGCTCTCCGAAATTGTGGCCTTGCGGGAGCGGCTGCGGGTGTGCGTGGACCAGATTCGCGATGAGGCGGCGGCCGAACAAAGGGAATTCGCCAAGACGAAGTCCGAACTGGAGAGGAGTTTCTTGATGGCGCAAGAGAGCGTGGCGCTGGCGCGCGGCGGGGTTCCGGGGCGTTCGCAGGCGGAGCAGCGGCTGGCGGAGGCGGCCGGGGATTCGCCATGGGCAGCGATCCTGCTAGAGCGGCTGGCGGTGATCAAATCGCGCTACGGGCCGGGGGTTGCGGAACGGTACTTCTCGAGTTTCCTCACCGAGGTGTTGGGGCGGCTGCCGGCGCCGCGGCTGGTGTTCCGGTGGGATGCGCGTACGGTTCTGGTGGAGATACAAGGCGGCGGGCCGGCGGACGTGATGTTGCGCAGCGGGTTGGCGGCCATGCCGCGGTCCGCGCAGGTGGACGTGGGAGGCAGAGTGGCGGTGCTGGAGAACACGCACCGCTGGTGCCTGATACCGGCGGGTACGCGGCCGGAGGCGGCCATGGCGCGGATTGAGGAGTTCGCCGGAGTATGACGGCCCAGGAAGAAAGACGCGGCGGCGAGGCGGTGGAGGCCGGGCGGGGCGCACACGCCGGACGGACTTCAGAGGGCGCGGCGTGCGAGAGGCCGTGGACCATATTGGAGATGTTCGCGCGCAAGGCGGAACTGCGCGAAGTGCTGGCCGAGGCGCTTCTGCTGATGGAGGAACGCGACGGTGTGCGGCAGAGCGCGGCGCTGGCGCTGCGGGACGGGGCACTACGCGTGGCGGCGAGCGCGGGAGCGCCCTGCGCGCTGCTGCGGGAACTGGAAGCGGCGCTGGATGTGGATGCGGGTGGATCGGGAGATGCCTTGGCGCAGTGGTACGAGCCATCCGGATTGGTGGATCTGCCGTGCCTTGGGGATGGGAGCGGCTGGGAGGCGAGCGGCTACTGGGCGGAGCCGATTCTCTCCACGGCGGGCGAACTGCTGGGGCAGGCGGTGGCTTTTCGTGCGCCCGGCCAGCCCGAGGCTCAGCCGGAAAGCCTGCGGATAGCGGCGCGCATTGCGGGAACGGCCATGGAGCACGATCACCTCATGGCGGATCTGCTCTACCATGCCCGCCACGACGCGGTGACGCTGCTGCCGAACCAGTTCCTTTTTGAGGAACGGCTGGCGGAGGCGCTGGCGGAGGCGAAGCGGTCAGGCGGGGGAGCGGCGCTGCTCTATATCGACCTGGACCGTTTCCAGACGGTGAACGATTTGCTGGGCCGGCCGGCGGGCGATTTGCTGCTGCGCCAGGCGGCGCGGCGCATGGAGGCGGCCCTCGGTCCGCGGGACACGCTGGCGCGGACGGCGGGCGACGAATTCAGTGCGGTACTGCCGGGGGTGCCGGGCATGGAGGACGCGCTGCGGGCGGCCGAGCGGCTGCGGAAGCGATTGTCTTCTCCGATCGCCGTGGGCGACCACCTGCTCACGGTGACGGCGAGCATTGGGTGCGCCCTGTTTCCAGGGCACGCCGATAGCGCGGTGGCGCTGGAGCAGAGCGCGGAGGCGGCGCTCTACCGGGCGAAGCAGGAGGGGCGCAACTGCGTGCGCGGGTTTCTGGCGGGGGACGCGAGCGCGGTGCGGCAGAAGGCGCGGCTGGAGAGCGCGTTGAGCCAGGCGCTGGCCCGCTACGAGTTTGGGCTGGCCTACCAGCCGCAAGTGGATCTGAAGAGCGGGGCGCTGTGGGGGGCGGAGGCGCTGCTGCGGTGGCATCACCCGGAGATTGGGATGGTCTCGCCCTCGGCGTTCATTCCCATCGCCGAGGAAACCGGGTTGATCCTGCCCATCGGCCGCTGGGTGCTGCGGGAAGGCTGCCGGCAGGCGGCGGCGTGGGCGGGCGGGATGCGAGGGCGGGTGGCCATCAACGTCTCGCCGGCGCAGTTCGCGCAAGACGATTTCGTGGCGCTGGTGGAGGGGGCGATTGAGGAGAGCGGCGTGGCGCCGGAGAACGTCGAGCTGGAGCTTACCGAGACAGCGCTGGCGGGCGGGGCGGGGCAGGTGGCGGATAAGATGCGCGCCTTGAAAGCGATGGGGCTCTCCTTCGCGGTGGACGATTTCGGCACGGGCTATTCTTCGCTTTCCCACCTGCAAGAGCTGCCGGTGGATGTGATCAAGATCGACATCTCGTTTGTACGGCAGATCGCGGCGGCGGGAGACCGTTCGCCGGTGATTGAGACCATTCTCACCATGGCACATGCTCTCCACAAGCAGCTCATCGCCGAAGGCGTGGAGAACCTGATCCAGCAGGCTTACCTG
The DNA here is from genome assembly GCA_035524535.1 of Bryobacteraceae bacterium. Classification (GTDB taxonomy): domain Bacteria; phylum Acidobacteriota; class Terriglobia; order Bryobacterales; family Bryobacteraceae; genus BOG-224. The sequence continues at coordinate 13,087 of DATKOS010000185.1, forward strand.
GCGGCTCTGGGATGCGACGTGGCGCAGGGTTTCCTCTACGGGCGGCCCATGGCGGCGGAGGAATTCGCGGAGAAGTGGGTGGGGTAGAAGGCGCCGGCGACGTACCGATTCGGAGCGCGCGGCGGTCCGGCGAGGGGAACCCAGCGCAAATCGCGGCGGAGGACGATTAGGACGCCTTCTCGTCTTGGGATCTGGCGAAGTTGCGGAGGTAGGCGGCCATCATGCGGTCGTGGAGGCCGGTGTGGTCGCGCAGCCAGATCCGGAAAAAGTCCGCCATTTCGCAGACGGCGGCGGATTCCCCGGATTCGATGCGGTCGGCGAAGGTCTTCATGCGGCGGCGCACGGTGTCATGCTGCTCCTTGTGCCAGGCATAGGAGGGGTAAGCGGCGCTTCGCATGAGGCGCTCTTCGCCGGTGAGGTGGGAACTCATGTCCTCCATCAGGTCCTGGAGCGCCTCGTGGGCCTCGCCGCCGGCGGCAATGGTGCGGTCCAATTCATCAATCGCCTTGGCAATACGATTGTGTTCCGCATCGAGTTTCGGGATATACACCGAGGACGGTTTGGGGCGCTTGGGCATCGTCATACGACCTACCTGGGAGATTTTAACGCGATTTCAGAGTAAGAGAGTTTAATAGATCGATAAGGGTAGTTCCATAACGAAAGTTCAGGGGGTATGGCGCGTGCTGTTTGGCAGATTATATGCCTTGACAGATATATGTCTGGTGGGTTATATCAGAGAGGTGGAATCCGTGTTCGAGATCCTCGCGGAGCCCAACCGGCGCGCGATTCTGGGCTTGCTGGCTCTTTCCGAGCAATCGGTGGGAGAGATGGAGCGCCGTCTTCAAATGGCGCAGCCGGCGGTGTCGAAACATCTGCGGGTGCTGCGGGACTCGGGATTTGTGGAGGCGACGGTGGAGGGGCAGCGGCGCGTCTACCGGCTGAAGCCGGAGCCGTTTCAGGAGGTAGATGCGTGGCTGGAGCCGTTCCGGCGGTTCTGGTCCGCGCACTTGGACGCCTTGGAACGGCATCTGGACCGTATGGACCAGCCCAAGCTCCCGAGAC
>DATKOS010000186.1:0-4226 GCA_035524535.1 Bryobacteraceae bacterium
CCCGAAGGAAACCAGCCCGGTACGCAGCAACAGCATCAGACCAAGAACCACCAGTCCTTTGCCCAGCGACAGCGTGAGCAGAAAAAGCCATTTGGGCAAGAGAAGTCCGAGCACCAGCAGGACGAACAAGGCGGCCACGAGCGCCACCAGGGTGGAATCGGCGCGCTTCATATCTTGCGCACCTCCGCCGCGGCGAACAGGCCCTTGGGGCGGAAGATGAGCACCAGCGCCATCACCGCATAAATGCTGAACAGCTCCACCTGTGGCAGATAATGCACGGCCGCCGAACGCACCAGCCCCACGATCAGAGCGCCCAGAGCTGCGCCCGGCAAGCTGCCCAGGCCGCCCACCACTACCACAGCAAAGGCCAGCACGATCACCTGCACTCCCATGCCCGGCACCACCGATACCGTGGGCGCGGTGAGCGCGCCACCGATGGCGGCCAGCATGGTGCCGATCGTGAACGTGACCAGGTAGAAGCGGGCTACGTTGATGCCCATGGCCAGGCTGATCTCGCGATCATGGATGACTGCCGAAAGCAGCTTGCCATGGTGCGTGTAGCGGAGCACGCTGGCGAGAGCCACGCCCGCCACGGCGGACACTCCGATAAGGACCACGTTGTACACGGGGTAGATCAACCCCGCGAATTCGAAGTTCCCCAGCAGCCCATAGGGTTCGGAGACGTAGTACGCGTCCACGCCCCAGATCAGCTTCACCACATCTTCCAGGATCAGAAACAAAGCGTAGGTGACCAGGAGCAGGACGATCTCATCCCTGCCATACATGAAGCGCAGCAGGCCGCGCTCGATCAGCGGGCCGGCGACCACGCCCACGATCACAGCCGCCAGCGCCAGCATGCCGTAGCTGGCCACCGGCGCGTGGCCGTGTCCCAGCCAGTAGCCGACCAGCGTGGCCGCCATGTACGCGCCCAGAGCGTACAGGCTCCCGTGCGCCATGTTGAGGATCTTCATCACGCCGTAGATCAGCGTGAGGCCCAGCGCAATGATGAAAAGCCACGACGAGTAAATGATCCCGTCGATCAGCAGCGCCACCACTTCGCGCATGGGTCACTCCCGTGTCCTGTGAGGTCGCCGTACAGAACCGTAACTTCACTCGCCGCGGATGAACGCGGATTAGCGCGGATAGCGTCCGTTCATCCGCGTAAAGAAGTTGTCTTTCTATGACTAGCTCGGTTTCTTGAATCCGGCCTTGATCCAGGCTTCGCTCTTCACGCCATCCGGCGGTGTGACCTTGTCCGCAGGATAGGTCTTGACGTCGACTAGCGTGACCTGGCCCTTTTCATGCTTAACCGTGCCGTAAGCGGTCCCCTGCACGGCCTGATGCCCTTTCCCGGTGGACATCTGGACCGTTCCGCCCGGCCCCTCAAAGGTCAGGCTCTCGAAGGCGGCGATCACTTGGTCCTGGTTTGGCGCCTTGCCTTTATTGCTGGCCTTGGCCTTCTCATAGGCGGATTTCACCCCCAAGATCGCCTGCGCCATCTTGTAAGCGGGATAGGTGGGCGGAACCCCGTGCTTGTCCTGGTAGGCCTTGCGGAACCAGCGATTGAGCGGTGTGTCGGGCGCGAACATGTCGAAGGGACCGCGCGCCCCGATGACGGTGCCGTCCGGGATCTGGCCCCCGAGCTTCTGCACCGCCGTCTCCCCGCAGGTCAGCAGGACTGTGCTTCTGGTGAACAGGCCGCGCGGGGACGCCTGCAGAATGAAGGCCTCCAGATCACCGCCCCAGAAGCTGGAATGCGCCACATCGGCGCCGCTCGCAAGCAAAGCCGAGATCTCCGCCCCGTACTGGCCGGACAGCAGTTGCGGCCACTGTGCCGTGGCCACTTCCACGCCGGGCTTCAGCACCTTCATCGACGCCTCAAAATCGTTCCACGAATCCTGACCCCAGGCATAGTTCTGGTTGATGCCGGCAATCTTCTTTATGTTGGGCTTGGCCTGGGTCACGTACATGGCCAGCGCGATATTGTCCATGGTGGCCATGGCCCCGGTGCGGAAGACGTACTTGTAACTGGCGTCCTCGAAGATACGCGGCGTACCGCAATCGAAGAACACAGTCAGCTTCTTGAGTTCCTCGGCGACCGGAGCGATGGCCAGACAGTCGCCGCTGGAAATGTATCCGATCACCAGGTCCACGTCGCGCTGCACCAGGTTGCGGTATTCGGTCACCTGCTTGGTGGTGCCGCCGGCTTCATCCACGAAGGTCAGCTCGATGGCGCCGCCTCCCATGCCCTTGGTGGTGTAGGGCACGGGTAACTTGCCGGCATTCGCGGCCTCCACCACCAGGTCCGCCGCATTCTTGGCCGGCACGCCAAATGGCGCCGCCGCCGCGCCGGACAGGAAGGTAACCACGCCGATCTTCACCGTCTTTTCCTGGGCGACGGCCGGCGACGCTGACAACAGACCTGCTACGCACACTGCAACCAGGAAAATCCTGGCAGAATTCGATTGATGCGGTTTCATTGCGCCTCTCCAATCTCAGTCAGGATCAGGGACCGCGATCCTTTCTCCGCCCGGCGGGGCTGTCGTTCCGATTGCCAATTCTTGTGGAGGGCCCCGCGTCGCGCGAATTATAGTGCCCGACGGAAGCGCTGGGTAGGGTGTTCCGACACGGCGCCTCACCCAAGAGAATCGACGACGGAGTGCGCCACGTCCGCCAGGAATTCTATGTGGTTGTGGTATCCCGAGTCCGCTCATCCTAGGAACACGATTTCGGCCACGCTCCAGAGCATATTGATCACGCCAAGCGCGATTCCCCATCTGGCATAAGCCGCGGACTGGTGGCTGCCGCGATGGGGTGGCATCAGCCGTTCCACGGCTCCCGGCGCGTAGAACGTAGCCCACAGGGAAACCATCAGCCAGAGAACCCAGAACCCTACGGGAAGAATGCGGCCCTGGCTGGGGAAGAAGGCGGTGCAGACGCCTGCGCCTCCCGGAACCAGAACCATCACCGCCGCAACGGAGAGCAGCAAGGCGCGTCGCATGTCCGCTTTAATAACAGCTACACGACCGTCGGGGCGGGAATTCGGCGGCTTGTTCTGAATGCAGAACAGCGGCAGGCGAGCATGTCACCAGAAGGCTCGTTTGGCAGGCTGCGTATAATCGGCGGTGATGCTGCGGACCATGGTCGTCGCCGTGCTCGCGTTTTGCGCGTTGTTGTACGTGGGGGATTACACTATTCTGCGCTTCCGCCGCAATCCCACGGGGACAGTGCAAGTCCAGCCTTACTACGCCGTCCCGCTCAAGGACGGCAAGACCGAGTTCATGTATCTGAACCCTCAGAACGAGGTATGCGTCCACTCGCTGTTTCCCCACCTCGGACACCGGCCTTGCTGGTACGTCGGCCGGCACCGTAACCAGCCGATCAACGTTTAGCCGAATCGCATAACTCCGGCGGCGGGATTACACTAGTCTGCGCAAATGCGGGCGGGTTGCATGTGAACTCACGCGTAATGATCGAGGAGAGGAACGATGAAAGCGATTCGGGTGCACGAGTTCGGCGCTCCACAGGTGATGAAGCTGGAGGAGGTCCCTGACCCGAAGCCTGGAGCCGGGCAGGTGGCGGTGCGGGTAAACGCGGCAGGCGTGAACCCGGTGGATACCTATATTCGCTCGGGCGCATACGCTCGCAAGCCGACGCTGCCTTACACCCCTGGCTCCGACGGCGCCGGAGTGGTAGAGGCGGTGGGCGAAGGCGTAAAGCGCCTGAAGGCCGGCGACCGCGTATACGTCGCTGGCGGTCTCGGCGGGACCTACGCCCAGAAGGCCTTGTGTCTGGAGTCGCAGGTACAGCCGTTGCCGCAGAAGATTTCGTTCGCGCAGGGCGCGGGAGTGTGGGTGCCTTACGCCACCGCCTACCGCGCGCTCTTCCAGCTTGCCGATTCCAAACCGCCGGACGTGGTGCTGGTGCACGGCGCCAGCGGCGGCGTCGGCATCGCGGCCGTGCAGCTGGCGCGCGCCGCCGGAATGACCGTGATCGGCTCAGCCGGCAGTGACAAGGGCAAAGAGCTGGTCCGCAAGGAGGGCGCGCACCACGTGCTCGACCACAACGCCGCCGATTTTGCCGACCAACTGATGTCGCTGACCGGCGGCCGCGGCGTCGACGTCATCGTCGAAATGCTCGCCAACAAGAATCTGGGCAAAGACCTGCAGTTGGTCGCGGCCGGTGGCAAGGTGATCATCGTGGGCAGCCGCGGTACGGTGGAGGTC
>DATKOS010000187.1:0-18070 GCA_035524535.1 Bryobacteraceae bacterium
CGCGCCGAGCGCTTCCACCGCGCGGCGGCGCAACTCATTCAGCAGGGAACTGGGGGCGAAGGGCGCGCCTTCCAATTCCAGCTCGACGTTTTCCAGGAAGTACGGCGTGCCGCCCAGGCGCCCGAACTGCGCGGCCAAATAGTCGGCGGTAAGAGCCCGCTCCCGAGCCGCGCCAAGCGAGACCTCCGAGAGAACGCGCACCGCCAGCTCTCCGGCGCGCCATTCGGTTGCGAGCGGCTGGCCCTCGCGCGCTTTTACGCTGACGCGCACCGGCCGGCGGTACACCGGGGCGGGGGGATCCACGTACCCCCGTGCGGCTTTATCCACGTCGGGGTCGTGCGTGCGCCACACCAGGTCGCCGGGCCGGATCCGGTGAAAGTCCACCGCGCCATTTCCGAAACACGCTTCTAGGGCCGCTCCGCGCGCCGCCACCTGAAACACGCGCCCGCCTTCTTCGGGCTCCTGGGGACTTCGCCAATCCGCGGCATCGAACACCACGCCGTCGCCCGGTTTGAGCGGCGCCAGGCCGTTAGACTCGGTTGGCGCCACAATGACGCTGTCCGCCGTGACTTCTACCACTCGCCCCATCAGCACGCCGCGGTGGCGTGGCGCGCGCCCGCGCACCACGGCCTGATGGTCGGTTCCCTGCAGGAAAAAAGGTCCCAGGCCGCGCGAGTAGACCTGCTCGAGCTGCCGTTCCGTGGCCGCATCGGCAGCCCCCTCTCCGCGGCAGGCGGCATCCACCGCCTCGCGGTAAGCGCGCGTGGTGAGCGCCACATATTCGGCGTCCTTGTAGCGGCCCTCAATCTTCAGCGCGGCGATGCCCATCTCGACGATCTCCGGAATCTGGCGCAGCGCGAAAAGATCGCCGGGCGAAAGCAGATAGCGCGCGTCGCCCAGCGGCGTAAACTCGCCATCCACCAGCAGATCGTAGGGAAGCCGGCAGGTCTGGGCGCACTGCCCGCGGTTGGCGCTGCGGCCGCCCCACGCTTCCGAGGAGAAACACTGGCCGGAGTAGGAGACGCACAGCGCGCCGTGGACGAAGATTTCGAGCTCGCAATCCACCGCCTTGCGGATGGCGCGGATCTCGCGCAGGGAAAGCTCGCGCGCCAGCGTCACGCGCGAGACTCCGAACTCTTGCGCCAGGCGCACGCCCGCGGCGCTCGATACGCTCATCTGCGTGCTGCCGTGCAGTTCCAGGCCGGGCGCGATGCGGCGGGCGAGCCTGGCGACGCCAATGTCCTGCACTATGATCGCGTCCGCGCCCGCTTCCGCGATGGCCGCCAGCGCCCGCGCCGCCTCGGCCAGTTCATGGTCGAAAACCAGCGTGTTGAACGTGACGTAGCCGCGTACGCCGCGGCGGTGCAGCGTGGCCATCGCCTCGGGCAATTCGGCCAGCGAGAAACCCACTTTGGCGCGCGCGGTGAAGTGCGTGAGCCCGAAGTAAACCGCGTCCGCACCGGCTTCCACCGCCGCGCGAAGCTGCGGCCAATGGCCCGCCGGACTCATGATCTCCGGTTTCAAGCGGCTCCCCATGCGTGTGATTTCAGGGTAGCATCGGGGACTTTCGGCCAGCCAGGCGCGCCGCTAGCGCCGCCGCGGAGAGGGCCCGGCGTTTCCAAGTGAGTGGACTGTCGTCCCTCGGACGCCGCCTACAACTGGTCGCGATATCGTTCTAGCGCCACCTTCACCAGTTGCGCGCGCGTGCGCACGCCCAGTTTGCGGAAGAGCTGCTGCAGGCAGGCCTTCACGGCGCCCTCGGAGAGTTGCAGGTGGCCGCCGATCTCCTTGTTGGTCAGGCCCTGGAAGATGTGCCGGAGCACGGTCTTGTCGCGCTCATTGAGCTGCGGGCCGTCGCCGTAGCGCGTCTTGTCGATAGTGCGGAACAGCGGTTTAAGGTAGCTCGGATCCAGGCAAACGCCGCCGGATGCTACTTGGCGGATGGCGGCGCACAGGGCGGAAAGCGCGCTGTGCTTGTGCAGGATGCCGGCCACTCCCGCCTGCACCAGTTCCAGCGCTTCGTAATCGCTCACGCCCGCCGTTACCACCAGGATGGACCCCGCGAAGCCGCCCGCCTTGGCTTGCCGCGCGAACTCCACGGCGCTCTCCGCGCCCAGGTCGAAATCCAGCAGAATCACGTCCGCGCCGCGGCTCTCCAGGAATGCCAGCGCATGTTTGGCGGACGGGCATTTCCCCACAATCTCCAGTCCGGTCTCGGCCCGGAAGAGAGCCGCCAGCCCTTCGCGAAACAACTCGTGGTCGTCGACAATCAAAATACGGATCGTTTGAGTTTCGATCTCAGGCATGGTTAGTTCCTCCGCGAGACGCATCGCAATTCCACGACGAACGCCGCGCCGGTCTCCTGCGGTTCGAATCGCAAATCGCCGCCGTAGCTGCGCAGCAGCGATCGGGAAATGTATAGCCCGAGCCCGGTGGAATCGGACCCGGAGCGGAACGGACGGAATAGGCGGTCGGGGTACTTTACGCCGCAGCCCGTATCCGCGAAACGAATCGATACGCGCTCCTCGCCCGCGAAAACCGAGATCGTCAGCTCCCGCAAGGGAGCGTCCTGCACCGCGCGATGGCTGTTCTGCGCCAGGTTCAGGAATACTTGGAGCAGCCCGTGCGTGTCCGCCGCCACCGCCGGTATGGAAGGCGGCAGATTCCAGATCAGCCGGCCGCCGGATTCGTTCCACGCCGGCTCAATCACGATGCGCAAATCGTTGAGCGCGTCTTCCAGGTGCGCCACCAACGGATCCGCCTCCTGCGTGCCCAACTCGCTGGACGCGATGCGCGCCAGGCCTTGCACCAGGTGATCCAGCGCCTGCATATCGTCGCTGCCGTGCGAGCCCACGGCCACGTTCGAATAAACCAGCGAAATAGCCCCGCACAGATTGCGCACTTCGTGCAGCATGGCCCCGGCCATAATGCGGCTGTTCATGGCCAGTTGCTTGAGGTTGTGCTCTTCCCGCTCGCGCATTTCCTCCGACGAATCGATGACAATGGCGGCCAGCCTGCGCCCCTCCGGCGCGTTGTAGGTGGAAAACCAGGTGTCTGCTAGGAACATATCTCCATTGGCGCGCCGGCCCAACGATTGCGCCGCCGTGCGGAACGGCGCGGAACTTCCGTTTACTCCCAAGGCGTCGGAAAGCACGGGAAGATAAGGATGGATCGGCTTGCCGCGCAGCGCGCTTTCGGCGTCCACCCCGAAAATGTCTCCCGCCGCGCGATTCGCCGCCAGCACCGTCCCCTTGGCATCCAGAGTCAGGATGGCGGCCGGGCTGCTGTCCGCCAGGACCTTCAGTTGTTCTTCGGCCGCGGCGCGCAGGATTTGCTCGCGCCGGCTGCGCATCACCGCGATCACGAAAAACCCGCAGATGGCATAGGAGAACACCGAAAAGCTGAAACGCACGATCATCTCCATGGTCGATTGCGGATGATCCAGGCACGCGCGCAGCGCCGCGCAGGCGAAGGCTAGCGTCAGAATTGCGGGAGCCGGCAGAACCGTAGCCGCCAACAGCATCGGCAGCACGTAAAGAATGCCCAGCGAGATATCCCGGGTCGCCCAATCGGCCAGCACGACTAGCGCGATGAGCAGAGCCACAACCGTGAGCACCTGGATCTTGCCCGCATCGAGGCATATCGCGACGATTCGGTCGATACGCGACTTGGGAGGATCGGATGCTGCCAAGCTTTCACCTACTTGACCAGCTTACTCCCAAAGATGGGCGGCTTCGGAAGGTCCCCCACACCACATCCCGCTGTCCCCGAGGTGACAAAAGATACAAATGTGTCCGAACGGAATGCCAGGGAGTTTTTCATCCGGCGGCGCGATTTCGCCGGCGCCTCCAACACGGCGCGCCGGTAGGGGTTCTCTGGAGCCTGAATTCGCGAAACCGAATAGCTAACACGCTCGACGAAAGATTCTATCGCTTAGCTCTTAAGAGCCATTCCTCGGCTTTCCCGACTTAGTTAGAGTCGGATGGAGGGGCTTGGGTGCTACGGGCCGAAACGCCTATATGTTAGAGAAACTATTGCCGCAGGGGCGCCTTATACTAATAAGACTGCGGCTGGGGTTATGAGGCCAGAGGTTCACGCTGCTGGGAGTCCCATCCGTTCTGTTCTGCTCACCGGTCAATTCACGCTGCACTGGGGACGCCTCGAATTCGGCAATATTGGGAATTATTACATCATCGAGCCTCTAGTGAGGGAACTGCATCGGGTATTCCCGGATGCCGTCATCCGCACCACGTTTCAGATGACTGACGCTTTTAAGAAGCGCGAACGGGTAGAGACCGTGCCGATGGACCTTTATTACGGCTGGAGTGCCGGAGAACTGGAGCGGGCGCGCCACGAAGTGCGGCTCGCGCGCGGCTACCGGGAAACTGGAGCGCTCTCGGAATCCACGCCGTACATCGACGAAGTTCTCCGTTCAGATCTGGTGGTGGACTTCAGCAGCGACATGTGGAGCGACAACGGAGACCTTGCCGGTTCCGGTCGCCTGGAAGCCGGAATGTGCAAGGACCGCACCGCGCAGTTGCTCGGAAAGCCCACGGCTCTGGTGGCGGTCTCTCCGGGGCCCATCGCGAATCCGGAGATGCTGGCCTTCGCCCGCGAAACGTACGCGAATTTCGATCTGGTGACCAATCGCGAGCCCGTGAGCACTCGCCTGCTGAAGGCCGCCGGGTTTGACGTCTCGCGGACCTACGATTGCGCGTGCCCGGCGTTCCTGTTCGAAAAAGAGCCTGATGAGCAAACCTGCGCCATCGTGGCGGACCTCAATCGCGCCGCGAACGGCCGGCCCCTCATCGGTTTCGCCATCTGCGGCTGGAATTTCCCGCTGGGTCCCTTCGATCGTGCGCAGCGCGCCGACGATGAGTTCGCTGTCTTCGCCAAGGCCGTGGATCTGGCCGTAAACGAACTCGGAGGCGAGGCGGTGATGATTTCCCACGCCAACGGCTTTACCCCGCCGCCCGCGCCGTTCCGCCTGCTCCCGGGCCGGGATTATCCGCTGGCGGCGCAACTGGCGGAGGTGGCCAGGAAGCGCTACGGCCTCCGGAATATCCAGTGCGTGGAAACGCCCCTGCTTCCGAAGCAGATCAAGGCGCTGATGGGGCATTTCGAAATGATGGTGTCCGGGCGCGTGCACGGCGCGGTGGCCGCGCTGTCCCAGGGCGTGCCCACGGTGATCATCGATTACGGTCACGAACCGAAAGCGCACAAGCTGCAAGGTTTCGCGGAGGTCGCCGGGGTAACCGAGTTTGTGGCGGACCCGGTGGACGAAGCTGGTATGATGGCCAGAATCCGCAAGTGCTGGGAAGACCGCGAATCGGTGCGGCGAGGACTGAACGAGCGCATGCCGTCCGTGGCGGCGCTTGCCAGAAGGAACGCCGATCTGGTGGCGGAATTATGCGGAGCGCGGCTGTCATGACCCCAGCTCGATATGCGATGAACGGGCAGGAACTCGGCGGACTCTACTCCTACCACGAACTGGCCGAAATGCTCGGCTCGGTTGGCGACGATGTCTGCGTGAATCGTTCCGTGGTGTTTTACGCCGCGAAGAACATCCACCTGGGCTCGCACGTTCGCATCGACTGCTTCTGCGTGATCTCCGCCGGACCGGCCGGCGTGGAGATTGAGGATTATGCCCACATTGGAGCGCATTGCACCTTGATTGGCTCCGCGGGCAGGATTCACATGGAGCCGTTTTCGGCTCTCTCCGCCAATGCTTGTCTGTTCACGGCGACGGAGGATTATTCGGGCGGCGCGATGATCACGCCCACGGTCCCTTCCCGGTACCGCAATACGCGTACCGGGGACCTCACTCTCAAGAGGCATGCCGTGGTGGGCTGCGGCAGCGTGCTTCTTCCGGGAGTCACTCTGGGCCTTGCCTCCTCCGTGGGCGCGCTCAGCCTGGTGAGCGGCAGCGTTCCGGATTTTACAGTTGTCTTCGGCAATCCGGCTCGTAAAGTCGGGCGCCGGGACCCACGGGTGCTGGACTTGGAGCGCGAGTTCCTGTCCGGTGAGGCGAATTACTGAAAGCCTCTCTCGTCCGGGTGGTTACCAATCGCTCCAGTGGCCCCCGGCGAGCACCCATGCGGCAAGCAGCGCATTGGTGAGGGCATGGGCGGCCACGGCGTCGCCAATCCGCCCTCGCCGGCGCAGAACCAACGCGTAAACCAGCCCCGCCAGCGCTCCCGCAATCCACCGCTCCCCGTGCATCGCTCCGAAGGCTGCGGAGGATACCAAGGCGGCTAACCAGGAAAACCGGCGCAAATCGACAGACTCGAAATCCTCGGCCATCAGGCGGCGGATCAGAAAGGCCCGGAAGGCGAGTTCTTCCGCGATGGGCACGGTGACTACCGCCGCCACAGTCCGCAGCGCCAGCCATGCGGCGCGAGCGGATGGCGCCCAGGCCGCCAGGGCCGAAGGCAGAGGGCTTGTGTTCGCCATGCCCAAGGCTTTATCCAGGCCAATCCAAATTAGGAAGACGGCCGCGCCGGCGGTGAGGGCGCTCCATCCGAATTTCCAATCGAGCCGGACGTAGCTTTTTCGGTAGAACCAGATGGCCGCCGCCGCGGCGAAGAAACGCAGCGGGTACAGCGGTTCCACATTCGCCGAAAGCGCGCGCGAGATCATGGCCGCGCAAAGGATCGCCAGGAATGGCGCCAGGTATGCGGCCGTGGGATTGTCCGCCGTCTCCTCCACGGGGCGCGTGGTCAGCCAGGGAGAGCGCTGCGCGGTAATCGCGAATCCCGCCGCTACCACGATAAACGCCATCCAGCCCGCTTGCGAGTGGAAGCCGCCCACCGCAATACCCTCGGCTCCGGCGTTGCCGATCAATATTAGCGCGGCGATGCGGACCGCGTTGAGCACGTACAGAACGGCGATGCCCGCCGGAATCAGGAGCAGTGCGCGCGGGAAGCGAAACTCCCCGCGGAACAACCATAGCCATACCGCGCCGAACACCAGCATCAGCCCCGCGCCCTCCAGCCCCGAGCATTGCTGGGCGATGGTGACCTGGAAACGCGGGCTGCCTAATAGATACTGGGTGGGATCGGCAATCACCACGGGCAGGAAGGGCCGCAGGAACGCCTTGGCCAGCAGGAAGGTAGTGTCGGTGGCCGGCTGCCAGAGCCGGTCGCTGGCTCTCCCCAGGATACACGCCGCGGCCGCGCCAGCGGCGGCATACGGCCCCATGGGGGCCGTGGCGCGCAGCGCCAAACCCCAGGAAGCCCGCGTCCCGAAAGCTAAGGCAGCCAGTGGAAGGGCGGCGGCGCCGGAAAGGAGCCAGCACGCGGCCGTGAGATTACCCGCGCCGCCGGCGCGCGCCGGGCTAAAGAGACGAACGGAGAAGAGAGCGAAGACCGCCAGGGCGAAGAAGTGGGCCGCCAGGAACTTCCAGCCAAAAGGGGATGCGGAGAGTTGCGCCAGGGCGTGGCGCAGCGCAACGCGCTTCTTCAGGTAGCTGAGGATGGAATAGAGCGCCGTGAGGACCACGGCGAAACGCACGGCGAGGGAGCCCCATTGCCCGATGAGCCACGCTAAACCAGAAGCGCTGCCCAAAGCCCCGGTATCCAGCCACACGGAAAGTGTGAGCAGTTCCAGAACAAGGAGCAGCGCCAGTAAGGCAATGCGCCGCATCAGGCCGCGGCAGCAATGGAAAGCCGGCTGTTACTTCTTGCGGCGGCCACGAATTACCAGCGCCGCGCCGGCAAGCAGCGCGAGCGCGCTACTGGCCGCTCCAGCGTCGATTTCCGGGGCGCCGGCGGGTGAGGCCATGGCTGCCACGGAGGCGCCTATCAGAAGGAGTGCAATTCCTAGAGTCTTCGTCATGTTTTTCCCTCTATTACGGTCCGGGCTGGAAGTGAGCTTACTTCCGGCGGCGGCCGCGGATTACCAACGCGGCGCCGGCAAGCAGCGCGAGCGCGCTACCGGCAGATCCGGCGTCGATTTCCGGGACGCCGGCGGGTATGGCCATGGCTGCCACGGAGGCGCCAACCAGTAGTAGTGCAATTCCCAGAGTCTTCGTCATGTTTCTCCCCTCGATTACGGTCCGGGCTGGAAGCGAATTTACTTCCGGCGGCGGCCGCGAATCACCAGCGCGGCGCCGGCAAGCAGCGCGAGGGCGCTACCGGCAGATCCGGCATCGATTTCGGGTGCAACGTACGCCATGGCCGAAACTGCCGCTCCAGTCAGAAGCAAGGCCATTCCAAGAATGCGCGTCATGTGTGTTTCCTCCGCTTGTGGCGCACTGGGCGCCGGATCCAATTGAAAGATAGCTACTTCCGGCGGCGGCCGCGAATTACCAACGCGGCGCCGGCAAGCAGCGCGAGCGCGCTACCGGCCGATCCGGCGTCGATTTCCGGGACGATTGCTCCCGCCAAGGCGGAGCCAGCCACGCCAATCAAGAGCAAAGTGAGTGCTGCGATCTTCATCTTGAATTCCCCTCCTCCGTGAAGCCGACCGCCCAATAGGGCTTTGGTCAAGAGTAATACGCCCCGTGGGCAAAATTCAAGGAAATCGGTCAATTTGGATCGCAATTAGTCCTATGGGGCCTATGACCAAAGGCGCCTTGCCCGCAACAGCAGGCTTTCTAGGGAAACAAAAGGCCAATTTGCCAAGGAAATTTTTCGGAGCTGGATCATCTTGACGCCGCGCCTCCAATGCTGTAGAAATGTAGTTAAAGGCGAATAAAAAGCGAATATGGGCGGCGCGGCGATCCTCAAAAAGCAATTCGAATCGGTGCTTGGCGGAGGTGCGCTGGACTGGCAGGCGCGCCCCGCGCCGGCGCTGGTTTCGAGCGGCGTTCCCGAATTGGATCAAACTGTTGGCGGGTTGCCCCGGGGGTGCCTGACGGAGATTATTGGCGCGGCCTCCTCGGGCCGGATGAGCCTCCTGGTGGCCATGCTGGCCGAAGCCGCGCGCCGTGACGAAGTTTGCGCCCTGGTGGATGCCGAAGACGCCTTCGACCCGGTTTCCGCCGCCGCGGCGGGCATGCGTCTGGAGCGCCTGCTCTGGGTCCGCTGCGGGCACCGCGCGGATCATGCGCTGAAGGCCGCGGACCTGCTGATTCAAGGCGGCGGCTTCGGGATGGTGGCCATGGACTTGGGCGATACGCCGCCGCAGACGGCGCGGCGCATTTCGCTCACCTCCTGGTTCCGCTTGCGGCGCGCCGTGGAATACACGCCCACCGTGCTGCTGGCGGTCTCTCGGCGGCCGAACGCCAAAACCTGCGCCAGCCTGACCCTGGAATGCGTGCGGGAAGATCTGGAGTGGAGCGGGAAGGCGCAGGGGCGGCTGCTGCGAAAGTCGAGGACGCGCGTGGGCGGCGGGAAAAATCAAAATATACGCCGCTTCACGCCGGCAAACGCCGGCGAACGGAAGCGCGGGCTCCATGCCGATCCGCATTCCCCGGCGGCGCAGATGACTTTTTTCGCGGCCGCGGCGCATCCGTCCCTGCCGAGGTAACCATGTTCGCCTGTCTGCACGGCTCGGGAAATCTGAAGGGGTTGGCGTTCGAATTTTCGCCGTTGGTGGAGCGTAGCGCGCCCGGCACGGTCACGTTTGACGTCTCCGGCCTGGACCGTCTTTTCGGGCTGCCCCAGGATGTCGCCGCCGCCATCGCGCGCCGCGCCGCCGAAAGCGGCGTGAAAGCCAATCTGGCGCTGGCCTCCAACCCCGATGCGGCCATCTGCGCCGCGCGCGGGTTCTTCGGCGCCGGCATCGCGCCGTATGGCGATGAGGCCAAATTCCTGGGCGAACTGCCGGTCGAATTGCTGGACCCCTCCGAGGAACTGCGGGAGACGCTGGAACGCTGGGGGATCCGCCGCTTTCGCGATCTGGCGGCCTTGCCCCCACTGGGCATCGCCGAGCGTCTGGGCTCGGAGGGGTTGCGCCTGCGCGAGTTGGCGCGCGGAGAAGCGCGGCGCAAGCTCCGGCCGCTTGAAGACCCGCCGCGCTTCGAGGACTCCCTGGAACTGGAATATCCCGTGGATCTGCTGGAGCCGCTGGCTTTTCTGCTGGCACGCCTGGTCAACGGCCTGTGTACGCGGCTGGCCACGCGCGCGCTGGCTACCGATGAGCTGCGGCTGCGGCTCGGCTTGGAAACCCGCGCGGCGCACGAGCGCACGCTGCGTCTGCCCGTCCCGGCGCTCGATCCCAAGGCGTTTTTGAAATTGCTGCAGCTCGATTTGGAGGCGCATCCGCCCGCGGCACCGGTAGTTCTGGTTTGGATGGAGATGAATCCGGTAAAACCGCGCTTTGCGCAAAGCGGACTGTTTATTCCCGCCGCGCCCGAGCCGGTGAAACTGGAGCTGACCGTCCAGCGCATTCAGGCGATTGTGGGCGAGGGGCGCGTGGGGTCGCCCGAACTGATCGATACCTACCGTCCCGATGCGTTCCGCATGCGCGCCGGGGTCCCTTTGCACGATGCCTCGCGTGGACAGGTCCGTCCACCCCAGGCTTCCCTGGGCGGCGCGCCGCTTGGGCATCCTGTTTCCCTCATCCTGCGCCTGTTCCGTCCGCCCCGGCCCGCGCAAGTCGCTGTGACTTCCGGCCGGCCAGGCTTCGTTGCCGCCGAGGGCGTTCGCGGCAAGGTCCTGGATCTGGCCGGCCCGTGGCGTACCTCGGGCGATTGGTGGACCTCCGATCCCTGGTCGCGCGACGAGTGGGACATAGCCCTAAGCGATGGCGCGGCCTACCGCCTGTATTGCGAGCCAAGAGGCTGGTTCGTGGAAGGAAGTTATGACTAAAACAGCCATCAGCTGTCAGCCATCAGCCATCAGCCCGCGCAGTCCAGGTTTTAGCTGAAGGCTTGATTTTGCCTTTCTGGGACGCTCAGCTTTCGAGAGCGAAGCCGCGCAACTCAGCTTTTAGCTGAAGGCCGACGGCTGAAGGCTGACGGCTGAAGGCTGAAGGCTGCCTTTTCCCCATGTTCGTCGAACTTCACGCCCGCTCCGGCTTTAGCTTTCTGGAAGGCGCCTGTGTGCCCGAGGAACTGGCCGGCGCCTGCGCCGAATTTGGCATGCCGGCCATGGCGATTGTGGACCGCAATGGCCTCTACGGCGCCCCGCGCTTCCACATGGCGGCGAAGAAGGCGGGCATTCGCGCGCATATCGGCGCGGAAGTGTCCGTGTCCGGGACAGACGAATCTGTCCCAAGGCGCGGTGCTTGCGCCGCGTGGACAGATGTCCCCGGTTCTCAGGTCCTTCTCGCCGAAACGCGCGAAGGCTATCAGAACCTCTGCCGCCTGATCACCCGCATGAAGCTGCGCGCCAAAAAGGGCGAGGGCGCCGCCACCATCGAGGAACTCGCGGAATTTTCCCGCGGCCTGGTCTGCCTCACGCGCAACCCTGCCGAGCGCCTGCTCGATATCTACGGCTGCGGCAACGTGTACGCCGAAATCCAGCGCCATTTCCATCGCGAGGAAGAAGCGCGCAATCAAGCCATCGTCGAACGCGCGCGCCGCCTCGGCATGCCGCTCGTCGCGGCCAACAATCCCGCCTGCGCCACGCCCGCGCAGCGCGAGTTGCTCGACGTATTCACCTGCATTCGCAAGAAAACCACCCTGGCGAAGGCCGGCCGCCTGCTGGAGCGCAACTCCGAGCGCCACGTGAAGCGGCCCGAGGAAATGGAGCGGCTGTTTCGCGATCTGCCGGATGCCATCGGCGGCGCGATGGAGATTTCCTCGCGCCTCCAGTTCACGCTGGCCGATTTGGGCTACGAGTTTCCGCGCTACCCCACGCCCGGGGGTGAATCGCAAATTTCCTTCCTGCGCAAGCGCGTGGAGGAAGGCGCGCGGCGGCGCTACCAGCCGTATCACGAGCGCGCGCGGCGGCAGATGGAGCGCGAACTGGCGCTCATCGAAAAGCTCAAGCTGGCCGGATATTTCCTGATCGTCTGGGACATTGTGCGTTTCTGCAAGGAAAACGGCATCCTGGCCCAGGGGCGCGGATCGGCCGCCAACAGCGCGGTGTGCTACGCGCTGGAAATCACCGCGGTGGATCCCGTGGGCATGGAGCTGCTCTTTGAGCGCTTCCTTTCCGAGGAGCGCGGCGAGTGGCCGGACATCGATATCGACCTGCCTAGCGGCGAAAAGCGCGAACGCGCCATTCAATACGTCTACCAGCGTTTCGGGCAGCTAGGCGCCGCCATGACGGCCAACGTCATCACCTACCGCGGCCGCTCGGCCGCGCGAGAGGTAGGCAAGGCGCTGGGGTTTGAGATTACCACGCTGGAAAAGCTCGCCGGCCTGGTGCACCACTGGGAATGGAAGGACCCCAAGGACACCAGCGAGAACCAGTTCGCGCAGGCCGGCTTCGATTTGAACCATCCGCGTGTGCGCAAGTTTTTCGAGCTCTACCGCCTGGCGCAGGATATGCCGCGCCACCTCGGCCAGCATTCCGGCGGCATGGTGGTGTGCCAGAACCGCCTGGATTCGGTCGTGCCCCTGGAGCCGGCCACTATGCCCGGCCGCGTGGTGGTCCAGTGGGACAAGGAAGACTGCGCCGATTTGGGCATCATCAAGGTGGATCTGCTGGGCCTCGGCATGATGGCCGTGCTGGAGGATTGCCTCAAGCTGATTCCTGAAGCCTACGGCGGCCAGGTCGACCTGGCGCACCTGCCGCAGAACGATCCGGCGATTTTCCGCGCGCTGCAAAAGGCCGACACCATCGGCATGTTCCAGGTGGAAAGCCGCGCCCAGATGTCCTGCCTGCCGCGCATGAAGCCGCTCACCTTTTACGACATCGTGGTGCAGGTGGCCATTATCAGGCCCGGGCCGATTGTCGGCAAAATGGTGCATCCATATTTGAACCGCCGCCAGGGCAGGGAAGCGCCCGATTGCCTGCACCCCTCGCTGGAGCCCGTGCTGCGCCGGACCCTGGGCGTGCCGCTGTTTCAGGAGCAGTTGCTGCGCATGGCCATGACCGTGGCGGGGTTCACCGGCGGCCAGGCCGAGGAACTGCGCCGCGCCATGGGCTTCAAGCGTTCGGAAAAGCGCATGGCGGAAATCGAAGTGAAGCTGCGCGCCGGCATGTCGCGCAATGGAATCACGGGGGCAACCCAGGAGGCCATCGTGCGCTCCATTACTTCGTTCGCCCTTTACGGCTTTCCCGAGTCGCACGCCGCCAGCTTCGCGCTCATCGCCTACGCCAGCGCCTATTTAAAATGCCACTACCTGGCGGCCTTCACGTGCGCGATGCTGAACAATCAGCCGATGGGCTTCTATGCGCCGGCGATACTCATCAAGGACGCCCAGCGGCACGGCCTGCGCGTGCTGCCGGTGGATGTATCGCTTTCGGATTGGGATTGCACGGTGGAGTGGGGCAGGCCTCCGGCCTGCCTTCCGGAAAATGCCGAAGCGATAGAGCATAACCATCCTCTGTCGCACGGCGCTGACGCCGGCGCTTTCGCGGGCGAAGCGAGCTTCGCAGCCCCTCCGGCCAATCGCCCCCCGGGCCCGGCCTTGCGCCTCGGACTCCGCTATGCCCGCGGTCTGCGCGAAGAGGCCGCCCGCGCGATTCTCCGCGCGCGCCCTTTCACCAGCATTGACGATCTCGCGCCGCGCGTACCCGAACTGCGCAAGGACGAAATCAACCGCCTCGCCGAAATCGGCGCCCTCAATTCCCTGCGCGCCGAGCATCGCCGCGATGCGCTCTGGAAGTCGCAGCGCGCCGTGCGGCCAGTGGGGCCGCTGCTCGAGTCGCTGGAGGAAACCGGCGGCGCGTCCCCGCTCGCGCGCATGAATACCGAAGAGCGCCTGCGCGCCGATTATCACGGCGCCGGGCTCACCATCGGCAAGCACCCCATGGCTTACCGCCGCGAGGAAATGGATGCGCGCGGCGTGACGCCCGCCGCGGAGCTGGCGAACGTGCCCAACGGGCGCCTTGTGCGCATCGCCGGATCGGTGGTGGTGCGCCAGCGTCCCGGCACGGCCAAGGGCTTCGTCTTCCTCAGCATGGAGGATGAGACCGGAATCATGAACGCAATCGTCGCCCCGCCGGTCTACGATCGCTATAAGGTGGCGCTGCTCAGCGAGCCGTTTCTGAGCATCCTGGGCACGCTGCAAAACCTGGATGGAGTGATCTCCGTGAAAGCCTCGAGAGTGGAGGCCCTCCGCGCCGGAGCCGCGGCCTCGTCGCACGATTTCCATTAAGTGAGGCGGACCTCCGGGGCTGCCTTACGTCCGCTTGATCCTCCGCGCGTACCATACCGATCCCTTGCGCACCCAGGCCGCCGGCAGCACGCGCAGCAGCCGCACCAGCCATTGGTAGCGCCACCCCGGCACCACGAAGAGCTCGCTGCGCTCCAGCCCCCGCAGCGAATCTTCCACCACCATTTCCGCCGGCAGCCACAGGGCCTCCGGAATGGTCTTCTTGTCGATGCCCGCTACGTCGTGAAAATCGCTGTGCGTGTATCCCGGGCATAGCGCCTGCATCTTCACAGCGGAGCCGCGGCTCTTCAAATCCAGCTCCAGTCCCTCGGTGAAGCTGTTGATCCAGGTCTTGCTCGCCGAGTACGTCACGCTGCCCGGGCTATGCACGAATCCCGCCACGGAGGAAACGTTGATAATCGCTCCACGGTTGGCGGCCACCATGGGTCCCAGCGCCGCATGCGTCAGCCGCATGAGGGCCACAATGTGCAGCAGGTGCATCTCGGTCTGCTTTTCGGCGTCGGATTCCCAGAATCGGCCCGCCACCCCGAAGCCCGCGTTATTCACCAGCAGATCCACGCGCGGCTCCGCCGCCAATCGCGCCTCCACCCGCGCCAGCTCCGCGGGCTGCGTCAGGTCTGCCTGGATGATTTCCGCGGAGCCGCCAATCTCCGCCGCCAGCGCCTCCAGGCGCTCGCGCCGCCGCGCCACCAGCACGAGATCGTACCCGCGCCCCGCCAGCGCCCGCGCGAATGCCGCGCCAATTCCCGCCGAGGCGCCCGTGATCAAAGCGATAGGTTTGCCCACGCCCCCATTTTATGGTGTCGCCTCCAGTTGCGTAACATCAAGACAGGTGGTTCATTATATAGTTGGTCAAATTGGAGGCCAGTCATTATGCGCTACGCTATCGCAGCTATCGTCGCCACCGCCGCTCTGCATGCGGCCACTATTACGCGCGCGGATTTCGGGAAGATGCCGGACGGCGCTCAGATCTATATCTACACGCTCTCGAACGGCAAAGGCCTGACGGCGCGCATCACCAATTACGGCGGCGCCATCGTGTCGATTGAAACGCCCGACGCTGCCGGCAAGACGGCGGACGTTGTCCTTGGCTTCGACACCCTCGCGGACTACATCAAGAACCCGACCCAGTATTTCGGCGCCACCATCGGCCGCTACGGCAACCGCATCGCCAACGCCAAGTTCACCCTCGATGGCAAGACCTACACGTTGCCGAAGAACAATGCGCCGAATTCCCTCCACGGCGGCGATTATGGCTTCTTCCGCCGTGTCTTCACGCCCCGCGAACTGCCCGATGGCGGCCTGGAGCTGAGTTATTTGAGTAAGGATGGCGAAGAGGGTTACCCCGGCAACCTGCACGTCACCGTGACGTTCCACGTGACCGACGGGAACGCGCTGCGCATCGAGTACGGCGCAACCACCGACAAGGACACCGTGGTGAACCTCACCAACCATTCCTACTTCAACCTTAAGGGCGCGGGCTCCGGCGACGTTCTCGGCCACCTGGTCACGCTCCACGCCAGCCGTTACACGCCCGTGGACAGCACCTTGATCCCCACCGGTGAGTTGGCCCCCGTTGCGGGCACGCCGTTCGATTTCCTCAAGTCCACCGCCATCGGCGCCCGCATTGAGCAGCCCAACGAGCAGCTCAAAATTGCGGGCGGTTACGATCACAACTGGGTGCTGGATAGGACCGGAAACGGCCTCTCTCTTGCCGCCCGCGTTGTCGAACCCACCAGCGGCCGCACCATGGAGGTCTACACCACCGAGCCCGGCTTGCAGTTCTACACCGGCAACTTCCTGGACGGCACGGTGAAGGGTAAGGGCGGCAAGGTGTACCAGCGCCGCGGAGCCTTCTGCATGGAGACGCAGCACTATCCGGATTCGCCCAACCACCCGGCCTTCCCAACCACCGAGTTGAAGCCCGGCCAGAAGTACCAGACCACCACCGAATACCGCTTCGGTACGGCGCCGGCGGGCAAGAAGTAGCGCCTTTCAGACAGGCGCCGTCTAGAGCGCGGGGGCGCCCGTCTGCCCGGCTGGCCGGCCGGCTCGCATCACGCGATATCCGGCAGCAGGAACTTCCGCGGCTGGCCGGCTGATTTCGCCACTTCCTCGGCTGCCAGATAGCCGCTACGCACGGCGCCTTCCATGGTTGCCGGCCAGCCGGTCCGCGTCCAGTCGCCCGCCTGAAACACGCCTGGAATGGCCGTTTGCGGGCCGGGGCGCAGCGCTTCGGCTTCCGGCGCGGCGGAAAACGTCGCGCGCATTTCCTTGATCACTTGCGCCTTCACCAGCTTGGCTTCCGCCACGCGCGGGAAGAACAGCCGCAAATCTCCCACCGCCAGGTCGATGATCTCGCTCCGCGAAAGTTCCGTGAGGTCGCGCGAGGCGCTCACCACGAGCTGCAGGTAGCGGCCGCGGTCTTTGTTAAACATCCACTGCATGGTGCGGTCCAGCAGCGTGGCGTGCGGCAGCGTGGTGATTTCGCGGTCGAACCACAGGTGCACCCCGGTGATCGGCGAGTGAGTGAGCGCCGGCGCCGGCAGTCCCACCGCTTCCAACCGCTCGAAAGGCAGCGCGCAGATATAATGATCCGCCCTGCGCCGCTCGCCGCCCACTACGAACCCCTCGCCGTCGATGCGCTCCACCGCGGACCGCAGATGCAGCCGCACGTTTCCGAGGCGCTTCCACGCATCGGTGGAATAGAGCTCCCCCAGCGGCACGGCGGACACGCCCATGTGATACGAGTCCGCGCGCGCCAGAAAGCCCAGCCAGAATACCTGGAACCCGTGCGCCGCCGCCATGCGGTCCAGATCCTCGTTGACGGCGCTTACCAGCACCTGCCGCCAGAATCGGTCGATCGCGCGCGCCGTCTGCCGCTTCTGCAGCAGCCAGTCCAGCATGCTGATCCGGTCCAGGTCGTCGCGCCGGGTCCGCTCGTGGCGCAGAGCCGCCAACGCCCGTGCGATCCCGAGTTTGTCCGCGCCGTCCAGGCACTTCATCTTCAGAAAGGACCCGGTGAAGTGCAGCGGCGCCGGGAGGCGGCCCTGCCGCAGCGTGGAGATGCGCCCGCCCGGCTCCATGAAGTAGAACTCGCGATGAAAACGGATGCGCTCCGCTACGCCCAGACGCCGGTAGAAGTCCAGCAGGTTCACGCAGCACCGCAGCAGAACGTGCTGGCAATTGTCGATGGTCTCATCCCCCATCGGGAATGAGGTGGCGCGGCCGCCGAGAAAGGGCCGCGATTCGAATACCTCCACCTCGAATCCCGCCCCGGCCAGCGCGGCGGCGGCGGAGAGCCCGGCGAGCCCGCCGCCGGCGATGAGAACCGTGGGCATCAGTGCCAGTATGGCATGGAGCTAAGGATCTCCCGCCGTCATGGATGGAAAGGCTTTGCGCCGCCAACAGCCGGAACGGAGTTCCCCTTGCAGCCGCCCAGCGCCCTGGCCATCGGCGGTCCCGTCCGCCGCGTTAATCGAAAACCACCGTCTTGTTCGAGTACTGCAAGATGCGGTGGTCAAGGTGCCAGCGGACGGCTGTGGAAAGCACCACGCGCTCCAGGTCCCGCCCCTTCTGAATCAAATCTTCCAGTTGATCGCGGTGCGAGACGCGCATCACGTTCTGCTCGATAATCGGACCTTCGTCGAGCGTCGCCGTCACGTAATGGCTGGTGGCGCCGATCAGCTTCACCCCGCGGTGGTAAGCCGCGTGGTATGGCTTCGCCCCAACGAATGCCGGCAGGAACGAATGGTGCACATTGATGATCCGGCCCTCATGCCGCGCCACGAAGTCCGAGGAGAGAATCTGCATATACCGCGCCAGCACCACGAGCTCGATCTTGCGCTGGACCAGCAACTCGAGCTGCGCTCTCTCCGCCTCGGCTTTGTTTCC
>DATKOS010000188.1:0-15076 GCA_035524535.1 Bryobacteraceae bacterium
TGATGGCCGGGCTGCCGGGGCCGCGGGCGTGCACGCCGGCCGGCATCATTGAACTGCTGAAGCGCAACGGAATTTCGATGTCCGGCAAGCGCGCGGTGGTGGCGGGGCGCAGCGACATTGTGGGCAAGCCCATGGCCATGCTGCTGCTTCACGAGCACGCCACCGTGACCATGTGCCACTCCAAGACGCGCGACCTGCCGGCGGTATGCCGCGAGGCGGACATTCTGGTGGCGGCCATGGGGCGCGCGGCCATGGTGACGGCCGAATATATCAAGCCGGGCGCCACGGTGGTGGACGTGGGCATGAACCGCCTGGAGACGCGCCAGGAAGTGGAGCGCGCGTTTCGCGGAGCCGCGGAAAAGCTGGCGGTGTTTGAGAAGAAGGGAAGCGTGCTGGTGGGCGACGTGCATCCGCTGGATATGGCGGAGGTGTCCGGGGCGTACACCCCCGTGCCCGGAGGCGTGGGGCCGCTGACGATCGCCATGCTGATGGCGAACACGGTGACCCTGGCGGAGCAGCGGGCCGGGAAATGCTGAAGGCTGGCCTGACAGGCGGGCTGGCGTGCGGGAAGACGTTTGTGGGCGAGGAGTTTCAGCGGTTGGGATGCCTGCTGATTCAGGCCGATGAATTGGGACACGCGGTCCTGGAGCCGGGCGGGGAGGCGTACGGCGCCGTGGTTCGGGAGTTCGGCGAGGGCGTGGTGACCGGGGATGGCCGCATTGACCGCGCGGCGCTGGCGGCCGCCGCGTTCGGCGACCCGGAGCGCCTGAAGCGCCTCAACAGCCTGGTGCATCCTCCGGTGCTGCGGCGCGAAGAGGCTCTGATGGCGGCGTTCGCGGCGGAGCATCCGCGCGGCATTGCGGTGGTGGAGGCGGCGATCTTGATTGAGGCGGGCACGTATGGGCGTTTCGACCGCATGGTGGTGGTGACCTGCGACGAGGAGCAGCAATTCGAGCGCGCGATGCGCCGTCCGGGGGCGGTGGAATCGGATGTCCGGGCGCGGCTGCGGCGGCAGATG
This sequence comes from Bryobacteraceae bacterium, assembly GCA_035524535.1. GTDB lineage: Bacteria > Acidobacteriota > Terriglobia > Bryobacterales > Bryobacteraceae > BOG-224. The sequence goes on from DATKOS010000188.1 coordinate 1,019, forward strand.
CCGCTCGAGGAGAAACGGAAGTACGCGCACTTCGTCATCGACACTTCCGGGGAAAAAGAGGAGACGCTGCGGCAGACGCGCGCCGTGTACCAGGCATTACGGAGAATTGAATCATGAAAGTTCCGCGATCCGTGTTGTGGGCCGCCGCCATGGCGGCCACGTTTCTTTATCTGACGTCGGGCACGAGCTGGGATATCGGGCGGTGGATTCGCCCGTTCGCGCCGGGCGGGCATTTGTGGAGTGAGCCGGCCTCGGCGGCCACCACGTTCACGCCCGATGAGCAGAACAACATCGACATCTATAAGACCGGCCGTGAAGCCACGGTGAACATCACCTCGGTGGTTTACCGCCAGACGTTCTTCTTCCAGGTGTACCCGGAGAAGGGCACGGGGTCCGGCTTCATCATCAAGCCCACGGGCGAGATCCTGACCAACAACCACGTGGTGAATGGCGCGCGGGAACTGACCGTGACGCTGGCCAACAAGAAAGTCTACAAGGCGCGCGTGGTGGCGAAGGACGAGAGCGTGGACCTGGCGCTGATCAAGATTGACGCCACCGAGAAGCTGCCGGTGCTGCCGCTGGGGAACTCGGATGCGCTGGTGGTGGGGCAAAAGGTGCTGGCTATCGGGAATCCCTTTGGCTTTGACGGCACGCTGACCACGGGCATTGTGAGCTCGCTGAACCGCAGCATCCAGACCGACGAAACGCACAACCTGGAAGGCATGATCCAGACCGATGCGGCCATCAATCCCGGCAACAGCGGCGGGCCGCTGTTCGATTCGCACGGCAACGTGATTGGCATCAACACGGCAATTTACGGGTCGCAGGGCAGCGTGGGCGTGGGCTTTGCGACGCCCATCAGCAAGGCCAAGGCGATGCTTTCGGAGATTGAGCAGACGGGGCATATTTCGAAGCCCACGCTGGGCGTCAGTGTGCAGTTCGTGAGCGAGGACCTGGCGCAGATGCTGGGGCTGCCGGCCAGCGGCGGGCTGCTGATCCAGGACATTGAGCGAGGGTCGGCGGCGGAAGCCGCCGGCCTGCACGGGCCCACGCGCGACGTGATTGTGGGCGGATTCCGCGAGCTGGGAATTGGCGGCGACCTGATTGTGGCGGTGGATGGGGAACCGGTGACCAGCGCGCAGACGCTGCAGCGCGCCCTGGATCACAAGCGCGGCGGAGACACGATGAGCCTGACTATTTATCGCAACGGCGCGACGCGGAAAGTGGATGTGAAGCTGGGTGAGGCGCCGCAGGAACTTTAGGATTTTCAAGCAAGAAGGCAGACCAGGAGGTCCGCCCCACAGGGCGCGACGCGCAAGGTACGCGCCGCAGGAGCTCTAGGGTTTCAGGCAAGAAGGCAGACCCCGGGAGATTCACCGGCAAGCAGGCGGTCCGCCCCACGGGGCGCGAAGGAGGAGCGGGTTGGGATCGAGGGCGGATTGGCTGGGCTACCACATGCCGGCGGAATGGGAGACGCATGAGGCGACGTGGCTTGCCTGGCCGCACAATGCAACCGATTGGCCGGACAAGCTGGATACCATCCGCTGGGTCTACACGGAGATCGTGCGGCATGTTGCGGCGGGCGAGACCGTGCGGATGCTGGTCAACTCGCGCGCGCAGGAAAAGCAGGCGCGAACCTACCTGAAGCGTGCGGGCGCGGACGCCGCGAACGTGGAGTGCATCGTTCACCCCACCAACCGCGGGTGGACGCGCGATAGCGGGCCCATCTTCGTGCGGCGGGACCTCGGCGGGAGGCTGGAAACCGCCATCGTGCATTGCCACTTCAACGCCTGGGCGAAATATCGGGATTGGAGCAGGGACCGCCGCGTGCCGGAGACCGCGGCGAAGTGGCTGGGCAAACGGCTCTTTGACGCGCAAGCCGCGGGACGTCCCTTCGTGATGGAAGGCGGCGGCATTGAAGTCAACGGGCGCGGCACGCTGATCACCACCGAGGAATGTTACCTCGATCCCGTGACGCAGGTGCGCAACCCGGGCCTGGACCGCGAGGGCTTTGAATCGGCGGTGGGCCAGTGGCTCGGCGCGGGCAACGTCTTCTGGCTGCCGGGCGGCGTGCAGGGCGACGATACGCACGGGCATATCGACGACATTTGCCGCTTTGTGAATGCCAAGACGCTGGTGCTGATCCGTGAGAATAATGCGCGCGATGAGAACTACAGCGCGCTGGCGGCGAATTGGGAACGCATTGCGGACCTGCGCCTGGAGGATGGCAAGCGGCCGGAGGTCATCGCGCTGCCCATGCCGGGGCCGCTGCACTTCGATGGCTACCGCCTGCCGGCCAGCTACGCGAATTTCTATATCTCGAACGCGGCGGTGATTGTTCCTACCTTCAACCATCCGAACGACCGCGTGGCGCTGGGCATCCTGGGCGAGCTGTTCCGGGACCGCCCGGTTGTGGGAATTCATGCGGTGGACCTGGTGCTCGGGTTCGGAACCTTACATTGCCTCACGCAGCAGCAGCCCGCGGAAACGCGGGGGAAATCATCTAAACGCCATGGCTAACGTCAACCCTCAGGCCGGCAAGCCGGCCGCCGCCGCGAACCTGGTGGACGTCGCGAGGCTGATCACGGCTTATTACGAAGAGCGCCCGGATCCGGCGGAGCCGGAGCAGCGCGTGCGCTTCGGCACTTCCGGACACCGCGGGTCGTCGTTCGATAAGGCCTTCAATGAGGCGCACATTCTGGCCATCACGCAGGCCATCTGCGAGCACCGCAAGGCCCAGGGCATCGATGGGCCGCTGTTCATGGGGATGGACACGCACGCCCTGAGCGCGCCCGCTCTGGCCAGTGCGCTGGAGGCGCTGGCGGCCAACGGCGTGGAAACCGTGATTGCGGCCAAGGACGAGTACACGCCCACGCCCGCGGTTTCGCACGCGATCCTCACTTACAACGACGGGCGCGCGAGCGGGCTGGCGGACGGCATCGTGATTACGCCCTCGCACAACCCGCCGGACGACGGAGGATTCAAGTACAACCCTCCCCACGGCGGGCCGGCGGCCGAGGATATCACGGGCTGGATTGGCGAACGGGCCAACGCGCTGATGGCCGCGCCCGAGGGCATCCGGCGCATGCCGTATGAGAAGGCCCGCAAGGCGGCCACCACGCACGAGCGCGATTTCGTGACGCCGTACGTGGAGGATCTGCGGAACGTGCTGGACCTGGACGCCATCCGCGGCTCCGGGCTCAAGCTGGGCGTGGACCCGCTGGGCGGCGCGGGGGTGCACTACTGGGGGCCCATCGCGCAGCGCTACGGGCTGAACCTCACCGTGGTGAGCGACGCGGTGGACCAGACCTTCCGCTTCATGACCTTGGATTGGGACGGGCGCATCCGCATGGACCCCTCCTCGAAGTACGCCATGCAGCGGCTGATCGGGCTGCGTGAGCGCTTCGACGTGGCCTTCGCCTGCGACACGGATCACGACCGCCACGGCGTGGTGACGCGCGGCGCCGGGCTGATGCCCCCCAATGCCTACCTGGCCGTGTGCGCGTACTTCCTGTTCTCCCACCGGCCCGAATGGGGCAAGGACGCCGCCGTGGGGAAGACCGTGGTGAGCAGCAGCATGATTGACCGCGTGGCGGGCAAGCTTGGCCGGCGTTTATTCGAAACGCCGGTGGGTTTCAAGTTTTTCGTGGACGGCCTGCTCAAAGGCGCGCAGGGATTCGTGGGCGAAGAGAGCGCCGGATCGTCCTTCCTGCGGCGCGGCGGGAAGGTGTGGACCACGGACAAGGACGGCATCATCGCCGCGCTTCTGGCGGCGGAGATTACGGCGCGCGTGGGCCGGGACCCCGGCGAGATTTACGATGAGCTGACGGGCGAGATGGGCCGCCCGGCGTATGGCCGGATAGACGCTCCGGCCACGCGCGAGCAGCAGGCGATTCTGGCGAAGCTTTCGCCCGCCGATATCACCGAGTCCGAACTGGCGGGCGAGAAGATCGAACGCATTCTCACCAAGGCCCCGGGAAACGGCGCGGCCATCGGCGGCGTGAAAGTGGAGTCCAAGAGCGGCTGGTTCGCGGCGAGGCCATCGGGTACGGAAGAGATTTACAAAATCTACGCCGAAAGCTTTCAGGGCGAAGAGCATTTGGGACGGATTCAGGAAGAGGCGCGGGCGATGGTGGGCAAGGCGCTACAGGGCGGAAAGACTGGCGTGCGATAAGGAAGACCTGGAGCAAGAGCGGCGCGATTTGAGCCGCCTCGGGTTGTAGTCCCATGCGGCTGGTTGTGGCCGATACGGGTCCGGTCCACTACCTGATCCTGCGCCCAAACCGGCTCGATCCCCCGTTGTAAAATTATGCTGATGAGCGAGAAAGACACGGACGAGGGCGTTCCGCAAGCCGGGCAGGACGCCGCCGAAGAAGCTCAGGGCATTCCTCCGGCTTCCTTTGCTTTTCTGGTGCTCTCCTTGCGCGCGCAGGCCGAGATGCAGCTTGGATTGATGCGCTTCGGCGATGACGATAAAGAGCCCCCCAACCTGCCGCTGGCGCGCCATTCCATCGACCTGATGGGCATGCTGCTCGAAAAGACCAAGGGCAACCTGGAAATGGACGAGCGCCGCCTGCTGGAGAATTCCCTCACGGAACTGCGGTTCCGTTTTGTCCAGGCGTCGGAGGAAGCCGCCAAGACGGCCGCGCCGAAAGCCTGATGGCGGCCTCTCCAATCAAGATTGTGGTGCTCGGCTCGGGCACCAGCGTGGGCGTGCCCACCATCGGCTGCCACTGCGCGGTGTGCACTTCCACGGACCCGCGCGATACGCGCCTGCGCCCTTCCATTCTGGTGGTCCACGAAGGCCGCAATATCCTGATCGACACGACGCCCGACTTCCGCACGCAGGCGCTACGGGCCAAGCTGGACCATCTGGACGCGGTGTTTTTTACCCACGCGCACGCGGACCACGTGATGGGCCTGGACGACGTGCGCCCGTTCAACTTCCGCCAGAAGGGCCGCATCCCCATTTACGCGGGCGCGGATACCATGGCCAACATCAAGCGGATCTTCTCTTACATCTTCGACGACATTCCGCGCGCGACGAATATTCCGCAACTCGACATGCGCGAACTCGACGGTTCTGACGTGGACGTGCACGGCCTGAAGTTCACGCCCGTCCCGGTGATGCACGGCGACCGCGCCATCCACGGGTTCCGCTTCGGCTCCGCGGCGTACCTGACGGACCACAGCGGCATTCCGGATTCGTCGCTGGACATGCTGCGCGGCCTGGACGTGCTGTTCCTGGACGCGCTACGGTACAAGCCGCACCCGACGCACTCCACGGTGGATCAGTCCATCCGCACGGTGGAGAAACTGGCGCCGCGCCGGGCGTTCTTCACGCACATCTGCCACGACCTGGGCCACGCGCGCGCGGAGAACCTCCTGCCGCCGCACATCAAGCTGGCCTATGACGGGCTGGAACTGACGGTTGAGGACGCCGGCTAGCCGATGCGGATCTATCGCAGCCTGGCGGAAGTTCCCGAGGGATTCGGGCCGAGCGCGCTGACCATCGGCAATTTCGACGGCGTTCACATCGGCCACAGGAAGATCCTGCGGCGCCTGGTGGAAGTGGCGCGGCGGAACGGCTGGAAGCCCTCCGTGCTCACGTTCGACCCGCATCCCACGCGCGTGGTGGCCCCGGAGCGCACCCCGCCGCTGCTCACGACCCCGGCGCACCGCGCTGCATTGATGGCGGAGGAGGGCGTGGAGCAGGTTCTGATCCTGCCGTTCGATGGCGCGGTAGCGCGGCTCTCGCCCGAAGAGTTCGTAAGGGAGATCGTGTGCGGGCGCCTGAGCGCGCGCGCCGCGCTGGTGGGCGCCAACTTCCGCTTCGGCCACAAGCACGCGGGCGATTACCACACGCTCGAGGAACTGGGCCGGCGCTTCGGCTGCCAAACGGAAACGGTGGGTTCGGTCTTTTGCCGCGGGCGCATGGTGAGCAGCAGCGCGGTGCGGGAGTTGCTGGCCGCGGGCAGGGTCGCCACGGCGGTGCGCTTTCTGGGGCGGCCGTACGGGCTGGAGGGCGAGGTTGAGGCGGGGCGCGGCGTCGGATCCAAACAGACGGTGCCCACGCTGAATCTGGCCACGGAGGCGGAGGTAATTCCGGCGAACGGGGTCTACGTGACGCGCACGCGCGATTTGGATGACGGGCGCGCGTGGAACTCCGTGACCAACGTGGGGTACCGCCCGACCTTTGGCGATTCGGACGGGCTGAGCGTTGAGACGTTCCTGCTGGATCCTCTGGATGGCGCATCGCCGCGGCGCATCTCGGTGGCGTTCCTGGAGCGCCTGCGGGAGGAACGCAAGTTCGAGGATCCGGAGGTCCTGAAGTCGCGTATCTTCTTCGACGTGGGAGTGGCGCAACGCTATTTTCGCCGGCGCGGGGCGCTGCCATGACCTGGCATCTTCTGGCGGGCGTGCTCACCATCGTGGTCATCGACCTGATGCTGGCGGGCGATAACGCTCTGGTGATCGCCGTGGCCGTGCGCGGGTTGCCGGTGCGGCAACGGCGGACGGCGAGCGCCTTTGGGGCGGCCGCGGCGGTGGTGCTGCGGGCTTCCATGACCATCTTCGCCACGCTCCTTTTGCGCGTTTCGTTTCTAAAACTTGGCGGAGGATTGTTCATCCTTTGGATTGGGCTACGCATGCTGCTGGAAGGGGGCTCGGAGGAGGAGCTTAACCAGCGCGCTCCGGGCCGGCTGCGACAGGCTATCTGGTACATCGTGGTGGCGGACTTCACCATGTCCACGGACAACATCCTAGCCATTGCGGGCGCGTCGCGGGGCAACATTGCGCTGATCGTGTTTGGCCTGGGGCTGAGCATCCCGGTGGTGATTTTCGCGGCCAACCTGTTGGCCGCGCTGATGGACCGCTACCCGGCGCTCATCTACCTGGGCTCCGCCATTCTGGGACAGGTGGGCGCGGAGATGGTGCTGACGGACGCCTGGACCCAGCGCGTGGCGCCGGTGACGGATTGGCAGCGCTACGCACTGGAAGCCGCGGCGGCGGTCGGCGTGGCGGCGGCGGGATGGCTGTTGCGGCGGCGGCGGGGCTCCCGCAAGGGTTGCGCCGTTTAACCCTTTTCCGCCCGCTTGGCCTTCACAAAATCCATCTCGGCCTGTTTGGGAATGCCCGGCTCGAAGCAGCGGCGGCAGCGGGCTTCGTAAAGGTCGCTGGAACCCACCACAATCAGGTCATCCGACCCGCGCAGGCGCTGCGTGTGCTTGGCGGGATTGCCGCAGCGCACGCAAATGGCGAGGGTTTTGGTTATGGATTCGGCGTGCGCCAGCAGATCCGGAATGGGCGCGAAGGGGCGGCCCAGGTAATCGGTATCGAGGCCGGCGATAATCACCTGCTTGCCGCTGTCGGCCAGCCGCTGCGCCACTTCGACCAGCCGCGGGCCCATGAAATTGGCTTCGTCCACGCCCACCACTTCGGAGCGCCAGTCGATTTGCTCCACGATGCCGTCCGCGCCGCCCACCACCTTGGAGCGCATGCGCAAGTCGCCATGGGAGACGATTTCGTCCGAGGAGTAGCGGTCGTCGATGACGGGCTTGAACACCTCCACGCGCTTGCGCGCAATCATGGCGCGGCGCAGGCGCCGGATCAGTTCCTCGCTCTTGCCCGAGAACATGGGCCCGCAGATGACTTCAATCCACCCGATATTGCCGTTGATAATATCCATTCGACCGTCTAGGATGGCACATGGCGAGCGCCGGGCGCTACAATTGCCTTTCGCATGGCTACCGCCCCTCCGGGCGCGGACGCCGGAGGCATCCAGGCGGCCGTTGAAGCGTTCGTGAGGAACGCGCGCCAGCCGGCGCTCTACGAAGCCGGCGAACATCTCCTGCCGCTTGCCGCCGATAATTTCGCGCTGGAAATGCGCGGCTCGCGGCTCACCATAGCTGCCTGGGACCGCACGCGCAATTTCTCGCGGCGGATTCTCGGCGTGGAGCGCGCCGATAGCGCCCGCATGGAAATCACCGTGGAGCGCTTCGGGCGGCGCGAGGGCAAGCTGTTTCTGGTGGACCTCAGCCGGCCGGCCGGCGCGGATGCGGGGCGGCGCAGCGCGCGCCTGGTGTTTCGCGAACGCGTGCGGCTGTTCCTGCGCCGCCAGTTTCCGGATTGGGACCTGGCCGAACTCACCGCCGAGGCCAACCTGGCGCGGAGCCTCTCTCCGGCCTTCCCGCGGGCGTTCCTGAAGCGCGGCCAGCACGGGTGGGCGGCCATCGCTTGCCCGCCGGAAGGCGACGCCGCGGCGGCGCTGACGTTTGGACTCATCTGGCTGGATTATCTGCGTGCGCGGGAAAAGCGCCTGGCCGTGGAGGGGCTGGCGCTCTACGCGCCGGCCGGCGCCGAGCGCGCGGTGGCGCCGCGCCTGCTCTGCCTGGACCCCGCCTCCGCGCGCTTTGACCTGCTGGTCTACAGCCGCGAGGATTACGTGGCGCAGGCCGACCCGCGCGACTACGGCAACTTCGATACGCGCCTGGAGCCCTGGCGGCGTCCCCCGCTTCCGGAGGAATGGGAGCGGGTGGCCGCCCTGCCGGGAGTGGAGCGCGTCCCCAAGCACGACGGCCGCGAGAGTTGGCGCGTGCGCGGCGTGGAATTCGCGGAGGCGTCGGCCTCGGGACTCTCGTTCGGCCTGGCCGAGCGGCGCCCCGCCGCGCGCCATCATGCCGCGGAGATCGAGAGACTGGCCGGGGAGCTATACCGCGCGCGTGCGCCAGAGGCCGCCGACCGCGAGCATCCGCTGTATCGCCAGGCGCCGGAGGCGTGGCTGGAATCGCAGGTTCGCGCGGCCATCGAAACCGTGGACGCCTCGCTGCGGCCGGCGCCGGTCTACGGGCAGACGCCCGTGATGGCGGCGGGCGAGCGTGGCGTCATCGATCTGCTGGCCGCGGACCACAACGGCAGGCTGGCCGTGGTGGAACTCAAGGCGTCGGCCGATCCGCACCTGCCGTTGCAGGCGCTGGACTACTGGGTCCGCGTGAAGTGGCACCTGGACCGCGGCGAGTTCGCGGCGGCCGGCTATTTCCCCGGCGTGCAACTGCGCCCCGAAGCGCCGCGGCTGCTGCTGGTGGCGCCGTCGCTCGAGTTTCATTCCACCACGGAGCAGATTCTACGGTATTTCGCGCCCTCCATCGAGGTGCAGAGAATCGGCCTGGCGGTAGAATGGCGAAAGGAGCTGCGGGTGATGTTCCGCTTGAACGGCGCCGAACAGCCCCGGTGAATCCATGATCCAGGCAATCAAGCAGGCGCGCGCGGCGTTGGGCATGCTGAGCGCGGAAGAAGTCCGCCGGCGCGCTTCCGCTGTCTACACGTTCGGCCTGGTGGCCGATAACGAGCGTGCGTACCAGGAAATGGAAGCCTTTCTGATTCCCCCCGGCGCGCCGCCCGCCGAGCGCGCGCGTCTGCGGAGTCTGGTGTACCGGGCCGATTCGCCGGACGTGCCGGCGAAGGTGGATTTCGTCCTCTACCAGGACGGCGCGGCCGGGCCGGAGGGTACCTACGTCTTCCACAGCGCCCGCCCGGAGCGGACCGCGTCGGAAATCGCGCACCGCAATGAGGAGGCGGCGCTGGCGCTGGCGCGCGCGTATCCCTCGTTCCGCGGGCCCGTGGTGGAGCGGATCATCCACGCCACGGCGTTCGAGAATCTCCTGTTCTCTGTGGCTACGGCGCTGCCGGACGTGATTCCCAACCTTATCGAATTGCCCTGGGCGTTCGGCGAGTTCGCTTCGGACACGGCGTTTCTCACGGCCAACCAGGTCCGCATGGCGTTTCAAATTGCGGGCGCCTGCGGCAAGGAACCGGGATTTTCGCATCAGAGGGCGGAGATCGCGGGGATTGCGGCGGGGGCGTTTGGGTGGCGCGCCATCGCGCGCGAACTGGCAAGCAAAATCCCGTTTGGAGGCGGCCTGGCCCCCAAGGGCGCCATGGCGTACGCGGTAACCTACGGGATCGGAATGGGGCTGGCGCGGCTGTACCAGGCCCGCGCGCCGTATACCAAGGCGGAGCGGCGGCGGATCTATGAGCAGGCGTACCAGCGGGGCAGGGAACTTTCGGATCCCTCCGGGCCGGGCCAATAAACCGGCGCCGGTGTAAACCGGCCGCCCGCATTTTGCGTCACAGATCTATGGGTAGAGGGGGCCTTTGGGCTTGTGAAGCTGACGATTCTCGCTCTCATTTTGGCAGCCGCGCCGGCGTTCGCCGATACGCTTACCCTGCGCAACGGGCAGGTGATTTCCGGAACGTATCTAGGGGGCACGGCGCGCCAGGTGCAGATGCAGGTGGGCAGCCAGATCCGTTCGTTCGATACGAACACGGTGCTGCGCATAGAATTCGGATCCACGGCGCAGGCGCCGCCGATCAGTTCTTATCCGGACGATGGTCGGCCCACGCTGCGCCGCCGGGACGAGACGCAAGCGCCCACGGATGACGCGGCTTCCGCGCCCTCCGATAGCGGCCGTCCGACGCTGCGCCGCGTGACGCTTTCGCCGCCGCCATCGGCCGATACCGATACTTCCAGCCAGCCGACTCTGCGGCGCGCGGATACCTCCTCTTCGGATGCCGGCGATTCGGACCGGCCGGTCCTGCACCGCATGGACGGCGCGGGCGGCGACGCCCCGTCCGCCGCGGCGCCGGCCGCGTCGAGCGAATCCGACCGTCCCACCCTGAAGCGCGCGGACAGCCCCGCGCCGGTGGTAGCGGCTGCGTCGCCAGCGCCCGCTCCGTCCGCTTCGCCAGCCCCGGTGTTAACGGCGGCGGCCCCCGCATCGGCATCGGCCGCGCCCGGCAGCGTGGAAATTCCGGCGGGTGCGAACCTCGTGGTACGCCTGGTGGACGCAGTGGATTCGGAGAAGGATAAACTAGGCGCCACGTTTGCCGCAACGCTCGATCAGCCAATCCAGAAGGCGGGCCAGGTGGTGATTGCGAAAGGCGCGGCGGCGGTTGTCAAACTCGGCAATTCGGGCGAGTCCGGCACAATTGCGCTCACCGTGGTCTCGGTCACGGTGAACGGCCGTACGCTGGGAGTGAGCACCGAAACGCTGCTGCGCGACAGCGATAACGGCGGCAAAAGGGTAAGAGTGCCGGCCGGAACCGTGCTCTCGTTCGCGCTGGATTCGCCGATGGACTTGTAAAGTCCCTCGCCGCTCAGAACATGTGGCGTGGCGCGGACTCATAGCCCGCCGCGCCGGCCCCTACATGTGATACAGCATCACGTACACCACCACTCCCGTCACGCTCACGTAGAGCCATATCGGCAGCGTCCAGCGCGCAATGCGCCGGTGCTTGTCGTAGCGCGCCGAAAGCCCGCGGCTTAGCGTGATCACCGCCAGCACGGGCACAGCGGCGGCCAGCACGGTATGGGTGCCCAGGATGCTCAGGTAGACCGTCCGGATGGCGCCGGTTCCGGGGAAGCGCACCACTCCGGCTTCGTAGTGGTAGAGGAGATAACCGGCCAGGAAGAGGCAGGATGTGATGAAGGCGGCGGTCATCACCTTGCGGTGAGTCTGGACCTGTTTGCGGCGGATCAGGGTGTAGCCCCAGACGAGCAGGACGGCGGCGGTGGCATTCAGGGCGGCGTTGATGGTGGGCAGGACGGGCGTCATGAGTTGGCGGCCTCAAGGCGGTGGAGGTCTCCGAGGATCTTCTTCAGAAAATCGTCCTCCTGACTGGAATAATACCCGCGAATGCGGCCCCGGCGGTCGATGAGGGCGAAACGAGTGCTGTGGATGAGGCTGCCATCCACGCTGTTCAGGTGGAATGCGTTCATCCCCAAGTCATTGAGCGCGGCGCGGGCGCCGGTGAGCAGGAACCAGCGCGCGGGGTCGGCGTTGAAATGCTTGCCGTAGGCGGCCAGTACCCGCGGCGTGTCGTGTTCGGGGTCCACGGTGAAGGAAACCAGCTTCACGTTGCGCAGGCCAGCTGTGGAGCCCTGGATACGGTTCATGCGCGAACTCATCATAGGACACGGGCCGGGGCAGGTGGTGTAAATGAAGTCCGCCACCCAGACGTGGCCCGCCAGAGACCGGCTGTCGAATGGCTGGCCGGTTTGCGCGGTGAGCTGGAAATGCGGAACGTCGCCGAGAACAGGGAGCGGCGGTTTGGCGCAGGAAGAGAGCAGAGCGGCAAGAAGAAGCGGCGCGGACCGCAGCCGAAAAGCCGCCCCGCAGATCCGCTCCACCATCCGGCGCGGGCCTTGGGAGCCGTTCATGCCGCGCTCTTGGCGGCCTTTTGCGCCGCCACCATGCCGCAGGTGATGAGCAGCGCCAGACCGAAGGCGGCGGTCACGGTGAGGCTGACCATGCCGCTGGGCGTGGCGTTGGGCATGCGCAGCACGTGATTGAGAAGCGAGATGGAATAGGTCAGCGGATTGGCCCACATGACGCCCTTGATCCACCCATGCGCGGTGGCCATGGGGAACAGGGAACCGGAAACCATCCACATGGGCACGAGCAGGAGGTTCATGATGGCGTGGAATCCGGCGGTGGATTCCATGCGCCAGGCGATGACGAAGCCCATGCCGGTCAGCGTGAAGGAGATGAGAAAGATGGCCGCTACCACGGGCAGCAGGTCCAGCAGTCCGATGCGCACGCCCGCTAGCGGGGCGAAGCACAAGAAGATCAGGCCTTGCAGCCATGCCAGGGTGGCGGAGCCGAGAATCTTGCCGAGCACCAGGCTGGTGCGCGGGGCGGGCGAGACGAGCATGGAAAGCAAGAAGCCCTCGCGGCGGTCCTCGATGATGGAAATGGTGGAAAAGATGGCTGAGAACATGACCGTGAGCACCAGCGCGCCGGAATAGAAGCGCGCCAGGTCATTCGAGCCGTAGCCGATCAGCAGCCAGAAGACCAGCGGCGAGGCGACCACGCCGAGTACGCGGCTCTTCTGGCGCCAGAAGCGGACCAGTTCACGCTGCCAGAGTGTGGCGGAAGGAAGAAAAAGGTTACTCAATGGTTGCCCCCGTTTCCCGCACGAACACATCTTCGAGGGTCGGCTTGTGCAGGCCCACGGATTGAATGGCGCCCGGGAATGCTTCCACGATTTCGGCGATGAAGCGGTGCCCGTTCGGGATTTCCACGCGCACGCGGCCGTCCACGGTGGTAGTTTTCATCCCGAAGCGGCTCTCGATGCCCCTGGCGAGGCCCGGAGCATCGCTGGATTCGAGGGCCACCACGTCGCCGCCCACGCGGGAACGCAACTCGTCCGGGCTGCCCAGGGCCACGATGTTGCCTTCATGCAGGAGCGCCAAGCGGTCGCAGCGCTCGGCCTCTTCGAGGACGTGGGTGGTAAGCAGAATGGTGACGCCCTCGCGGTCGCGCAACTCGCCAATGTGGCGGGTTAGTTCGCGGCGGGCGGCGGGGTCGAGGCCGGTGGAGGCTTCGTCCATCAGCAGCACGCGCGGGCGGTGTAGGAGAGCCTTGGCGATTTCCACGCGCCGGCGCATGCCGCCGGAGAGCGTCTCCACCAGGTCTTTACCGCGGCCGGTGAGGCCCACGCGGTCCATGGAGCGCGCCATGCGGTCGCGCAGTTCGGCGCCGCTCAAGCCGTGCAGGTGGCCCTGCGCGCGCAGGTTTTCCTCCACGGTGAGGGCTTTATCGAGGCTCTGCGTTTGGAACACCACGCCGATGTGCCGCCGCACGGCGGCGGGATTCCGCACCACGTCGTCGCCCGCCACCGCGGCGTGACCGCCGGTGGGGACCATCATGGTGGAAAGGATGCGGAAGAGAGTCGACTTGCCGCCGCCGTTGGGGCCGAGCAGGCCGAAGATTTCGCCATCCTTTACGTCAAAGCCAATCTTGTTGAGCGCGATTCGTTCGCCGTAGCGGTGGGTAAGTTCTTGGACTTGGATCACAACCCGGGCCTATCGAGCAGCATGAGCGTGTAGATCAGGGGCAGGTACATCACCGACGTCAGCAGAACCCCTCGAGCGCGGACCGAAGTGCGCTCCAGCGCCACGCGCACGCCGGAGTAGAGGAACCACGCGCCCAGCAGCAGCGCCCCAACCGAGTAGATGCGGCCGGACATTCCCAGGATACCCGGAATGAGGCTGACGGG
>DATKOS010000189.1:0-3395 GCA_035524535.1 Bryobacteraceae bacterium
GCCAAACCGGCGTGCTTCAAGTGTTGAGCGTGCTGCCGCTGAGCTATCCGGGCCATTCCCTGCTCACCGAGGATCTTGGCGTGGCGCATCCCGGCGGCGGCCATTGCGGGCGTCAGGGCAAAGCGTTTTCGGTGACCGGCCGGCTGCCGCGCGCCGAACTGCGGGGGTGCAGCGACGTGATCGCCGCCAAGGCAAGCTGATGGACCTGCGGATTCTGGTTCCCGAACTTCGCTCCGCTCCCGTTGAGGAAGTGGTCCGCCTGCTGGCCGAACCAGCGCCGCGCCTGCTGCCTTTCGACGACGCCTGCATGGAATTCTGCGCCGGCTTCTCCGCGGCCATCCTCCGCGACCGCGAGGCCGCCGCCTTTCCTGAGCTTGTGGCGCTAGGCTTTTGGATGCGCAAGGCCGAACTGGCGCGCCTCCGCGAAGATTTCCGCAAGTCCTCGCGCCCGGACGTCCTTGCCGCGCCGCGGGGCGTGGTGTTCCACATCCCGCCTTCCAACGTCGATACCATCTTCGTCTACTCGTGGCTCCTTTCCGCGCTTGCCGGCAACCGCAACGTGGTGCGCCTGTCTTCCCGCCGCGCGCCGCAGGCGGAGATTCTCCTGCGCCTGTGGCGCGAGCGCGTCGCCCAGGCGCCGCCCCGGGTCCGGTCGAGCGCGCTCGCCATTTCCTACGGCCACGACGACGAAATCACGCGCGCGCTGTCCCTGGCGTGCGATGTGCGCGTCATCTGGGGCGGTGACGCCACGGTGTCTCGCATTCGCGAGGCGCCGTTGCCGCCGCACGCGCGCGACATCACGTTTCCGGATCGCGCGTCTCTGGCCGCGCTGGACGCCTGCCGCTACCACGCTCTCGATGAAGCGGCGCGCGCCAGGCTGGCGGACCAGTTCTTCAACGATGCCTACTGGTTCGATCAGATGGCCTGCTCCTCGCCGCGCGCCGTAATCTGGCGCGGTACGGAGCGCGACGCGCACCTCGCTTCGGACCTCTTCTGGGCGGCCTTGGGGGAATGCGTGGCGCGCCGTGGCTACGCGCTCCCGGCCGCGATTCACATGCGCAAGCTGGTCTTCTCCTGCGAGTCCATCCTGGACCTGCCGGTGGCGGAATACCGGCGCAATCCCGCCGCCACGGTCCTGCGCCTGGATGCCCTGAAGCTCGGCGGCTCGGAGCACTGCGGCGGCGGTCTGTTTTTCGAAGCGCGCGTGAACGCCCTGGAGGAACTAGTCCCGGCGCTCGGCCGCCGCCACCAGACGCTCACTCATTTCGGTTTCGAACACAAAGAACTCCAGGCATTCGCCGCCCTCCTGGCAGGCGGCGCGATCGACCGCATGGTTCCCGTGGGCCAGGCGCTGCAATTCCACCGCTTCTGGGATGGCTACGACCTTCTCCACGAGTTCTGCCGCCTGGTCTATTGCGAGGCGCCGCCGGCGCCCCGGGCCTGAACGGCCAGGCTTCTGCCGCCCCGGCGGCTCCGCGCGGAGTTGCGGCCCGCCGCCTATCCCATTCCGCGCATCCGCGGCTCCGCGCCGCTGAGCCACGCTTCGAATTCAATTTGCCGCACGTGCGCGCCGTCCAGGAAGCGCGGCAGCATCAGCGGGTCCGAAACCGCTGACGCCAGACCCGGCTCGCAGGTAGTCGCCGAGCGGATGCCTTCGGCCCGCAGCCACGGCAGGAAGCTCGGGTCGCACACGCCGCTCGGGTAGCAAAAGTGCTCCGGCGTCCGCCCCGTGGCCTTCGCCACTAACTCCCGGTTCTCCACAATTTCCCGCCGGAACAGCTCTTCATCGGCGGGCGTCCGGTGCCGGTGCGTGTGCATCTCGAACTCCGTGCCGGATCCCTTCAGCGATTGAATCTCGTCCGTCTTCATCAACGCCAGCACGCGCTTGCCGCGCAATGCTTGGTAGTCCAGCCGCAAGGCGCCGCACAGCCTCTCCGCCAGGGCGTCCCTCTCATCGTCGCTCCAGTTCTCGCGTTCCACGAACGCCACTATCGCGTTCGCGGCGGCTTCCGCGCTCGCCGGCGAATCGATCGCCGCCGGTTGGTTGAAGCCGAACTCCCGTCCCAGTTGTGCGCCCGATGCCGCGCCCAGCCACAGCGCGTAGGAGCAGAAGACGCCGAATACCGGCCGCGGACGGTCCACGTACCACGTCGGCAGGTAGACCGTTGCGGGCAGGGAATAGCGCCGCAACACAGGCGCCGCGAACTGGTGGTAATCCTGAAACCCGTCGTCGAAGGTGATGACGGCGCTTGGCCCCTCCAGGGTTCCCTCATACAGCCGCTTCACGCCTTCGCTGAGCGGCAGAATGCGCAGCCCGCTGCTCGCCAGCGCCGCCATGCGCCGCTCGAACAGCTTGGGAGGCATGAAGAGCGCCGGCCGCCACTCGTGCTCGCGATCCACCGAAAGACCGTGGTAGCAGAGGATCAGCAGCCTCTCCCGCCGCCACCGCGACCTCTGCGCCATCCCGAAGGCTCCGGCCGCCTTGCCCACGCCGAGGGCCCCCTGCTTGACGCTTCGCAGCAAGCTCACCGGGCCGCGTCCTCCGCTTCGGCCCAACGCAGCACGTCCTCGCGCGTCCAGATCAAAAGATAGACGGTGGGCAGATATTCGCCGCTGTCATACGCGCGCTGCCGTTCGGGCGAGCGCAGCAGGGCCAGTTCCCTGGCATAGTCGTCCGCCTGATAGCGGAAGGCGCGCGCGCCGTGGCGCATGGGCATTTCGTTCAGGAAGGCCATGTGTTTGCTTAGCCTCCCCACCGCAGGGTCGTGCCACCAACTTGCGCCCACCAGGCCGCGGATAGACGGCCGCGCGCGCAGCAGTTCGGCCGCGCGCACATAAAAACGCTGCCAGCCGGCCGGCGTGAACTCCGCCATGCGCCGCGCATCGCTGTGCATCTCGAACAGCGGAGCCAGGGCCCGCAGCTTCGTTAGAAACGCCGTGAAGGCCAGCGCCTGCCCGGCGCCGCCGCGCCACAGCAGGCTGCGCGGGATGCCGGCGAAGGTCTGCAAGAGTTGCGCCCCGGCCGGCGCCATGCGCTCGCCAGCAATGGCCAAGTCCTTCAGGTAAAGGTCGTTGCTCAGCGAGAAGTAGCTTTCCGGCCCGGATTCGAGCGAACGCCGCATGAGCGCCAGGTGAATCTCAAACTGCTCCTGAATCGGCCCGGGATACCCGGCCACGCCCTCCCGCTCCGCCAAGGCGGCCAGTTGATCGATGAGAGCCAGCTTCAGGCACGCCGCCGCCGCGGCCGGCGCGGCCTCCGCCACCGCGCGCAGTTTTCCGGACTGTTCCGGATCCACGCAGCCGTAGAAGCGCGGCCGTTCCCGCTCGGCGAAGCTCCGCAGTAGATTCCCCACATCGAACGCCGCGCCCGCCGCGGCCGAGTTCTTCACGGCCTC
>DATKOS010000190.1:0-30766 GCA_035524535.1 Bryobacteraceae bacterium
GCAGTGCCTTCGTCGCCAGCGCCCGCCTGCCCCGGGAGCACAGTCACGTTGGCGGGCAGATTGCCCTTGGACTGTTCACTCGCCAGGCTGGTGACGCCGTTCGAAATCACGCCCACCGTAATGCCCGCGCCGTCCAGGTTGAAGTTGGCGCGCGCCGCGTTCGCTTGGTGGGCGATGTCGCCGATCGCGTCCGGGCCCGCGGCATTCACCAGCGCCTGGGCCGCCGGGCGGATCTGCAGCACCTCGGCGCGTTCCGCCACGCGCTCCACGGAAAGCAGCGGCAGGCGCGCGCGCAAGGCCCGGTACTCGGGAAGGCTGGTGGAAACTTCACCGCCAAGAGAACGGATGAAGCTCAGCAGATCTGAAGTCACCGTGGCGCGAATATCGACTTCCACGAAGTTGCGCGAGTCCGGCCGCACGGCCTCCAGTTCGCCCGGAGGCGCCGGAAAGTCCGGGCTCACCGGCTGGTGGCGGAGGATGGCCGCCGCGTGAACCAAGTGGGAGTCCACCTTGGCTTGCGCCGCGTTCCGCGAGGCTTTCTCGGAGAGCAGCGCACGCACCTGGGACCAGGTCCGCTCCGGCAGATTCCGCGTCTGTGCGGAGGCTGAACCGGCGCAAGCCACCGCCGCCAGAATCATCCCTAGCCGCGCGCGCCGCTTCCCAAGAGACGCCACGACGCCCGGACGCGGCCGGCGCACCGCGTCACAGTTGCCCTTTCGGTTGCGAATGATTCCCCTGCCTTTGATCCTTGCTCTCAATGAAACCGCCTTCTAAGGTCAAGGTAACTTTGTGGACCTTTTTGGCTCAATATCACTTTTGTTAATCGAGGTGGCGGCAGGGCGGGTAAACCGGGCGAACTGAGGCGCGAGAGAGCTCGGGCTCTTATGGCGTTGCGGCCTCGAACCGAGACCTGGGACGGGGAGATTTTCTTGTTAGAGGCGTCGCGCCAAGGGAGCTTCCGCATGGTCCCGACGGAACCGAGGCGCACTTCAGAGGCTCCCGGCGAAACGGCGAAAATCCGCCGGGCTTTTTGCCCGGTTTGCCCTCACATGCCAGTGGAGGCTTTGCGCGTCTGAGTCGAACTCTTTTTGGCCGGCATCCGCGGCGCCGCTGTGCCTGGTGGTCGATCTCCCAGCTTCTCCAGAATCACTTCGGTTTCATCGTGCAGCTTCTGGTACAGCGGGTCCGGCGGGTCGAGCGCTTTAAGCACCCGGCGGTATGCCAAGCGAGCCGCGGCTTCATTCCCTTCGTTGATCTCCTCCGCGCCCTCGCCGGCCAGCCCGTTGCCCAGGAAACCGATCCGAATCGTATTGGCCCGCTCAAACGATTGCCGCGCCAGATCGTACTTCCCTTCGGCGGCGTAGAACATCGCAAGCTTATCCAAAGTCATGGCCACCATCGGGTGCTCTTCCCCCGCCTCCGCGATCCACAAAGACAGCAGCCGCTGATAGATCGGTTCCGCCACGGCGTACTTCTTCTCGCCGAAGCACGCGTATGCCAGCGCGTCCAGCGTGCCCAGAAGATCCGGGTCCTGCCCGCCGTAAAGCGTCTCACGAATGGCCAGCGCGTGGCGCTGCGTGGCCTCCGCCTTGTCGTATTCGTGCACCTGATTCTGGAGCGAGCCGAGCCGGTCCAGCAGGGGCAGCAGCGAGGCGTCCAGCGGCCCCGCTATCTTCGCGCGGATGCCCAGCGCCAAACCCAGCATGTCCTCGGCGCCGTCGGAGTGCTTTTCATCCGCCAGAACCTGGGCGAGCCGGGAATAATCTTCCGCTACCTGCGCGCTATCGGCGCCAAAGGCGCGAATGTGGGCGTCGAGAATTGCGGGGAAAAGCTTGGCCGCGTCTTCGAACTTCTTCTCGCCGCGGTAGAGCCCTGCTTCCGTCAGCAGATCGTCGGCGATTTTGGGGTCGTCCGGACCGGACACGCCCTTGCGCCAGGCAATCGCCAGGTCCAGGAACTTGCGGGCATCGGCAAAATCCCCCGCCGCGGCGCGCACGGAGGTCAGGCGCTTCAGAACGTCGTAGCGCGCCGGGTTCTCCGGCGGCGAATTCTGGAGCAGGTCCCAAGCGGCGGCCAGGGACTGCCGCGCCGCTTCATAGTCTCCGCGCAGATAAGAGGCGTCGGCCGCGAGGAGCAGAGCCGGGGTATCCGGCCCGGTAGGCGCCTGCTGAGCGTTCAGCGGCGCGCAGCAGGCCAGGACTGTTAGACTTACAAAAGAGGCGCATTCAAGAGGCCGCATGACAGCTTTGTAGTACTAATTTATTAGAATGTCAAGAGCGCCGTGCAGTCCCTGACCGGCGCCCTCCGCCGGCCGCCCGCGAAACTCCTTGCAACGGTTTCCCGGGAGTAGCGTCCAAACTGGAAAGAGATAGAGGGGTCGCGAGGAATCCGAATGATCCGTGTGTGGGCGCGTGTTCTCTCATTGGCGTTATTGGCCGCCGGAGCTGTGTTGGCGCAAGATCAGCCGGCGCAACCGCCAGCCGCGGCCGCCGCTCCAGGCGGCGATAGCGCGCCCGGGCCTAACGCTGAGCCGCCAGGAGGCAAGCGCGTTTTCGGCGTGCTGCCCAACTATCGCACGGCGGACGCCTCCCTGGTGGGCACGGTGCTGACGCCAGCCCAAAAGCTGAACATCGCGCGCAAGGATTCCTTCGATTACCCGCTGGTGCTGCTGGGCGGCGCGCTGGCTGGACTGGGCCAGCTTGTGGACGCCGACCCCTCCTTCGGCCAGGGCATGAAAGGCTACGCTCACCGGCTGGTGACGAACTACGCGGACCAGGCCACCGGGAACATGTTCACCGAGGGTGTCTTTCCGGCGCTGCTGCACGAAGACCCGCGCTACTTCCGCCGCGCGACAGGGTCCAAGAAGAGCCGGGCGTTCTACGCCGCCACGCGCGTGCTGGTGACTTATAAGGACTCCGGCGGCAGGCGTTTCAATATCTCGGAGTGGCTGGGCAACGCCTGTTCCGTGGCCATCTCGAATGCCTACTACCCCGACAACCGAACCGTGCTCGATAACGCCGAGAAGCTCCTCGAACAAGTGGGCACGGACGCGGCCTCGCAGGTGATGAAGGAGTTCTGGCCGGACATCAAACACCGGCTTTTCACGAAGAAGGAAAAAGCGAATTAGCCGAGAGTGATCAGCCGTCAGTTATCCGTCGTCAGCCGTCAGTCTCCTGGCAAAGCAAACCGATGACGGCTCATGTCCGCAGCCTGGCAACTCTCACCTGGTGGCCATGGCCAGGCCGGCCGCTCCGACGATTCCCGACTTGTCCGCCACTTCCTGCTCCACCAGCGGCACATCCCGCCCCAGCAGGCCGTGCGAACGCCGCCACGTTTCTTCGCGAAGCGGCGCCATCAGGTCCGCGCCGGCGTCCGCCACTTGTCCGCCGATAATCGCGATCTCCGGATCGAACACGTGGAGCAAACCGGCCAATGCCGCGGCCAGCTTGTAGATGGCCCGCGACACAATCTCGCGCGCTATCTCATCGCCCTCCGCTGCGGCTTGGAATACCGTGCGGCAGGTTGCCAGTTGCGGCTGGTCCCGGAACAGCCGCGTCAGGGTGGAAGCACAGCCGCGGTGCACGGCCGCGCGGGCCTCGCTCTCAAGCGCCCGCGCCGAAAAAACCGTCTCCAGGCAGCCCCGGTTGCCGCAGGAACAGCGCGCTCCGTCCGGGTCCACGGTGATGTGGCCCAGCAGCCCGGCGCTCCCGGTGTGTCCGCGCAGCATCTGCCCGTGTACCATGGCGGCGCCGCCCACGCCGTTTCCGAGCGTCAACATCAACACGTCCCGGCGGCCGCGCGCCGCGCCCCAGACCATCTCTCCGGCAAGGGCCACGCGGGCGTCGTTGTCTGCGAACACGGGAGCATCGCCGGACAAGCCCACCAGATCGCTAAGCCGGTGCCCTTCCAGGTAATGCAGGGCGCCGGGCAGAATATCGATCCTCGTGCTGTCCGGGTCAATGACGCCCTTGCAGCCCACACCCACTCCGGCGGGCTGCTCCGTGGCGTCGATCAGCCAGCGCACCGCGGCGTCCAGTTCCATCTGGAACGTATCGAGATCCGCGGGCGTACGCATGCTCCGCGAAGCCACAATCGCGCCGCTTTCGTCCACCATGCCGGCCTTCACCTGCGCCCCGCCGATATCGATTCCCAGGATGACCATGGGCATTAGTGTAACCGGGTTCCGCCCAGCCCGCCCGGAATCGTTATATGCTGTCGCAGATGGCCACTTGGAATCCGGCCCTGTACCAGGACAAGCACGCCTTCGTTTGGGAGTACGGCAAGGACCTGATCGAGCTCCTTGCTCCGCTGCCCGGCGAACGCATTCTCGATGTCGGTTGCGGCTCCGGCCAGTTGACGGCGGCTATCGCGGCGTGCGGCGCCGAAGTCACCGGCATCGATAGCAGCGCCGAGATGATCGCCGCCGCGCGCCGTAACTATCCGGACCTCCAATTCGACGAAATGGACGTGGCGCACATGAAGTTCGAACCCCGCTTCCACGCCATTTTTTCCAACGCCGCCCTGCATTGGGTACGCGAGGCCGGCGCCGCGGTTTCCGGCATGGCGGGAGCCCTCCTGCCGGGCGGCCGCGTGGTGGTGGAGTTCGGCGGAAAAGGCAACGTGCGGCGCTTGCGGGAAGCGGTGGCGCAGGCCCTGAAGGCCCTCCGGATCAAGGCGCCGCCGGCGCGCTGGTTCTTTCCCAGCATCGCCGGGTACGGCGCCATGCTGGAACGTCACGGCCTCGACGTCACCTCGGCATGGCTGTTCGACCGGCCAACTCCGCTGCCCGGAGGCCTCCAGGATTGGCTCTCCATGTTCTGCGGCGGCATCCTGACAAGCGTGGGCCCTGGCCGCACGGAAGCATTCCTGAATGCCGTGGAAGAACACGCCCGCCCCGCGCTCTGGCGCGACGGCCAGTGGTACGCCGACTATCGCCGCCTCAGAATGGTGGCGTCAAAGCCCTTGTAGGAGAAACGGCCGAGCTTGGCCGGGCGTTCTTGGCCGTGCGTCCAGGCGTCTGCACGCGAACCTCGCTGGCGTCCACACAAACCCCCGCCGCAACAACGCGCTTACAAGATATACCGGCTGAGGTCCTGGTCCTTCACGATGTCCGTCAACTGTTTGCGGACATAGGTGGCATCCACCTTCACCGTCTTCTTCTTCAGGTCCGGCCCTTCGAAGGAGACTTCTTCCAGCAGTTTCTCCATGATGGTGTGCAGCCGCCGCGCGCCGATGTTTTCTGCGCTCTCGTTCACTTGCGCGGCGAAGCGCGCCACTTCTTCCAGCGCGTCGTCCGTGAGAATCAGCTTAATGCCCTCGGTCTCCAGGAGCGCCGTATACTGCTTGGCCAGCGCGTTCTTCGGCTCCTTGAGGATGCGGATGAAATCCTCCACGGTGAGCGACTTCAGCTCCACGCGAATAGGGAAGCGCCCTTGCAGCTCCGGAATCATGTCCGCGGGTTTCGATACGTGGAACGCGCCCGCCGCTATGAACAGGATGTGGTCCGTGCGCACCATGCCGTAGCGCGTGTTCACCGTGGTGCCTTCCACAATAGGCAGAATGTCCCGTTGCACGCCCTCGCGGCTCACGTCAGGCCCGTGCCCCGATTCGCGCCCCGCGATCTTATCGATTTCGTCCAGGAAGATGATGCCGCTCGATTCCACGCGCTCCATGGCCACGCGCGTCACCTGGTCCATATCGATGAGCTTCTGCTCTTCCTCCTGCACCAGATAGTCCAGCGCCTCGGCCACGCGCATCTTCCGCTTGCGCGTCTTCTGGCCGAAGATATTGGGCAGCATGTCCTTGATGTTGATGCCCATTTCCTCCACGCCGCCGGCCGTGGTGATCTCGAAGGAAGGCGCGCGGTCCTTCACTTCGATCTCCACAATGCGCTCGTCGAGCTTGCCTTCCCGCAGCCGCTCCCGAAGCTTCTCCCGCGACCGCTCCGCGCTCTCGCTCGGCTCCGCCTGCGGCGGAATCAGCAGGTCGAGCAGGCGGTCCTCGGCGTTGGTCTCCGCGCGGTCGGAAACCTCATCCAGCCGCTCCTCGCGCACCATGTCGATGGCGATATCCACCAGGTCGCGGATCATGGACTCTACGTCCCGGCCGACGTACCCCACCTCGGTGAACTTGCTCGCTTCCACCTTCAGGAACGGCGAATTCGCCAGCCGCGCCAGCCGCCGCGCCAGCTCCGTTTTTCCCACGCCCGTGGGGCCGATCATGAGGATGTTCTTGGGCATCACCTCCTCGGCCATTTCCGGCGCCAGCTTCTGGCGGCGGATGCGATTGCGCAGGGCAATGGCCACGGCGCGCTTGGCGTCCGCCTGGCCCACCACGTGCTTATCGAGTTCCCGCACAATCTCGCGCGGCGTCAGCTCGTCCAGCAGCGGCTCCTCGTCCACCGATTGCGCCGGCAGGTAGATCACCATTACTCCAACTCCTCGTACGTCACGTTCATGTTCGTGTAGATGCAGATGCGGCCGGCGATCGCCATGGCCTCTTCCGCAATGCGCCGCGCGGAGAGATCGGTATTGCGCATCAGCGCCGTGGCCGCGGCTTGCGCGAACGGCCCGCCAGATCCGATGGCCGCCACGCCTTCGTCCGGTTCGATCACGTCGCCGTTGCCGCTCACCAGATAAGTGGTCTTGGCGTCCGCAACCAGCAGCAGCGCCTCCAGGTGCCGCAGCGCGCGGTCCGTGCGCCACTCCTTGGCCAATTCCACCACTGAGCGCGAGAGGTTCCCATTGTGCTGTTCCAGTTTCGATTCGAAGCGCTGAAACAGGGCGAAGGCGTCCGCCGTCGAGCCCGCGAAACCCGCCACGATCCTGTCGTTATAAAGCCGGCGGAGCTTGCGAGCCGTGCCCTTGATGACCTCCTGGCCAAGCGTCACCTGTCCGTCTCCGGCCATCACCACCTTGCCGTCGCGGCGGACGCAGATCACCGTCGTGGAGCGAATGCGTTCTTTCATTTTTCCGTGTGCTTATAGTCTAACGCATGGTTCCGGAGCGGCTTGTGGATTGGGCCGGAAGCCGATGGGCCGGTCCCCCACCGCCACGGAGTGTTGCGCCGGGGATACGCTCTTTTCCGGAAAATCCGTGCGGAAATGCGCACCGCGGCTCTCTTGGCGCGCCAGGGCGCTGCGCGCAATCAACAGGGCCACCTGCTGCATGTTGCGAGCCTCGGCGCGCTCCGGCGTCAGTCTGCCCGGGGCCGCGGCCCCAACAGCTTCGAGGAGTTCGCACGCCCCGCGCAGGCCTTCCGCATCGCGCACAATCCCGCAGCGCTCCCAGGCGATGCGCTGAATCTCCTGGCGCTCTAGCCCGCCCGGCCATGCGGCTTCCGGCGGCGTTGCCTCCGCCGGGGCCGCCGCGCCCGTCTGGCGCATGGCCCGGCCGGCGCGCGCGCCGTAGACCAAGCCTTCCAGAAGGGAGTTGCTCGCCAGCCGGTTGGCCCCGTGAACGCCCGCGCATGCCGCTTCCCCGGCGGCGAACAGCCGCGCCACGGATGTGCGCCCATCCAGGTCCGTGCTCACACCGCCCATGGCATAATGCGCCGCGGGCGCCACCGGCGCCTTGTCTCGCGCCAGGTCGATGCCGTACCGCAGGCATGTCTCCGTGATTCGGGGAAAGCGCGCGCGCAGAAACCCGGCGTCCCGGTGCGTCAGGTCCAGGAAGACATGCTCCGAGCCTTCGCGGCGCATTTCCGCCACAATCGCCCGCGCCACCACGTCGCGCGGCGCAAGCTCGCGCAGCGGATGCACGCCCTCCATGAAGCGTTCGCCGCGCGCATTCACCAGCCGCCCGCCCTCGCCCCGGAGCGCCTCGGAAAGCAGGAACCGCGGCGCCCCGGGCGCGTGCAGCGCCGTGGGATGGAATTGCACGAACTCCATGTCGGCGATTTCCGCTCCCGCGCGCCAAGCCAGCGCCACGCCGTCGCCGGTGGCCACGTCCGGATTGGTGGTGTTGAAGAACACGTTGCCCAGACCGCCGGTGGCCAGCAGCACGGCGCGCGCCTGGATGCGGACCACTCCGCCGGCGGCGGCATCGTAAAGCTCCGCTCCCGTGACGCCATCGCCCCGCAGCAGCCCGGTGCACATGGCATAGCTGCGGAACTCCACGTTGGGAAGCGAGGCGGCCTTGAAGTAGAGCGTGCGCGCAATTTCGCGCCCCGTGGAGTCGCCCTGCGCATGCAGTACGCGGTTGCGGCTGTGGGCGCCCTCGCGCGTGAAGGCCAGCTTGGAGCCCTGCCTGTCGAACTCCGCACCCCATTCCATCAGTTGCTGAATCGCGCCGGGACCCTCCTCCACCAGCGCGCGCACTGCGGCGGGGTCGCATAAGCCGTCGCCCGCGTTGAGGGTGTCGCGCTCGTGCAAGCTGACCTCGTCGTCGTCGCTCAAGGCAACGGCGATGCCGCCCTGCGCGTATTCCGACGAGGATTCGCGCAAGCCTTCCTTGGCGATCACGAGCACTTGCCCGGCCTCGGCTAATTCAATCGCGGCGCGCAACCCGGCGACGCCAGCGCCGATCACCAGGAAATCCGGATGCATCTGTTACTCGATGATAACAAGGCGTGCGAAAACCGTCGCTCCGGCGTGGCGGGACAGACAGCTCCCCACGCCGCCGGCCCGCAAGCCGCAAGCCGCCCGCCGCCCCACTCAGCGCCCAACTCAGCGCGCCAGGCCTTCCGTTCGACTCGTGGTACAACTTGCGTATGCCTTGTTTTCGCGTGGAGACGCCGCATGGCTCGTACTCCGCAATCGTCGAGCGCGGGATCCTCCGGCGAGTGGCCGGACGCGTGCCGCCTAACCGCGGCAAGGTGTTCGTCATCTCCAGCGAAGACGTGTGGCGGCACCAGGGCGAAGCGCTGGCCCGCGGCCTTGAGGGCGTTCCCTATGAGCGCATCTTCCTGCCCGGCGGGGAGGAAAACAAGCGCCTGGCTCCCCTGGAGGCCGCGGCCGAAGAAATGGTCCGCCGCGGCGCCGACCGCACCAGCCTGGTGATCGCCTTCGGCGGCGGCATCGTCACGGACATGGGCGGTTTCCTGGCCGCCATGTTCATGCGCGGCATTCCCGTGATCAACGCTCCCACCACGCTGCTGGCGCAGGTGGACGCCGCCATTGGCGGCAAAACCGGCGTCAACCTCGCCGTCGGCAAGAATCTGGCGGGCAGTTTCCACCAGCCGCTGGAGGTGTGGATTGACCCGGGCACGCTCGATACGCTTCCCGAACGCGAGTACCGCGCCGGGCTCTATGAAATCATCAAGGCCGGCGTGATCCGCGACCCCGGGTTGTTCGCCTTCCTCGCCGCCCGCCATGGCGCCGTGCTGCAGCGCGAGGCCGACGCGGTGGACCGCATCATCGCCGATTCGGTCCGCATCAAAGCCGAGGTCGTCACGGCCGACGAGCGCGAAAGCGGCCTGCGCCGCATCCTCAATTTCGGGCACACCTTCGGCCACGCCCTGGAAGCCGAGACCGCCTTCACGCGCCTTCTCCACGGCGAAGCCGTTGCCTTCGGCATGCGCGCCGCGGTTCACCTGGGCCTGAGCACCGGAAGCATTTCCACCCACGAGGGCGAAGAAATTCTCCGCGCACTGGATCTCTACGGTCCCATTCCGCCGCTCGATGGAATTGCGGCGGAGAACCTGCTCGCGCGTCTGGTCCACGATAAGAAGACCATCCGCGGCAGCGTGCACTTCGTACTCCCGGTGCGCATCGGCGAAGTGGAAGTCGCTTCCGGCATAGACAGTTCGCTGGTCCTGCAGGCCATCCGGTCGGCCCTGCAATGAGGGGGACCACGCCGCCCGGCGCCCGCGACGAGCGCGAAGCCGCCGCCTGGGTGCGCGATATGTTCGGCCGTGTGGCTCACCGCTACGATCTGGCCAACCATCTGCTTTCCTTCAACATGGACCGCTACTGGCGCGCACACACGGCGCGCCGCGTGGCCGATGTTCTGAAGAGGCCCGACGCGCGCGTTTTGGATATCTGCTGCGGTACGGGCGACCTGCTGCTGGCCTTGGCCAAAGCCGGCCCCGCCACTCGGCCCACCTTCGGCTCCGATTTTTGCCACCCCATGCTGACCGGCGCGCACGCCAAGACCTCCCGCCGCGGCGCCTTCACGCCGCTTTTCGAATCAGACGCCATGCGCCTGCCGCTGCGCGACTCCTCTCTGGACCTCATCACCGCCGCCTTCGGCTTCCGCAACCTGGCCAACTACACGGCGGGCCTTGCCGAATTGCGGCGCGTACTGCGCCCCGGCGGCACGGCCGCCATTCTCGAGTTCTCCCAGCCTCCCAACGCCGCCTTCGCCTCGCTTTACGCCTTTTATTCGCGCCGCGTGTTGCCGCTCATCGGCGGCGCGCTTTCCGGCTCGCCGGATGCCTATCGCTACCTGCCCGAATCCGTCCGCAAGTTTCCCACCGCCCCGGAGCTGGCCGAAGAGATGCGCCGCGCGGGGTTCGCCGCCATCGAGTTCGAATGGCTCACGGGCGGTATTGTGGCGTTGCACCTTGGACGCCGGTAACTACAGCCTGTCTGAAAGATAGAGATAGAACTCACGGCAAAAGTACCAAAATCCCTTGACTTCCCATCCAGATGGTTGAAAAATATACCCATTGGCGGTCTGTTGGGTGCTTGTTCATCCGCCTGTCTTCTGGAGGGGAACATGCGGATCAAAAAAGAAAACGTAGCCCGTTTGGCATCCTTGTCGGCGCTGGGTGCGGGCGCGCTCGGCATCGCCACGGGAACTGCCGAAGCGGAAGTCGTTAATATCACGTTTCCCTGCCCCATTGAGCTTTCCCCTGGCGGTGGCAGCGCGTACTTTCACTTGGGCAATGCCAATACCAGCGTTACCGTCGCCGCCGGCGGCGGTTTTGATGGCAGCGGCCAAGGCAAATTCACGTATTTTTGGAACGCCGGTGCGGAGGGTTACTCCAACAACCTGCACTTCAAGATGCAGGCGCCAAGCCCGGCCACGGATTCCCTCGGCATTGTGCTCGATATGCTTGCCGCGCCCTCCTTTGCGGGGCCGTGGTCGCACACCGGCACGAATGGCGTCATCGCTTCCGGCTTGGTGCGTCAGTCCGTCACGAAGTTCTACACAACTCAGTACGGCAGCAAACTTCCAATCTTCCAGACCGGCAAAACCGTGACGGGCAGCGCCACCCGCACCTTCACCGACGAGTACGCCATGTTCACCTTCCAGGACGTCAACAACGTCACGCAGTACGGCTGGGTGGAGTTGAGCGTAGCCGCTAACGCGCCGTTCGTGGAGGTAGATGGATACGGCTACACCGAGACAACCCCCGAGCCTTCCACGGCCTCCCTGGGCGCTTTCGGCGCGCTCGCTCTGGGCGCCCTGGGCTATCGCCGCTGGCGCGCTGCCCGCAAGCCTGCCTAGGCCCCGGTTCCCCGCATGAGCCGCCTTCTTTTGATCGGCTGGGACGCGGCGGACTGGAAGGTAATCGATCCGCTGCTCGCGGCCGGCGAAATGCCGCATTTGGCTCGCCTGATTCAGGCGGGCGTGCGCGGCAATATCGCCACCATTCATCCGCCTCTCAGCCCCATGCTGTGGACTAGCATCGCCACCGGCAAGCGGCCGCCCAAACACGGCATCTACGGCTTTTCCGAGCCCACACCCGATGGTTTGAGCGTCCGCCCCATTTCGAACCTCAGCCGCAAGACCAAGGCGATTTGGAACATCCTGCACCAGAACGGCAAAAGTACCCTCGTGGTGGGATGGTGGCCTTCCAATCCGGCCGAGCCCATCCGCGGCGCCATGGTCTCCGACTTGTTCCCGCTTAAGGGCGCTACGCCTCCGGGAGCGCCCATGCCGGCCGGGGCCGTTTCTCCCGCCTCCCTCGCCTCGCGCCTCGCCGATTTGCGTGTGCACCCCACCGAACTGGGCGCCGACGTCCTCCGGCTCTTCGTTCCCGGCTGGAAACAGATTGACCAGACCACGGACAAGACCCTGCACGACCTGGCGGGCATCGTGGCCGAAACCATGAGCGTCCACAATGCCGCCACCGAGCTCCTGGAAACCGAGCCCTGGGACCTGGCGGCCATCTACTACTCCGCCATCGACCACTTCAGCCACCGCTTCATGCGGTACCACGCGCACAAGCGCTTGCGCGCGGATGACACGGACCCGGCGCTCCTGGCCGAGGTGGTCCGCAACGGGTACCGCTACCACGACGTGATGCTTGGCCGCCTGATGGCGCTGGCCGGCTCCGATTGCGCCGTCATGCTAACGAGCGATCACGGCTTCCACTCCGACCGCCTGCTGCCGGATTACATCCCCGCCGAGGCCGCCGGCCCCGCCGTGGAGCACCGCCGCTTCGGCATCTTTTGCCTTAAGGCGCCGGGCGTGCCCGCCGGAGGCCGCGTCCATGGCGCCACTGTGCTCGACATCGCGCCCACCGCCCTGCACATCCTCGGCCTGCCCGCGGGCATGGATATGGACGGCAAGGTCCTCGTTAACGCATTCGCCACGCCCCAGCAGGTGCGTCGAATCGAAAGCTGGGACGCGGTGGAAGGCGACGATGGCCGCCACGCCGCCGGCGAGCAGTATGACGGAGCGGCCGCCGCCGAATCCCTGAAGCAACTCGTGGATCTGGGCTACGTCGCCCCTCCCGGCGAAGACGCCCGCACCGCGGTGGAGGAGTGCGTGGTGGAGCAGCGCTACAACCTCGCGCGCGCGCACATCGACGCCGGCAGCCCGGACCTTGCTGCGGCCATCCTCCGCGAACTGATCGCCGGCAGTCCCGAACAGGCGCGCTTCTACTCCACGCTCGCGGCCTGCCTGATCCAATCCGGCGACCGCGCCGGCTGCCGCCGCCTCCTGGATTCCTTCGATAGGGCCTGCGCCGAATTCGCCCCGCGCGCCGCGGCGGAGCTCAAGCGCCGCCGCGCCGAAACGCCCGACAAGGACGTGGCCGCGGGCCGCGGCCAGAAGAGCCGCCGGGAGATGTACGAGCGCCGCCAGCTTGCCGAGAAGGCGACCGGTTTCGTGATGGAGCGCCTGGTTCTGCGCTGCCGCCTGGCGCTGGGCTCCGCGCGGGCCTCGCGCCGGAAGGAGGCTGCCAGAGCGCTGCTGTTGCGGCTGGCGCAGTCACGCCGCCAGTCCCCGGCGCTGCGGCTCTTCATGGCGCAGGGTTTCACCGCGCTCAAGGACTACGACCGCGCGTTCGAATTCGTGCGGCGCGTGCGGCGCGCCGACCCGGACAATTTCGAGGCCCTGGCGCTCGAAGCGCGCATCCACTTTCAGGCGCGCCGCTTTGAGCAAGCCGTGGATCGCGCTGTCGAGTCGCTTTCCCTGGTCTACTTCCAGCCGTCGCTTCACTACCTGCTGGCGGCCGCCTTGCAGCGATTGGGAGAACGAGAGAAAGCGGAGCAGGCCTTTCGAGCAACCCTGGCCTTGGCCCCGGAGTACCCGGCGGCGTTGGAAGCGTTGGGCCGCCTGATACTGCGGGACCGCAACCGGGTCGGCGAGGGCAGCCTGTACGTGGCGCGAGCCGCCGAGTTGCGCCGCCTGGCCAAACAGCGCGGCGAAACGCGACGCACGCCGCAAGATGGCGAAACCGCGTGGGAGCCCGCCCCCGCGGAGCCTGCCGCCCCGCCCCGCTTCGACCGCAGCGCCGTAGCGGCTCCGGAGGACCGTTCCCAGGTAGTCACCATCGTGGCTGGACTGCCGCGCAGCGGCACCTCCATGATGATGCAGTTGCTTGCCGCCGCCGGCATTGCGCCTTACACCGATGCGCGCCGGACGCCCGACGAAGATAATCCTCGCGGCTATTTTGAACACGAGCAAGCCGCGGGCGTCCACCGCGATGCGTCCTGGATTCCGCGCGCCCGCGGCAAAGCCGTCAAGATCGTGGCGCACCTGCTGCCCTACCTGCCCGAAGGCGAACAATACCGGCTCATCCTCATGCACCGCGATCTCTCGGAAGTGGTCGCTTCACAAGCCGCCATGCTCCAGCGGCTGGGCCGCCCGGGCGGCAAGCTGACCGGCGCGCGCCTCATGCGCACCTACACGCAGCAACTCGTGCGCGTGCAAAGCTGGCTGCGCCGCCGCGCCGAAATACCCGTGCTGCCGGCCGGCTACGCCGAAGCGCTGGAAGACCCGCGTCAGATGGCCGCCCGCTTGGCGCGCTTCCTCGGCCAGCCGTTCGATGAGCAGGCCGCGGCCAAGGCCATCGAACCCGCCCTCCGCCGCCAGCGGGCCGCCCACCAAGGGTAGGTTTCCTGGCCGGCCTGCCCCGAGCTACATCAAGGTCACCAGGCGCAAGCCGCGTACGCAGCCCTTCCAACTCACCAAACCGCTCCAGGCGCCCACCCGCCCATCTCCCGGTCCGTCTCGATAGTTACCCGTTTCCCATCCGTGCGCGCGCTCACCAGCCCATCGAGATCCGTACGAAACACCATCGCCCCGCGCTCCGACAGACGATCCATCACATCCCGATTGGGAAATCCGTAGCTGTTCTCGAACCCAAGCGAAATAATCGCAAACGCCGGCGAGGCCGCGTCCAAGAACTCCGCCGTGCTAGAAGTGCGGCTCCCGTGGTGCGGCGCTTTCAAGACATCGGAGCGCTGAATCTCTCCTTCGTCCACCATCCATCGCTCGATGGGCCGCTCCACGTCTCCCGTCAGCAGGAACGACCGGCTGCCGTAGCTCAAACGCAACACCAGGGAATCGTTGTTGCCCGCCGTGGCGGCGGGCGCATAGCCCGGCAACGGCGCCAGCACCTGCACACCCGCGCCGCCGAACGCAAAACTCCGCGGCGCTTCCATGGGCACTATCTTCACGCCATTCCGCTTCGCCGCCGCCAGCACCGCCCGCCACGCGGCGCTGTCCGGTTCCGCGCCGATCCACAACTCCTTCGGATGGAAATCGTCGATGATGGCCGGCATGCCGCCAATATGATCCTCATGCCCGTGGGATGCCGCCACCACGTCGAGCGTGCGAATGCCGCGCGACCACAGATAGGGCGCCACCACATCCTCGCCCGTATCGAGGCGCGCCCGCGATTGCCCGTGGAACGACGGCAGCCCGCCCGCGTCCACCAGCATCCGCTTGCCGTCCGGAAACGCCACGAAGAGGCTGTCCCCCTGGCCCACATCGATCGCCGCCATCTCCATCTGGCCCGGCTTGACGTCCGGCGGGAACGGGCTCCAAACCAGCAGCGCCAGCAGCGCGGCCACAGCCGTGCCCGTCACCCAGCGCCACCGTCTTCCGCGCGCCGCCGCCGCCGCGATCAGGGCTCCGGAAAGCGCCACCGCCAGCCACAAAGGCGGCGTTGGAATGCGCCATCGCGGCTCCACTGCCGCATGCCACGCCACCACCTTCCGCGAGAGGAACAATAGCCCGCTCACCAGATTCGCCAGCCAGCCCCACCCGGTGAGCAGCGACACGAACCCCAGCGGCATTACCAGGCCCAGCAATGGAACCACGAACGCGTTCGCCGAGAGCCCGGAAATCCCCGGGCGGTGAAAATAGACCACCATCGGCAGCGCCAAGCCCACTTGGATGACCGCGGACACCACCGCAATCTCATACGCGAACAGAATGACGCGCGCCGGTATTGCGATCGCCAACCGCGCCGCGCGCGCTGGAATGCGAGTCAGGCGCCGTAGAGTCTCCGCCAGCAAGCGCATCTCAATGCGGAACTGCGCCACCCGCGGGGCCAGATGCAAGTCGCGTCCCGTGTCGCCAAGATCCGCGAGCCCGCGGCCCAGCGGTCCGGACGTGGCTTCGATCAGCGGAACCGCGAACACGCCCAAAAACGCCACCGCCAGAAACGTCAGTTGGAAGCTCGCATCGAACAACTGGTCCGGATCCACAATCAGGAACCCTAGCGCCACCGCCGCCAGCAGGTTCAGCGCGCGCCGGCGCCTGTAGAAGAAGCGGCACACGCAGAACACCGTCAGCCCAGCGGCCGAGCGCACGCACGGCGCGTGCCACCCCACCACCATCGCGTATAGCCACGCCGCCGCGGCCGTCGCCGCCAGGGCCGCGTGCTCCGGCAGGAAGCACAGCCGCAGCGCGAACAGAAAGAACGCCGCCAGGATGGCCACGTGCGTCCCCGAAATTACCAGCGCGTGGAATGTACCCGTGGAGCGGTAATCCTCTGTCCAGACTCGCTGCAATTGGTAATTCTGGCCCACCAGAATCGCCTGCATCATGCCCGCGTTGTAGGCGCCGCCGCCGTACAACCGCGCGATGCGGTCCAGCATCCCCGCGCGCAGGTTCATGGCGAAGCGCGGCAGGGCTGAACCGCATGCGCCCGGCAGAACGCGCACGGTCTCGGCGGCGCCTGACGCCGTCCAGAAAATATCCTGCCGCGCCAGGAAGTGCGCGTAATCGAAAGCGCCGGGGTTTCCGAAATTGCGCGCCCGCAGGACGCGCGCGTCCATCTCGATCTTCTGGCCGTAGCGCAGCGGCGGCAGCGTCTCACCCTCGCGCGTGTAGAGCGTCACCTGGGCGCGGGCCCCCGGCTCCAGTTCCAGCACGAAGCGCTCGCGCTCTCCCGATAGCGCCGGCGGTTCCACCACGCATCCGCCCAGGATCACGGCCTCGCGCCCCTGCACATCCAGTTCCGGCGCCGGCCCTGGCGCATGCAGCACGGCGGTGAGCGCGCCCGCGCAAACCAGGCCAAGCGCCGCGCACAAGCCGGCTAACAAACGGGAATGGCGATACAGAGCCAGCGCGCCGAGCGCGAGCAAGGCTCCGCCCGCAAGGAGGAGTTCGGATTCGGAAAAGCCGATGAACCGGGCTGCCAAAATGCCAGCCGCGATAGCAGCCACTGGCAACACCAGCGGGTCTTTCAACTGATCCCGATTGTAGCGCGCCGCGCGGCGGAGCGCACCTCCTGGCGCCTTTCGGGCGCATCGCCGCGTTCAAAAAGCCGCGCGAAGCCTCCGGCGCGATGCGCAAGCTCGCGTTTCGCTGCCTAACCCTTCCTCAAATTCCGCATCAAGAACCACACATTCGCGGGCCGCTCCGCCAGACGCCGCATATAGTACGGATACCAGGCGTGCCCGTACGGCACATACAATCGGAGCCGGTAGCCATCCGCCACCAACTTCCTCTGCAAATCGCGCCGGATGCCGTAGAGCATCTGAAACTCGAAGGCGTCTGGCGAAATCCCCCGTCGCGCCACGTGCTCCTTGGCCGAGGTCAGCATCTTCTCATCGTGCGTGGCGATGGCCGGATACTCCCCTCCGTCCAGCAGAAGCTTCATCAATTCCATGTAATTTCCGTCCACTTCGCGCTTGTGGGGAAACGCCACACTGGGCGGCTCCAGGTACGCGCCCTTGCACAGCCGTACGCGTATCCCTTCGCGGCAAAGCTGTTCCACATCGCGGCGGCTGCGCCGCAGGCACGCTTGAATCACCACCCCCACGGACCGGTGCTCGCCATGCAGCCCTCGCGCCAGCGCCAGCGTGCGGTCCGTGTAGGCGCTGGACTCCATATCGATGCGCACAAACGTTCTCATCCGCGCCGCCGCGGCCGTCAATTCCTCCATGTTGGCGCGGCACGCGTCGTACGAATAGTCCAACCCCAGTTGCGTCAGTTTAAGCGAGATATTGCCTTGAATGCCGCTATCCACCAGCGCGCCCATCAACTTCAAATAGGCATCGCGCGCCTCGGCTGCTTCCGCCAGAGAAGTGACGCTTTCGCCCAGCCGGTCCAGCGTCACACGGATTCCTTCGGCATTCAGGCGGCGCGCCTCGGCAAACGCCTCCGCCGCCGTCCCGCCGGCCACAAAGCGCCGCGCCAGCCGTTCCGCCGCCGGCGAATCCTCCATCCACCTCCGCAATGCCCTCCGGCGAGAGAGGAACAGGATGAGATCCCGCACGAGACCTAGCCTATCACCGATGTCACAGTTGAGTTACTCTATCTCTTTGCTCGTACGCGAACAGATCGTCGTCAAGCCGGGTGAAATCCGCTGCCCACGCTGCAAGTCGAAGGACGTCGTTTCCTCCGGCCGCGCCGGCTTGTTCGATGCCCTTATGGAAGGCTTCGGCCGCGTGCCGAGACACTGCCGCGCCTGCGGACGGCGCTTTTACGTCTCCCAGCGCAACTTGGCCGCCGCCGCCGAGCCCCGATCCTAGCCGGCGGCTAAGCTGGCCCGGACGGGCTGGGTCCAAGGTCCGCCCCGTCCGCAGGCCCTCGCTTTTGCCTCGTCCGTTCGCAAGCCTGGCATAACATAGGTCCATGCGGACTTTCCGCCTGGCGCCTCTCTGCATCGCTCCGCTCGCCGCGCTCCTGCTGCTTCGCGCCGCGTCCCCAGCCAACATCGCCGATGCTCTCCGCGGCTTCCAGAACCCGCCCGATGACGCCCGCCCCATGATGCGCTGGTGGTGGTTCGGCCCGGCCGTGGAGAAGCCCGAACTCCAGCGCGAGCTGGAGGCCATGAAGGCGGGCGGCATTGGCGGCGTTGAGATTCAGCCCGTGTACCCGGTGGCCCTCGATGATCCCGCGCGCGGCATTCGCAATTTCCAATATCTTTCGCCGGAGTTCCTCGACGATGTTCGCTTCGCCGCCGATAAAGCGCGCGATCTCGGCATGCGCGTCGATATCACGCTCGGCAGTGGCTGGCCGTACGGCGGACCGCACACAACCATCGATCTCGCGGCCGGCCGCCTGCGCGTGGAACGCATCCCCATTCCGGCCAATGCGTCCTCAGTCGCAGCCCCCACATTGCGCGACGGTGAAAAGCTGATCGCCGCATTTCTCGCGCGCGGAGACGCGCGCCAGTTTTCGCCCGACGGAATCGCGCGCTTGGAGATCACCGGCCTTGCCTTCGGGCCGCCGCCTGCCGCCCCCGGCCGCGTCGTGCTCTTCTTCATCTCCAGCCGCACCCGCATGGCGGTGAAACGCGCCGCCATCGGCGCCGAAGGCTTCGTGCTCGATCACTACAGCCGCGCGGCCATCGACGCGCATCTGAAGAACGTCGGCGACCTGCTGCTGAGCGCGTTCGGCAAGAGCCCGCCCTACGCCGTTTTCAGCGACAGTCTGGAAGTCAACTCCTCGGATTGGACGCCGGATTTCCTGGCCGAATTTCAGCGCCGCCGCGGCTACGATCTCGCTCCCTACCTGCCTGCCTTGGCCGGCGACATCGGCGAGAATACCGCTGCCGTCCGCCACGATTGGGGCCTCACGCTCACGGAACTCGCCAATGACAATTACCTGGCGCCGGTCCGCGAATGGGCGCACGCCCATGGCGCGCTCTTCCGTTCCCAAACCTACGGCACGCCGCCCGTGACCCTTTCAAGCAATGCGCTGGTCGATCTGCCCGAAGGCGAGGGCTGGGACTGGCGGACGTGCTCGCCCGCGCGCTGGGCCGCCTCGGCCAACCACCTCTACGGCCGCGCCGTCACGTCTTCCGAGACATGGACATGGCTGCACTCGCCCGTTTTCCGCGCCACCCCGCTGGACATGAAAGCGGAAGCCGACCTGCACTTCCTCCAGGGCGTCAACCAGATCGTGGGCCATGGCTGGCCCTATTCCCCGCCGCATGCCGAAGAGCCCGGGTGGCATTTCTACGCCGCCGCGGTCTTCAGTGAACACAATCCCTGGTGGCTCGTGATGCCGGACATCACCCGCTATTTGCAGCGCGTCAGCTACCTCTTGCGCCAGGGCGATCCGGTTGCCGACGTGGCCCTCTACCTGCCTACCGCCGATGCCTACGCCCGCTTCACCCTCGGCCACGCCTCCGTTACCGGCGAGATGCCCGCGCTCCTCGGCCAGAGGATCATTCCTCAGATTCTCGATTCCGGCTATAACTTCGATTTCATAGACGACGAGGCCATTGCGAAGCTCGGCGTCCGGTATCCCGTCCTGATCCTGCCGGCCGTGGAGCGCATCCCCCTCGCCACCTATCGCCGGATCGAGGAGTACGCCGGCCATGGCGGCGTCGTGATCGCCACCGGCCGCACGCCCTCGCTCGCGCCCGGCCTCGCCGACACCGCCGAGGCGCCGGCCATCCGTGAGATCTCGCGAACCCTCTTCGCGAAGCGCGCCAAGGTGATCCCCAGCGAGTCCGGACTCCCCGGCGCCCTCCACGCTGCGCTGGCGCCCGACGTTACCAAGCCTCCGGAGGTTGGCTTCGTCCATCGCCGCATCGGGGCCGCGGGCGATTCCCGCGGCGGCGACATCTACTTTCTGGTCAACACCAGCAATCACCCGGTGCAAGCCACCGCCAGGTTCCGCGTCTCTGAAAGCAGAGCGCCCGCTTGGATCGACGTCGCCGATGGGCGAATGACGGGATTCCCCCGGCTGCCGCCCTCGGCCGCGCAATCCGGCATCCAACTGGATCTCGCGCCTTACGAATCCAGGGTCCTGCTATTTCTAGAAGGCCGCCGCACCGGCCGGGCCTCGGCTCCCCCTGACACGCCCCCAGCCCGGGAGCCAATCGCGCTCGATAGCGGGTGGAGGCTGACCTTCCCCGGAGCCGCGCCGCCCATCGGCCTCCGCCGCCTGGTTTCCTGGACCGAACTGGAAGGCCGGAACTACTATTCCGGACTGGCGACATACGAGAAAACCGTTTCGATTCCGAACACCCTTGCCGGTTTGCACGCCTATTTGGACTTCGGGGAGGGAGCCCCAGCCGCCGCCGAAGGACGCCGCTCAGGGAGCGGGATGCGCGCCATGCTCGAAAGCCCGGTACGCGAGGCCGCGGTGGTCCAGATAAACGGACGCCGCGCCGGGTCCGTATGGCATCCGCCCTATCGCCTCGAAATCGGCGCCTTTGTGCATCCCGGCGACAATTTCTTACGCATCACCGTGGCGAACTTGGCCATCAATCAGCTCGCCCGCCAGTCGCCGCCCAACTATCTCTCCTTGATCCAGAAATACGGGAATCGTTTTCAGGATCAGGACATGGACGCCCTGCAGCCGCTACCCTCGGGCCTGCTGGGTCCGGTCCGGCTCGTGTTTTCAAATGCAGACCCCTATGGTCCTTGAAACCAAGCGCCTCATCGGAAGAGAAGCCGCGGCCGGTCCGGATATCCAGGCGCGGAAGTTTGTCAGGAATATGTAAGGAATCCGTAAGACCATTCGGGCGCTCCTGGCGCTACGCTCTGTACGGCGAGCGGGACCAGACAGCCTGCCGCCGCACTTCAAAAGGAGGCCGCTCCAATGAACACCGCGAGCGCCCACGAGTACGTCGCCGCCCTCAAACAAAGCGGGGCGAACGACCAAGCCGTCGTCTCCATACTGCGGAATGCCGATTGGCCGGAAAAAGAGGCCGTAGCCGCGCTGTCGGCTTACTACGAGAGCCTCATCGGAATGCCTGTTCCGGCTCGGCCCCGTTCCATCGGCGGGCCCAGAGAGGCCTTTCTCCACCTGCTCAGCTTCATCACTCTTGGGTTCTGGTGTATCGCCGCCGGGTCGCTCTGGTTCACCATGATCGATTCCTGGCTCCCCGATCCGTCGGCGCGCGTATTCGGTGATCCCCTGGCCGGCATGGCCTACGATCTGGCCTCCGTACTGGTGGCCTTCCCGCTGTTCCTGCTGGTGATGCGCGTCGTGTGGCGCGTGTTGGCCTCGCAATCGGCGCAGGAGGATTCGGCGATTCGCCGCTGGCTCACCTACATGGCGCTGCTGTTGGCCGCCGGTACAACCATGGGAGACCTCGTGGTCTTCGTCGAGTACCTGCTGAATGGCCAACTCACGGCGCGGTTCGTCTCCAAGGTGGCCGTTGTGGCCGTACTGGCGGGAGGCGTCTTCTGGTTCTACCTGCGATCGGTGCAACCCGGCGGGGACGATCGCCCGGGCCGCTTGCGCCGTCACGGCCGTATGGGAGCGCTAGTTGCAACGGTATTGGTGGCGGTGACGCTGGCGTTCTCATTCACGAAGTTCGGCTCGCCCGCCAATCAGCGGCTCTCCGCATCGGACGTCCGCAGGAGCGAAGACCTGGAAGCCATCGCCAATGTCATCCGAGCCCGCTGGATGGCGGCGCGAGGGCCCGAGGCGCCCATGCTCCCCAGATCCATCGCGGAACTGCCGGAGAGCGCGACGCTCCGGCTCACCGACCCCATCTCCCGCGAGCCGTATCGTTATTCGACTTTGGGGGGCGCCAGGTACCAGCTTTGCGCCAGCTTCCAGTCGGACACCTCGCAGTTGGTGATTGCGCAACGCCGGAGCCTGTTCCGCATACATCCCGCCGGCGATTACTGCTTCGCGGTGGACGCCGCCGCCCTTGTGTTGCGCTGAACTCGGGGGCCTCCCATTTATAATGGCCTCCTATAGCAATGGTCCTTGAAACCCAGCGCCTCATACTCGACGCGTGGCAACCCCACGATTGGCTCGCCCTTCGCCCCATCGCCACCGATCCCGCGGTGATGCGCTACATCACCGGCGGCGCGCCGTGGAGCGACGAGCAGATCCGATCCTTCGTGGCGCGCCAGATCGCCGCGTACACGGCGCGCGGTTTCTGCCGTTGGAGATTAACCACCAAGCCGGGTGGCGAAATGATCGGATTTTGCGGCGTGGGCTACTGGCGCAACGGCCCGGACCCGGAAATCGGCTGGTGGCTCGCGCGCGCGCAATGGGGCCGCGGACTCGCCACCGAAGCCGCCCGCGCCGCGCTCCAACACGCCTTTAACGCCACCAGCCTGGACCGCATCATGTCCGTTGCCATGACGGGCAACGCCGCTTCCATCCGCATCATGCGGAAGCTCGGCCTCGCCTTCGATGGCGAATTCGAAAACCAAGGCTTCCGCCTGGTGCGTTATGCCATCACACGCCACGACTTCGCCAAAATGCGGAGCGCGCCCCCTCCCGCTTAAGAGGTCCCCGCGTTCTTGGTGAGCCTGATTTCCAGTCCGGTCAGGCTCTGCTCAATGGCCGCCGCGCCGAATCCCGCGCGTGAGATCATCTCTTCGAATTGGGCCTTTGTATAAGCGCGCTTCAGCAGCATGAACCGGAAGGTCAGTTTCGTGAGTAAGCTATTGATCGCGCCGAGCTTCATGTCGTCCACCGCCTCCGCCACGTTCTCCCGTGACGCGTCCCGCCGCAGATCGATAATCAGCGCCTGGCCGCCGGGCTTCAACACGCGATGCATCTCTTCAAGCGCGCGCACCGGCTCCGTGAAGTTCTTAAACGCTGCCCGGCAAAGCAGGAAATCGAACGTGTCTTCCGCGAACGGCATGCCCGACGCGTTCCCTCGCTGAAAATCCACGCGCACGCCCGCCTGTTCCGCATTGGCCCGCGCAATGTCCACGAACGTCTGGCTGATGTCCAGACCATTAATCTCATAGTCGCCGAGCTTCGCCAGTTCAATGGCGAAATATCCCGGCCCCGGGGCTACTTCGAGCACCCTGCCGCCAGCCGGAACCCACTCCGCCGCGCGCTGCGCCAGCGCTCTGAACTCGTCCAGAGACTTCTTCGTGAGCGTCGCATACCATCGCGCTACCGCTCCCTCCATTCCCATTCCTTTGTAAGGCTTTACTGCCGTTGCGTAAGCAGACATGATGACCGCCCCTTCATCAGCGATCGTACCCGCGGCGGGCGCGCCCGCTGAAGTCTCCATCGGCGAACGCCCGTTCCGAATCGGCGAACAGCCGCCCCGCCATGGCGAATCGCCATCCCTCCCTCTGCGCCGCTTCCTACCCCCGCGCTACGATAATCAAGAGCTCGATTCATGCCCGAAGCCCCTATTTCCGTCCTCCTCGTGGACGACCATAGCCTGGTCCGCCAGGGCTTCCGCCGCATGTTGGAAGACGATCCCGGTATCGCCGTGGTCGGCGAGGCCAGCGACGGGCATGAGGCCGTGGAGGCCGCCGCCCGCCTGCGGCCCGCGGTGGTCGTCATGGACTTCGCGCTCCCCAGCATGAACGGCGCCGTGGCGGCGCGCCATATTCTCAAGGCGGACCCGCGCATCTTCGTCCTCATCCTGAGCATGCACTCCGAAGCCTCCTACGTGCGGACCTGCATGGAAGCCGGCGCCCGCGGCTACCTGCTCAAGAACGCCATGGACCTGGAACTGGTCCGCGCCGTCAAGCAAGTGGCCGCCGGCGAGCGCGTACTCGACCCTCGCCTGGGCGCGCTGGACCCGCCTGACGGCTCCGGACGCGCCGGGCTCACCACGCGCGAACTCGAAGTGCTCCAGTTGATTGTCCACGGCAAGTCGAACAAGGAGATCGCCACCGTCCTCGGAGTCAGCGCCAACACCGTGGCCGTCCATCGCGCCAACATCATGCAGGCCCTCGGCATGCACAACACCGCCGAACTGGTGGTCTACGCCATTCGGGAAGGGCTGGTGAGCATCGCGTGAACCGCCGCGCGTTTCTTTCGGGCGCTCTGCCGCTAGCCTTGCGGCTTGGCGCCGCCCCGCCCGCCGCTCCCGGCTTTCGCCTCACGGATGTCACCGCCGCCGCCGGCATTGACTTCCACCACAACAGCGGCGCGTTCGGAGCCAAGTACCTTCCCGAAACCATGGGCCCCGGCTGCGCCTTCTTCGACTACGATAATGACGGCTGGCTCGACATCCTCCTCGTCAACGCCATGGATTGGCCCGGCCACAAGCGCGAACGCAGCGAACTCAAGCTATACCGCAACAACCGCAACGGCACATTCACCGACGTCACGCGCCAAGCCGGCCTCAACGTAGAAATGTACGGCATGGGAGTGGCTATCGCGGACTACAACAACGACGGATTCGCCGACATCCTCATCACCGCCGTCGGCCAGAGCCGCCTGTTCCAGAACAACGGCCGCGGCCAGTTCACCGACGTCACCGACAAGGCCGGCCTCGGCGGCCGCAGCGGCTTCAGCACTTCCGCCGTCTGGTTCGATTACGACCGCGACGGCCTCCTCGATCTCCTCATCTGCAACTACGTCAAGTGGTCGCCCGAGCGCGACGTCTTTTGCAGCCTGGACGGCAAGCGCAAGTCTTATTGCACG
This sequence comes from Bryobacteraceae bacterium, assembly GCA_035524535.1. Classification (GTDB taxonomy): domain Bacteria; phylum Acidobacteriota; class Terriglobia; order Bryobacterales; family Bryobacteraceae; genus BOG-224. The sequence goes on from DATKOS010000190.1 coordinate 24,903, forward strand.
CCGGAGGCCTACCACGGCGAAACCTGCTGGCTCTTCCATAACCGCGGCAATGGCACTTTTGAGGACGTCACGGCGAAGAGCGGCATCTTTGACGCCACCTGCAAGTCTCTCGGCGTCGCCCTCATCGATTATGATCGCGACGGCTGGCCGGACCTGCTGGTCGCCAATGACACCCAGCCCAACAAGCTCTACCGCAACTTGCGCAACGGCACGTTCGAGGATGTCGCTGTCAAGGCCGGCGTTGCGTTCAGTGAGGATGGCAAGGCGCGCGCCGGCATGGGCATTGACGCCGCGGATTTTGACAATTCCGGCGTGGATGGCATCGCGATTACGAACTTCGATAACGAGATGATGGCCCTCTACCGCCAGGTCCGCGAGGGCGTTTACGCCGACACCGCCGTCAAGGCGGGCATTGGGCAGCCCTCGCGCTACAGCCTGGGATTCGGCTGCCAGTTCCTCGATATCAACCTGGACGGCTGGCTCGATCTGATTGCCGTCAACGGGCACATCGAGTCCACCGTCCGCCAGATTCGCGGCAACGTCGGCTACGCCCAGCCGCCGCACCTGTTCCTCAACGACCGCCACGGCGATTTCCGCGACGTGGCCGCGAGCGTGGGCGCCGGCTTCGACGCTCCAAAAGTCGGCCGCGGCTGCGCCTACGGTGATTTCGACCGCGATGGCGACCTGGACCTGCTTATCACCACCAACCAGGGCCCGGCGTTCCTTTACCGCAACGACCTCTCGAACGGCAACCGGTCGTTGCGCCTGCGCCTGACCGGAACCAAATCGAACCGCGACGCCGTGGGCGCCGTCGCCCGTGTCACCACGCCCGAGGGAACTCAGTCGCGAATGGTCAAGACCGGCTCCAGCTACCTGTCCCAATCCGAGCTGACTCTGACTTTCGGCTTGGGGCCTCGCGCCGCCGCCCAGCGCGTGCAAATCGAATGGCCCAGCGGCCAAAAGCAGGAGTTTCAAAACGTGAAAGCCGGGCCCTGGCGCTGCATCGAAGGCCAGAATCTGGCGGCCATGCAGTAGGGCGAACACTCCGGATCCCCATCCCGGCCGCGGCGCGGCGTGAGGCAGGGCGCCTTGCCAATCACCGGATCTCGACGGTAGTGTTCTTCGAAGACACCGTTTGGCTGGCGGAATCGCGCACCACCAGCCGGACCAGATAGACGCCCGGCGGCAGCTCAAACGTATTGCGCACCGTCAGGCCGGGACCGCTATGCAGCGTCTCGTCCCGCAGGCGCAGGTTGAAGACCTTTTGCACGCCCGAGACGTAATTCCCGTTGTTGTCGAAAACACCGGTGACCACCGTCAAATCGCCTTTGTTGCGCCCTTGTTCTTTGCGGAAGGATACTTTGCCCAAGTCCACTTTGGCGGCCACGGATAAGGTGGCTTTGTCCGCTGACGTTTTCGCGATTCGAGTCTGCACGTCCACGGGGATGTCACTGACCTCTCCGCGCGAGAATACCGCTTCTTCAATCTGCTTAGGCGGCTGGCGCGGGTCCGTGGAGACGAGCGGCGCCCAGTAGCCCTTGCGAGCTTCCACCGCGAGCCCGCGCGATTCCAGGAGACTCACTTTCAACGAGTGAAACTTGCCGTCGGACTTAATATCGCGCGGGCTAAACCCGAGCACGTACAAGTATTCGGGAGTCGCGGCCAAGCGCGCCATGCCAGCGTCTAGGCTATTGCTGTTCTCAAAGAACTGGCCGCCGGTGGCGCTGGCCACCTCTGCCAGGATGGCCCGCTTGGCCAGCGCTTCCTGGCGGACATACGAATCCCTGATGATCGCCGTACTGGCCCCGTATTGAGAGACGCTGGAGTTCCCTGTGGCCTTCCCGCCTCCGGCCCCCGAGGAATACGTTCCAGCTCCGCCTATGAACCCTCTCATCTCCAGGCCGGCGGTATTGGGCGTGCTGCGCTCGCTGGCGTGGCCTCCGGGTATGCTCGCAAAAAGCCCGCGCGCGTCCAGGGTGTTCACCACGACGCCGGAGCGAATGGCCCGTTCCAGAATCTCGAGCTCGTCCTGGCGCCTCTCGTCCAGCATATGAAACCCGCTGGATGCCATGACAATCACTCGTTGTCCCGCCATCCCGCTCATCTTGCGCAGGAGCCCGTCGAGAGAGGTGAGCTCCCGGCGGATGTTTCGATCGGCAAGATTGGCCTGCATCCTGGCGATCTGAAACACCGGATAGGCCGCCTCCGCCGCGGAACTCGACGAATTGGAGCAGGCCAGATAGTCGGCCACAGCCGTTCCCAGGGCCACCGAGTCGTTTGAGTTCGCGATAAGGTCGGCCTCGTACACCGTCATGGGCGGGCAATCGACGCCGTTCTGAACCACCGCCTCCTGCAGGTGCAGCGCCAGTAGCGCCTGCCTCAGTCTTTCGCGGTCAGCCGTAAAATCGAGCGCGGTCAGACCCGATGCGCTGAGGATGGCGATCCGCTCGGAAGGGCGCATGGAATTCTGGATGTATCGCAAAGCCGCCTCGCGGGCGTTCGCCAGATCCGGAGGGTCCATGTTCAAATCGTCAAAGAACAACGCGACGAAACGCTCCGGCATCGGCGGCGCGGCGGCCGACGTCGGCGTGGCGGTCTTGGGTGCGCTGGCGGCGGGCGCCGGCGAATGCGGCTCCCCGAATTCCTCAACCGAAAAATCCGAGATCGCCTGAAGCTTGCCATTGTCGGTAATCTTGAAATCGTCCCGCGAGAGACTGCCGATGGGATGCCCTTGCGCATCGCGCACCACCACGGGAACCGAGACCAGAGTCACCTGGCTGCGAATGGCGTACGTGCTCTCGCTAACCGAAATCTCCGCTTGAGCGGGATCGCCAGGAGGCTTCGGCGCCTGCCCGGCGGAGGTCTGGAGCCCGGCCAGAAGCGCAACTCCGGCGGCGAGTCTCGTGAACGGACGCGGCGTCGTCTTAGCCATGGGGGACTCCTTCAGCCTCGGCCCGCGGGCCCGGAGGCTGTGTCAGCGATGAAGCGAGTGGCTCGGGATAAGTGTATACCAAGAGGAGCCTTCCATTGGCCTCACCCATTCATATTCCCCCGCGGTCAGCGGAACAGAGATCGTCTCCCCGGGCGGTTCGGGAGCCTCCAGCCACAAGCGCCTGGCGATTTCCCGCGGCCGGATTCCCTAGGCGCAAGTCCAGCGCCATCCCTTACCGATCGCCGAATAAGCTGATGGCTGAAAGCTGACGGCGGAAGGCAGCCTTTCTACCTTCCGTCGTTCTTCATCTTCCGCGCTACCAGGAACGCCAGCTCCAGTGCCTGCTCGTAGTTCAATCGCGGGTCCACTTCCGACTCATACTTCCGGCTTAAATCCGCGCTGGTCTGCCCGCGCGAACCTCCGATGCACTCGGTCACGTCCTCGCCGGTCAGTTCCAGGTGAACGCCGCCCAGTTCGCCGCCCATCGCGTGATGAATCTCGAACGCCTGATCCACCTCGGAGTAGATATCGTCGAAACTGCGCGTCTTCACGCCCTCTTCGGTCGTCTGCGTGTTCCCGTGCATCGCATCGCAAATCCACACCGCCTGTCCGCCCTCCGCGCGCACGGCTTCAATCAGCTTCGGCAAGCCGTCCGCAATACTCTTCGCGCCAAAACGATGAATCAACGTCAGGCGCCCCGGCTGCCGTTCGGGGTCCAGCGCTTCCAGCCAGCGCGCCACGCGCTCGCGCGTGAAATTCGCGCCCACCTTCACCCCCACCGGGTTCTCAATTCCGCGCAAATACTCCACGTGCGCGCCGTCCGGATCGTTCGTGCGCAAGCCCACCCAGGGGAAATGCGTCGCGAGGTTATACCAGCCCGGCCGCCGCGGCACGGTGCGCGTCTGCGCCTCTTCATAACCCAGGTGCAGCGCTTCGTGCGCTGTGAAGAAGTCGATCTTGTCCGTGGCTCCGGCGCGTATTCCCAGGATGTGCTCCATGAAGAGCAGTGAGTTGCCGATGGTCTCCACCATGCGGTGGTATTCATCCGCCAGCGGCGAATGCCGCACCCAATCCACGTCGAAATACTCCGGGTGGTGCAGATCCGCGAACCCGCCTTTCACCAGCGCGCGGATGAAATTCAACGTCAGCGCCGCCCGCTCGTAGCCGCGCAGAAGCCGCTGCGGATCGGGCGCGCGCGATTCGGGCGTGAACTCCGAGCCATTCACCAAATCGCCGCGGTAGGCCGGAAGGTTCACGCCGTCGCGAGTCTCAAAATCGCTGGAGCGCGGCTTCGCGTACTGCCCCGCGAATCGCCCGATGCGGATCACCGGCCGCTGCGCGCCCACCACCAGCACCAGGCTCATTTGCAGCAGAACCTTGAGCATGTTGGCGATGCGCGGCGATTGGCAATCCGCGAAGCGCTCCGCGCAATCTCCGCCCTGCAGCACAAAAGCGCGCCCCGCCGCGGCCTCCGCCAATTGCTCCCGCAGACTCGCCACTTCCCAACTGGTGACCAGGGGTGGAAGCAGGCGCAGCTCCGCCAGCGCGTGATCGAGTGCTTCTGAATCTGGATAACAGGGCTGTTGCAGAGCCGGCCGCCGGCGCCAGGAATCGGGCTGCCAAGCCGGCCCCGCCGGACCGTCAGTAGGCATGGCCTTTCAGCTTACCATGCTCGCCCGCGGGGTTCGCGCCCGGATTGCATCGGATGCGTCGGATTGTCCGCCATGATGGCGCGCCGTGATTGTCCGCCGGCGCCGCTCGGATTGCGCCGCCGTCCCCGCCGCGGCGAACCTACCCTCGTGACCGTAACGCGCGCCGCTTCTTCGCCCACTCTTCCTTCACCGTCTGCCGCGCCCGTCCCACCGCCAGCGCATCCTTCGGAACCGCATCGGTGATTACCGAACCCGCCGCCGTGTACGCGTCATCGCCAATTTCCACCGGCGCCACAAGCGTGGCATTGCTGCCAATGAAGGCGCCTTTGCCGATCACCGTCTGGTGCTTATCGAAGCCGTCGTAGTTGCACGTGATCGTGCCGGCGCCGATATTCGCCTTGGCCCCGATGCGCGAATCCCCCAGGTACGCCAGGTGCCCGGCCTTCGCGCCCGGGCCCATATGCGTCTTCTTCAGTTCCACGAAGTTGCCGACGTGCGCGCCCTCGCCCACGCGGTTATCCATTCGCAGCCGCGCGAACGGTCCCACGGACGCGCCGCGTTCCACCACCGAACGAGTCACCATGGTGAAGGGCGCGATCTCCACATCGTCGCCAATCTCCGCGTCCTGCAGGATGGAGCACGCTCCGATGCGGCAATTTTCCCCGATGGTCGTCTTGCCGAGCACTTGAGCAAAAGGCCCGATCACCGTGTCCATTCCTGCACGCGCGCCGGCATCGATGGTTACCGTCTCCGGATTCTCGATCGTCACGCCGCCCACCATCAGTTCACGGCGCTTGGCTTCCCGCAGCAACCGGTCCGCATAAGCCAGCTCCACGCGGTCGTTGATCCCCAGCGCCTCCCGCGCGTCCTCAATCCGCATCGCCTCCACGCGATGTCCGGCGCGCGTCAGAATCTCCGCCATGTCCGTCAGGTAATATTCACCCGCTGGATTGTTGGTCCCCAGTTCGTCCACATGCTTCCAAAAGAGATCCGCCCGGAAGCAGTAGATGCCCATGTTGGCTTCGCGCACCGCGAGTTGCTCCGGCGTGCCGGCCTTCTGTTCCACCACCGCCGTCACCGGGCCATCGGCCGTGCGAATCACGCGGCCGTAGCCGAACGGATTCTCCATCACGGCGCTCATCAGCACGCAGGCCGCATCGCCCGACGCCTCGGCGTCAATCAGCCGCCGCAGCGTTTCCACGCGCAGCAGCGGCGAATCCCCGTAGAGCACCAGCAGGTATCCGCCCAGCCCTTCCAGCGCGGCGCGGCCCACCGCCACC
>DATKOS010000191.1:0-11308 GCA_035524535.1 Bryobacteraceae bacterium
CCCGTTCCCAGCCAGCCGCCCTCGGACTCGCTCATGGACTTCATCATTTGCCCGATGAGCAAGGCCTCAAACTGCTTGGCGGCGCCGTCGATCTTCTCCGGGGTGTCCTTGGAGGGCACGCCGCCGGAGGCGCCGGCTATCACTCCATCGATGGGGCTCATTCTTCCGGCCTCCCGTAAAATCTCAAATCACGCGCAACTCCGCATCCAATGCTCCGGCGGCTTTCAGGTTCTGCAGGATGGAGATGATGTCGCGGGGGCTGGAGCCGATGGCGTTGAGTGCGCGGACCAGTTCCTCCACCGTCGCGCCTTCCTTCAACATCACGCTGCGCGCGGCCTCCTGCGTCGTGGAAACACGGGTTTGCGGGGTTACCTGGGTTGTTCCGGAACTCATCGGATTGGGCTGCGAGACCAGCGGCGTGGTTTGAATCTCCACGTTCAAATTGCCCTGCATGATAGCCACGGGAGCGATCTGGACTTCTTTTCCCATCACGATGGTGCCGGTGCGCTCGTTGACCACGATGACGGCCGCGCTGTCCGTGTCCACGGTTAGGCGCTGCAGTTCCGCGATGAACTCGGTGGTCTTGTTCGTGAACTCCGGCGGAGGCGTTACGGTGACTACCGCCGCGCTATCGGCATGAGCCACGGCGCCGAAGCGCTTGTTGAGGGCGTCCGCTACGCGCGCCGCGGTGGCGAAATCGGCGCGTTCGAGCTGTAGATGGAAGGGCGGGCTCAATGGCGCTCCGGGCACGCCGCGTTCCACGATGGCGCCATCTGGAATGCGGCCCACGGTGGGGTGGTTGAGGGTGGTTTGGTTGGCGCCGTTTCCGGCTTGAAATCCACCCAACACCAGGGCGCCTTGCGCCACCGCATACACCTGGCCGTCCGCCGCGCGCAGCCCGGACATGAGCAGGACGCCGCCTTGCAAGCTGGGCGCATCGCCGACGGCAGCCACGGTGACGTCAATGCGCGTACCGGCCTGCGAATAGGGCGGAAGCGTGGCGGTAATCATCACGGCGGCCGTGTTCTTTACCTGAATGGTGGTGGGGTCCACGGTGAGGCCCATGCGTTCCAGGAGATTCGTGAGGCTCTGGGCGGAGAAGATGGTCTGGCGCCGGTCGCCCGTGCCGGCGAGCCCGACCACCAGGCCATAGCCCATCAATTGGTTATCACGCACACCTTCGAGCGAAACCAGCTCTTTCAGGTGGGCGGCGCCTTGCGCGCCGGGGACGGCCGCGCCGTAGATCAACAAGAGTCCTGCGAGCAGGCGTTTCATGGCGGTAGTCAAAATGGCAAGATGCCGAGAAGAATGCGATACAGGATGTTCGGACGGTGGATCGCATCGTTCACCACGCCCTTGCCGTCAATCCGAATTTCCATTTGGGCAATCTGATTGGAATTGATGATGTTGCCGTTGGTCAGGTCCGCGGGCCGAATCACGCCGCGCACCGTAACCACCTGGTGCTCCGCGTTGACCACCACCGTCTTGCTGCCTTCCAGCACCAGGTACCCGTTGGGCAGCACGTGGGTGACGCGGGCGCTTAGCGTGGCGGTGATGGTGGCGCCGCGCGTGGTGGTTCCGGAGCCATCCAGTGACTGCGTGGTATTGAGATTCAGCAGGTTCTGCGCCGCTCCGGTGGGGCTCTTGGGACCGGCGATGGCGGCGACGGCGCTCTGGGCGGCGGAGGCGCGCGACGTTTTCGTACCTCCGTTGGCCACAGCCGTGGCTTGCTCGTTCACCACGATGGTGACCATGTCGTCCACTTGGGCGGCGCGCACGTCCGAACCTACGTCGGTTAGCCGCGAGGCGGGCGACCAGAGGGACCCGGGTGCGGGCTGCGTGGGCGCGGCGGTCTGTTTGAGAGCTTCCTGCAGATAGGAATCGAGAGCGCTGGGGGGCGGGGCTTTCTTGGGCTTCTTGGCGGCATGGCCGGGCGCCGCCAGAAGCGCCAGAACCACGGCTGCGATGTACGTTTTCGATTGCATAACCACCCCTATCCCGCGAACTATTGCGCGCCGCCGCACGGGCGGGCGCTAGTCGGCCATCACAATGACGCGTCCTTTCCCTTGAATGCGGGCGTGAAAGATCTTGTTACTGGACGGATTGCGAATTTCGATGACGTCTCCGCCGCGGCCGGCCGATTCCGCCACGGCGTCGAACTGCAAGTGCGCGGCGCCGCTGTTCACCTCTACTTTCACCGTGTCGCCGCGGTTCACATCATTCGGTAAGGCAAGGTACTCGGGACGGATCTCCGCGCCCGCCGCGAGCGGACGGTTGAGCAGCATCCCCGCCAGAGACGCCGGCGCCGCGTCCGCCGGCGCCTCCAGCGATGGAAAGCATTCCCCATGTTCCGTGCGGACCAGGCTCGCTTCCAGCGCCTGGCCTCGTTTCAATGCCGCGGCGGCCACCAGACGCGCGCACGGGGCCTGTATCCGCACCTTGGCCCATACCGCGTACCTGTGGTCGTCGCCATAAGAGACGTAGCCGCGCCAGAGCGACGGATTGCTCTGCGCGGCGTTGGCCGGCCTGCCGAGCGTCTCGCGCGGAAATTCGATGGGGCCGGGCGGCGTCAGGCTGGGGCCGGTCTCCGTGATTTCAATGTCTGCGGCTGGAAGCGCAAGCGATTTCCGCATGGCCTCCCGGACGCGCTCGACGTCGAGCGCTTGCATCGGCCATTCGAAGCAGACGTCGCGCACGGCGTCCAGTGGAATGGAATAGCGCGTAGCAAGCGCCGCCAGTTCCGGAGCGTGGAACACGCGCTTCGACCCCGGCGGCGGCATGCTGCCCACAATAGTCTGGGGCGGGACTGCGGTAAACGCAGGGAGGGCTCCCGCCAATTGCTCGCCCAGAATCCGGTCTCCCTCCACCGGTATGCAGGCTGGGTCCAGCGCGGGAGCTAGGCGCGCCGCCCAACACAGCACAAGCACAATTCGCGAAATCATTGTTTCAGGTTGTTGACCTGTTGATACATGTCGTCGGCGGCTTTCACCACCTTGGAGTTCGCCTCGTAGGCGCGCTGCGCCACGATCAGGTTGATGAACTCCTCCACGACGCTGACATTCGATTGCTCGGTATACCCTTGCAGCAGCGTGCCGAGACCTTCCTGCCCGCCGGGCGAGCCCACGATCGGGTCGCCGGAGGCGTCCGTGGGCTGATAGAGGTTGCCTCCCAGGCTGTTCATGCCGGCCGGGTTTTGGAACGACGCCAACTGAATCTGCCCGGCCTTCTGCGCCGCCGTCTGGCCTGGCAGCGTGTAGCTCACGGTGCCGTCGGACGCCACGGTGATGGTCTGCGCGTTGGCGGGCAAGGTGATTTGCGGCTGGAGCTGATTGCCCGTGGACGTCACCAGACTGCCGTTCTTATCGAGCTGGAACGCTCCGTCGCGCGTGTAGGCCAATTGGCCGTTGGCTTGGAGAATCTGAAAGAAGCCGTTGCCCTGAATGACCACATCCAGCGGATTGTCCGTCTCGGTGAAATTGCCCTGGGTGAAGATGATTTCGTTGGAGGCCGCGCGCGTGCCGAGTCCAAGCTGGAGGCCCACCGGCACGGTGGTCTGCTGCCCCGCGGACGCGCCCGGCTGCACCATATTCTGATAGAGCAGATCCTGGAATTGCGCGCGGCGGGACTTGTAGCCCGTGCTGTTGGCGTTGGCCAGGTTGTTGGCGATGTTGTCCACGTTGAGCTGCTGCGCGGTCATTCCGCTGGCGGCGCTGTAAAGAGCACGGATCATCTGAAACTCCCTTCGTTCTGCACTTGGCCGGACGCGGCGCCCGCTGCTAGGAGCTGACCCGCGCTACCTCCTGTAAGCTTTTCGTGTCCATCTCATTGCCCACTGTGACGGCCTTCTGCAACATCTCGAATTGCCGCATGACGCCCACCAGGCGCATGGCAGCCTCCGCCACCGGAACATTCGACCCTTCGAGCTTGCCCTGCTGCACCGCCACATCCGCCGCGGGCTCCGGAGCGTTCTTCGGGTTTGCGTTCAGGAAGCAGGCATTGCCCGTCTTCACCAGAGAATCCGTGGAGGCGAAATTCACCACGGCCAGTTGCCCCTGGGAGACGCCGCCTTGCTGCACGTCCCCGGTGGGAGTGATGACGACGTTCTTGCCGGGCTGAATCTGGATGGGGTCGCCGTTGGGATTGAGCACCGGGTAGCCCTCGGCCGTGGCCAGCTCGCCAGTGGGCAGGTTCTGGAAACTCCCGTTGCGCGTATATAACGGTCCGTTCGGGCCGCGGACCACAAAGAAGCCCTTGCCATTGATGGCCGCATCCAGGGAGTTGCCGGTCACTTGGAGGATACCGGCGGAAAAGTCGGTCCACTGGCGCTCGATTACCGGCACGGTAGTGGTGAAGCCGTTGCTGTCGGAGGTTGCGTCAGCGGAGGAGTACAAGCCGTAGAATTCCTGGTCTCTCTTGAAGCCTGCGGTGCCGGCGTTGGCCAGATTGTTGGCAAGCAGGTCAAGCGACTGCATTCGGGAGCGTATCCCACTGGCGGCCGCGATGGTGAGGGCATCCATAAGCGCTACGGCTGGTGCTATGCAAGTTGGCATCCATTGGCGCGGTTTGCGAGAAACGCTCGAAATGTTGCGGCGCAATGTCGATATGCAGATAAGAAGATCTTTAAATAGTCAAATCCTTGACTTTGGGCCGTTGACTGTCAAAAGGGCAACACCGCCCGCGCCGCAATATCCTACTGAAAGCACAGTGCGCCTCAAGTGGCTCACAAACTGCCCTTAGCGCGGCGTGACCGTATCTCCCACCGCGCCCTCCACCGCGCCCCAGGCTATTTCGACGGCATCTTCGAGCGGCGGGCCATCTTCTCCGGACGATTTCGCCTCGGCCATGTCCGACGCCCAGCAGAGCCAGCCAGATTCCTCTCCTGCCCCGGCGGCGGAGCCCGGCCGGCCTTCCAGCGCGCATGCGGTCAAGGCAAAGCGGGCACGCCAGGAACCCGGACAAAAGGAAAACCGCCTCAATACGGCCACAGCGGAAGCACTGGTGACAGCGCCGCGCCCGGAGCTGCTGGGCGGGCTAGCCGGAGCCGCCGATGCGCTGGGCCAGGCATTCTCCGCGGCGGCCGGCGCGGGACGGCAATCCCAAGCGGCAACGAATGGCACGACGGGCGCGCCGGCAGGCGACAGCGCGGCGCTTCCTTCGCCCGCACTTGCCGATGAGGCCTTGCGGCAAGCCCAATCCGATTCCACGAAGCAAGAGCTGCCGAACCGCTTGGACTCTTCCCGGGTGGCCGCCGGACTGGCCGGTGAGCTGGCGTTTACCGCCAGGATTCGGCCGGCGGCGGATGGCGATGGAGCGCCGGGCGCCGGCGCAGCGGCGTTATCGGTGGTGAGAACCAGCGCATCCTCCCATGCGAAACCCACGGCGGGCCTGGCCGCGGGACCCACGGCGAACAGCATAGCGGCGCCATCGCCGGGCACACAGGGCGCCGGAGACCAATCCGCACTCGCGGACAGTGGTTCAAGGAAACCCGACCTTCCCGCCGCACAGGCCGCCGCACAGAAATCCACCGCGCACGACTACCGCGAGAAGTCTTCAGCCGCTCCCTCACAGGATGCGCCTTCCGCGCCCGGGAAGGTGAAAGCGGAGGCGAATGCCTCTTCGCCCAATCCTGATGGCGTGACCGCGGTGGCTGCTGGGGCGGGCGGCACGCTGAGCTCGCATTACGAAAATGAGCAAGGCAATCCTGAAGCATCCTCCACCCGAACGCCGGCAACCAGCGCGGCCGCAAACGCCCAGGAGCCCGCCGAGAGCGCGCATTTGCAAAGCAGCGCCTCATCCGCGCTGAAGGACTTGACTCTCCAAGTGGGCCAAGCCGGCGCGCAGAAAGTGGAAGTCCGGCTCACGCAGCGCTCCGGTGAGCTTCACGTGGCCGTGCGGACGGGCGATTCGGATCTGGCCCGCGGCTTGCAACAAGACTTGCCGGATTTGGTGAGCCGCCTCAAAACGGCGGGCCTTCGCGCGGATGCCTGGCAGCCGGGCGGATCGGCGGTTTCGGGCGGGCCCTCCTTGGAGTCGCGGGCCAGCTCAAGCGATTCCCAGAAAGGCGACTCGCAACAGGATTTCAGCGGCTCGCGCCAGCAGCAAGGCGAGGGCCGGCAAGGTCAGCCGCGGCGCCCCGCTTGGGCGGAAACGTTGCAAAGCAGCATGAGCGGGCCCGCACAGTGGAAAGGAGAAGACCCATGGCATCCCCAGTCAACCCGCTAACAGGCTCGGACAATTCGAGCAGCTCTTCGTCCACGGCCACGAGCGGAAGCACGGCCCCGAGCGAGCAAGTGTTCCTGCAACTGCTGGTATCGCAATTGCAAAACCAGGACCCTCTCAATCCAACCGACAGCACGACGTTCGTCACGCAATTGGCCCAGTTCAGCCAACTGGAGCAGGTAATCGGGATTCGCGGCGACATTGAGAGCTACATGAGCCAACAGTCGCAAGCGGCCAGCAGCTCCACCAATGCCAACGCGACAACCAATGGAGCCACCGGCTCTTAAATAAGGAGAAGAAGAACTCATATGTTCCCCGCATATTCCGTTTCCCTGTCCGCGCTTCAAGCGGACTCCAGCGCGATCGACGTGGTCGGCAACGATCTCGCGAACCTCAATACCACTGGCTATAAGGCCACTGACATCGACTTTGAAAACCTCATGTCCCAGAGCTTGGGGATCGGCCAGAGCATGTCCCAGGTGGGCATGGGCGTCGGGCCGCTGCAAACCGTCACCAGCTACACGCAAGGGACCCTCACCACCACCAATGGACCCACCGACGCCGCGATTCAAGGCAACGGCTTCTTTGTGGTGAAGGGCAGCGACGGCCAGATGCTCTACACCCGCGATGGCAGCTTCCAGGTCAACGACCAGGGCCAGCTCGTCACCGCGACCGGCGAGGCGGTGCAAGGCTGGTCCGCCGTCAACGGCGTGGTGAACCCCAGCGGCGCGGTCGGGAACCTGACAGCGCAGGCCGGCTCCACCATCCCGGCGACGGCCACCACTACCATGAGCATGGACGTCAACCTGAACGCCGCGACGGCCGCGGACGGGACCTTCTCGGCGCCCATCCAGGTGATCGACTCGCAGGGGACCAGCCACACTCTGACCGTTACCTTCACGGAAACCAGCGCGAACAACTGGAAGTACGCCGTGACCATCCCCTCCGCCGATCTGCAGAGCGGCGGCACAACGACGCTGGCTTCCAGCACCCTGACCTTCAATCCAGATGGGAGCCTGAGCGACCCGGACGTAAAGGGCAGCCCGGTCGCTCTAAAGATCTCGGGGCTGGCCGATGGCGCGGCCGACGTGGACATCAACTGGAATCTCTATAACGCCGACGGCTCCTCCATGCTGACGCAATATGCGGAAGCTTCGGGGGTATCCAGCACGTCTCAGAACGGCTATTCGGCCGGACAGATCTCCAGTTTCAGCCTGCAGAACGGCGGAACCCTGATCGCGAAGTATTCCAACGGCCAGCAGATCACCTTGGGCCAGCTCGCGCTAGCCAACGTCCCCAACCCGGACAGCCTGGTTTCGGTGGGGAACAACGAATTGCAGTCCACGGTGGCGACCGGCTCCATCACGCTGGGCGCGGCGCAGAGCGCGGGTCTGGGCAAGATCACGGCGGGCGCGCTGGAAACCTCCACGGTGGACATCGCCAATGAGTTCGCCAATCTGCTGACGTATGAGCGCAGCTACCAGGCGGCTTCCCGGGTAATCACCACCAACGACCAGATGCTGCAAGGAATCCTCGAACTGATCCACCCGTAAGCGCGCCATGAGCCACGATCAGTCCAACCTGGAGCGAGTCCGCGACGTTCCGGTGCGGTTCGAAGCCATCCTGCCGGGTCCATCCATGCGCGTCAGCGAATTGATGGATCTGGCCGCGGGCAGCCTTATCCGCACCGCGCGCCCGGCCGGCGAGACGGTGGAGGCGCTGGCGGCGGGCGCGCAGATCGGCCTCGCGGAGTTGGTGGAAGTCAACGGCCGCCGCGCGGCGCGCATGATCCGGTTTTGCGGCGGGCGCTGAGGAAAACATGCAACAGGCGCTCGCGATTCTCTTCGTTCTGGGCTTGCTGGCGGGAGCATTGTGGCTCCTGCGGTCCAAGGGGCTGGTGCGCGGAGGAGGAATGGGCCTCGTGCGCTCCGGCTCGCGCCGCATGCAAGCGGTGGAACGCCTGGCCCTCACCCCCCAGCACTCTCTCCATCTGGTGAGCGTGGCGGGCAAAGTGCTGCTGATCGGCGTATCGCCGGGCGGCTGCGCGGTGCTCGCGGACAGCATTGCGCCGGAGGCTTCCCCCTCCCGCGGAGAGGATCGCTGATGCGGCGCGCATCGCGATTCGCGGCGGTTCTGATTCCCGCGGCGGCTGCCGCGGCGCCGAAGACTCCACCCTCAGGCTCGGTCCTCGGCATCAACATGAACCCCGCCGCCGGATCGATGGGCGTGCCGATGCAGATTGTCATTCTGCTGTCGCTGCTCACGCTGCTGCCCGCGGTGGTCATGTGCATCACGCCGTTTCTGCGCATCACCATCGTGCTGCACTTCCTGCGGCAGGCGCTGGGCACGCAGACCACGCCGTCCAACCAGGTGCTGGTGGGAATCGCCCTGTTCCTGACGCTGCTGATCGTCTCGCCCATGGCCTCGGACATCTACCATTCGGCCTGGGAACCGCTGCAGAACAACCAAATCACCGCGGATCAGGCCTTCGACGCCGGCGCCAAACCGCTCAAGGCCTTCCTGATCCGCTTCGCGCGGGAGAAGGACGTCAAGCTGTTCGTGGAGATCTCGCACGCGCCGGCGCCGCACAGTCCGGCCGATCTCGACCTCAAGATCCTGATCCCCGCGTACATCCTCTCCGAATTGAAGGCGGGCTTCCAGATTGGGGCGGTGCTCTACCTGCCCTTCCTGATCATCGACATGGTGGTGGCCTCCGTCACGCTTTCCATCGGCATGATTCAACTGCCGCCGGTGATGATCTCCGCGCCGTTCAAGATCCTCCTGTTCGTGCTGGCCGACGGTTGGAACCTGGTGATCGGCTCGCTGATGAAAGGCTTCTACGCATGACCCCCGAATACGCCATTCAGATTCTCCGCGAGGCTCTGATGACAGCCTTCTGGCTGAGCGCGCCGCTGCTGGCCGTGGGCTTCGCCGTGGGCATCGCCATGAGTTTCGTGCAGATCTTGACGTCGATTCAGGACTCGGCATTCAGCGCGGTTCCGCGGCTCATGGCGTTCCTCTGCGCCCTGATTCTGGCGCTGCCCTGGATGCTGCAGAAGATGACGGCGTACACGGTCCTCACCCTGGGAGACTTCAGCCGCTATGCGCGGTGAGTTGGTCCTCTCCATCTCGACGCTTCTCGGTTTCCTTCTGACGCTGATCCGCGTGGGCGGCGTCTTCGTATTCACGCCGATTCCCGGTGTCACGGGCATGCTGAGCCCGGCCCGCGTGGCTCTGTCGCTGGGCGTCACCATGTCGCTGTTTCCGGAATGGCCGAAGGTCGCCGACGTTCCGTCCGCTGGCTTGTTCGCTATGTGGGTTCTTTCCGAATCGGCCCTGGGAATCGGAATCGGACTGACGGTGGCATTCATCGCCGAGTCCCTGGCCGTGGGCTCGCAGGTGTTCGGTTTGCAGGCCGGATACGGCTTCGCCAGCACCATCGATCCCAACACGCAGGCCGATTCGGGGATTCTGATTGTCTTCGCACAACTGGCCGCCGGGCTGCTGTTCTTCGCGACCGGCATTCATCGCGAGGTGATTGGAGCGTTTGCACGCAGCCTGGAGAATTGGCCGGCGGGAGCGTTCGTCTTGCAGCGCGGAGCGGCGGAGCAGGTGGTCGCGCTGGGGGCCAACATGTTCGCCACCGGATTGAGGCTGGCGCTGCCGCTGGTGGCCATTTTGGCCATGGTGGATATTTCGCTGGCCCTGCTCGGCCGCGTGAATGCCCAACTCCAGCTCATCACCATCGCCTTCCCAGTGAAGATGATGATCAGCCTCGCCGTGCTGGGATGGCTGGCATTGCTGCTGCTCCCTCTCTACCGCGCGGGCATGAGTGCGGGCTTCGCCGCCATGCGCGCCCTGATTTCCCGTTAAGGCCATGGCGGATAGAGACCAAAAGACTGAACAGCCGACGCAGCGGCGCCTGAAAAAGGCCCGCGAGGAAGGCAGCTTTCCCACCGCGCGCGTCTTCGTGGGCGCGCTGCAATTCCTGGCTTTCGTCACGCTGCTTCACGCCTGGGGCCTGGGCTGGCTGCTGGCCATTCGCAGCGACATCATCGCCGTGCTGCAGCATGCCCTGGACCCGCGCCTGAGCGCCGCGGAGATTACCGAGTTGAGCCTGGATCTCATCAAGCGCGCCATGGTCCCGCTGGCAACCCTTGGCGCGGCGCTGATCGCCATCACCCTGGCGGTGCAGTTGGGCGTGACGCGCTTTGGCGTCAGTCTCAAGAAGCTGGCGCCGGATCTGAAGCGCCTCAGCCCGCTCGCCAAGCTCCGCGATCTCCCGAAGCAAAGCCTTTCGTCGCTGCTCCAGGCCGCCGTCATGATCCCCGCGTTCGGCGCGGCGGTGTATTTTCTGGTGAAAGACGACTTTCAGAATTTCCTCTCGCTCCCCTTGCGCAGCGCGACGGCCGGCGCGGCCTACGTGGCCGGCTCCATACAGTCCCTGCTGTGGAAGGCTTCCATGGTGTTCGTGGTGTTCGGCGCCGTGGATCTGGTGCGCCAGAAGCGCCGCTACCAGCAGGATCTGCGGATGAGCAAGCAGGAGATTCGCGACGAATTCAAGGAGATTGAGGGCAGCCCCCTCATGAAGCAGCGCGTGCGCCGTCTGCGCCGCGATATGGCGCGCCGCCGCATGATGCACGAGGTGCCCACGGCCACGGCGGTAATTGTCAACCCGACCCACTACGCCGTAGCCCTGAAATACGTCATGAACACGCCGGGCGCGCCGCGCGTGGTGGCGAAAGGAAAGAACTACCTGGCGCTGCGAATTCGAAAGAAAGCTATTGAGCACAACGTACCGTTGATTGAGAACCCGCCGCTAGCCCAGGCTCTTTACAAGGGCGTGGATGTGGGCCAGGAGATCCCCGCCCACTTCTATAAAGCGGTGGCGGAAGTGCTCGCCTACATCTTCCGGCTGATGAATGGAAGGCGGCCTGCATGAGGAAAGACGGAGTCTCTGCACCAATCTCTAGGAACCTAGGAGCCCATTAACTTGGCGCAAACCACTGCCATCGCCGCCCCCGCCCCCTGGAAACAGGCGCCCGCCGCCCTGCGCGCGAATTGGAAGGAACTGGTCGCGCCGGTCGCC
>DATKOS010000192.1:0-13437 GCA_035524535.1 Bryobacteraceae bacterium
CGATGGCGTGGACTTGAATCCGGGGTGGATGCTGCTGTCCTATGGGAAGCGCGCGCAAGCTTCCTCCACCCTGGATGGCTTCCCGGTCACCAACGCTTTCGACGAGGATGTCCGGACGCTATGGAGCGCGCGCACCAGCAACCCGGGCGAATGGCTGAGCGTCAACCTGGCCAAGCCCTGCCGCATTGACGCCGTGCAGGTGAATTTCGGCGAGGAGGAAGCCACGGCGCTGGGCCGCACGGAGGATCTGTACCACCAGTACAAGCTGGAGTGGTCCGGCGACGGCCAGACATGGCAGATGCTGGCGGACCGCTCGGCGAATCGTGCGGACGTGCCGCACGACTACATCCAGCTTCCCGAGCCGGTGGTGGCGCGCTACGTGCGCATCACCAACGTCCATATGCCGGCGGGAGGGCCCTTCTGCATTCGGGACCTCCGCATCTTCGGGAGCGGGCAGGGCGCGCCGCCCGCGACGGCTCCGAAGTTCGAGGCGCACCGGGACCCGACGGACGCGCGCGACGCCGTGATCCGATGGCAGATTGTGCCCGGCGCGGACGGTTACGTGGTGCGTTTCGGCGTCGCGGCGAATAAGCTATACCAGAACCTGGAGATTCGCGGCACGAAAGAGATCGACATTCACGAGCTGAACGTGGACACACCCTATTATTTTGCGGTGGACGCGTTCAACGATTCCGGGCGCTCGTTGGGGACGCCGGAACTGGCCCGCTAGAGCGGCGCGGGCCGGGCAGGCAGCAAGAGGACGCGGCAGGAGCCGCGCCCGGCGGGAAAGAATGGGGGCGCGGCCTGGGCGCGCCGGGAGGTGGAGTGACCATGAAAATCAGCATCGTCGGCGCTTTCGCGATTTCGCTTGGGCTAGCGGTATTCGCCCACGCGCAGGTTCAGACCATTGTTCCGCCGGTGATACCGGGCGCCAAGCCGGTGACGGTGGAGCACATCAAGGTTCATGGCGCGTCGCTTGAGGGCAATCTGGAAGGCGAAAGCCCGGATCGCGACGTCATCGTGTTCTTGCCTCCCAGCTACGCCTCGGACCGCAACCGGCGATACCCGGTGATCTACGCCCTTCATGGATATTCCATCGGCGCGGAGCAGTGGACGCATGAAATCCACGTGCCGCAGACCATCGAGGGGGCATTCGCGCAGGGCGCCCAGGAGATGATTGTGGTGCTGCCGGATTCGAAGACGGTTTACAACGGCTCAATGTATTCGAGCTCGGTGACGACGGGCGATTTTGAGAATTATGTGGCGCACGATCTGGTGGCCTACATCGACGCGCATTACCGCACCATCGCCAAGCGCAGCAGCCGCGGGCTGGTGGGGCATTCCATGGGCGGCTACGGCGCGAGCCGGATCGGGATGAAGCACTCGGATGTGTATGGCAGCCTGTACATCATGAGCCCATGCTGCATGTCGCCGCGGATGGGCGGCGGGCGCGGCAATCCGACGGCGGAGGCGGCGCTGGCGCAAGCGAAATCGCCGGCGGAATCGGCGAAGATACCGGGCCTGGCCACGCAGCTTGCGACGGCGGCCGCGTGGTCGCCGGACCCGAAGAACCCTCCGCTGTACCTCGATATGCCGACCAAGGACGGGGAAGCGCAGCAGGACGTGGTGAACCGTTGGATCGCCAATGCGCCGCTGGTGTTTGTACACCAGTACATCGGCAATTTGAAGCAGTACAAGGCCATCGCGATGGACGTGGGCGACCAGGACGGCCTGCGCGTGGACGCCGGCAAGCTGCACGACATCCTGGACAGCTACGGCGTGGCCAACAGCTTCGAGATCTACTCCGGCACGCACACGAGCGCGGTGGCGGACCGCTTCCAGAATCATGTGATGCCGTTCTTCAGCAAGAACCTGTGCGCGGGTTCCAATTGCATGTGATTCGGGGCCGCGGTCTCCGGCCGCCGCGCCCCGTGAAGATTCTCGCTTCCCCGGCGCGCGCCTAGTGCGCCGCGCACGTGTACGAACTGGCTGCGGTGACCGGTCCGCTCACGTACTTCGGATACTCGGGATAGGAGCACATGGGCAAGCTGCGCTCGCCGGCGGTCACGGTAACCTGCCGGCCCGGAGCCTTGTTGTTCTCCACCCAATCCATGACCAGCGCCACGCGATCGAAGCTGTTCGGAATGGGCGCGGTCTGCACCGTCTTGCCGTCGCCGTCCGTGCCGTAGATGGTTCCGCTCAACCCGTGCCCCGTTTGCGGCAGCACCCACAGGCGGGCGAAGGCATCCACCGTCGGCTGGCCGAGCTTGGCGATCACGGACTGGTAATAGTCCATCTGCGCGCCGGGCGAAGCCAGGGTATCGTTGGAACCGATGGCCACCAGCAGCTTTCCGCCGTGGCGGTAGAACGGCGTCAAGTCCGGGTTCGTGGAATCGAGGATGGCGGAGATCTCCACGCGGCGCTTGTTCAGCGGGCCGCCCTCCACATAGTCCAGCGGATTGGCGGTGAGATTCTGCATCAGGAATCCCGTCACGCCCAGAATGCCCAGGTGACTGTGCAGGGGAGCGTTGTCCGGCGCGCCTTCCTGTCCGCGATAGCGCGCGGGCGCAATCAGGCCGCTGCCCGAAGGGTCGGTATTGGGCGTCCACATGCCGAAGGACTTCACGCCGTTGGCCAGCGGCGTGGCGTACTTGTAGTGGGAGTAGACGAACTCGAGCGTGGAAATCTGGCCGTCGGTGAAGCAGGCGGCGGCGCTCGTGTTGGAGGGATTCGGGTCCACATTGTTCGGGCAGCGCTTGGCGGCCCACGGATTGCGCTGAGGATCGCCTTGCGACATATCGAAGATGGCGCGGCACGCCGGATAGTTGTTGATGATGCCGTCCACCAGGCCGTCCAGCTTGTCGCACTGGCGCATGAATTCCCCGCGTATCGCGTTGACCTTCGCCATGGTCACCCAGTTGGCCAGCGGCTTCTCGTGAATGCGGATCAGTTCGGGCGCCAGCATCAGCGTGGAGAACCCGAGAATCGGGACGTTGGCCGCGATGCCATCGTAATCGGCCGGAAAGCGTTCCGCCACGGTGAGGGCTTCTCGGCCTCCCTGCGAAGAGCCGAAAAAGTAGTTGAAGCGCGGGCGCTGGCCGTACATTCTCTCCACCAGGACCATGGCCGCGTCATGCGTCTTCTTGAGCTGCATGTAGCCGAGGTTGGCCATGGCTTCCTGGTCGGTGGCCCACGCATCGGCCTCGGGGTTCGGCTGTCCGAACGGCATGGCGCCCATCGGTCCGCGGCCCATCATCTGATTGGCGGGGCCGCGCGCTCCCTCGGCCTGCGCCGGAGGACCTCCCGGCGCCGCCTGACCAGCCTGGGCCGGCGGGCCTCCCGGACCGCGGCCGGGCATGCCGCCGCGGGCGCCCATGCCGCCCGGGAACCCTCCCCCGAATCCGCCCATCTGGTGGCCGGAGTCGCTGCCATAAGTGGCGAAGCCTTGCTGCAGGAGCGTTCCGCCCGCACCTCTCTCGCCGAGAAGGTTCGGCACCGTGCCGTTCATGCCTCCGCCGCCGAGCTGCGCCGCGCGATACTGCCACGTTGCGGGCAGCGCCACACGGAAGAGGATGGGCTTGGCCGTTCCGCTCTTATCCACCGGCGCCATGGAGCCATCCACGCTGCAGTAGGCCGGAGCATTGTTCGCCGCCGCGTGCCACTGGGGCGCGCTGAGGGTAACGGCCGAGACTGGTAGGCCGATGGAGCCCACCGGTATGCTCGTTCCAAGCTTGTCCGCCGTGCAGTCGGTTTCCGCGACGGTTTTGGGCGCCGCCACCGGCGGCAGCTTGGAACCGGCCGCCGGAATGGAAGGAGCCGGATGCGTTTGGCTGAATACAGCGCAGGCCGTGATGGCCGCGAGAGATAGGTAGCGCGTAAAGGATCTGTAGGTGTTCATTTCAACCCGCCCATTAAAGGTTGTATCGCATATCGGGTGTGGAATGGGTTGGCGGCGCGATTCATTGGTCATCTTTCCGGCGCGGGCGGCCGGGAATTGGGCTTACCGGCGCGGCACGCTTGTGTAAGCGCTTGCCGGACAGACTTGCGCCCGGTGCGGCGCCATCGCCGGGGAGCCGATGCTTCCCGATTCGGCGGCATAATCCATCGGCTCACCAAGCCCCTGTCAACGCCCCTTGCGCGTGCCCCGGTAAGCGATTACAATACGGACTCCGTGCCGTAACGGAAGAAGTGAGGAACCCATGAGACCTTCCAACATCACCTTGTTGTGTTTGCTTGCCGCAGCGCTTGGATCGGCCATTTTCTGGGGTCAAACTCCAGCTCCGGCCAGCTCCGGCGCCGCGCACCGGCCGCAAGGCCCGTGCGATGTTTACGCCGCCGCGGGCGACCCCTGCGTCGCGGCGCACAGCACCACGCGCGCGCTGCTGGCCTCCTACAACGGCCCGCTCTACCAGGTCCTGCGGCAATCGGACGGCAAGAAGTTGGATATTGGCATCGTCCCGCCCAGCGCGGAAGATGGCGGCGGGTACGCCGATGCCGCCGCGCAGGATGCGTTCTGCGCGAACACCTACTGCTGGATCGCCACCGTCTATGACCAGTCCGGTCACCACAACGACCTGACCCAGGCGCCCCACGGCGCGTTCTCCGGACCGGCCACCGGCGGGTTCAATAACGTTCCCGTGGCGGATATGGCCCCCATCTCCATCATGGGCCACAAGGCCTATGGCGTCTTCATCGAGCCCGGCATGGGCCTTCGCGACGATCACCCCTCCGGCACCGCGGTGGACGACCAGGCGGAAGGCGAGTACTGGGTAGTCAACGGACATCACTACAACACCGGCTGCTGCTTCGATTACGGCAACGCCGAGATCGACAGCCGCGACGACGACGCCGGCACCATGGAGACTACCTACTTCGGCAACATCGGCGCGTGGTACCACGGGAACCCTCCCGGACCGTGGATCATGACGGACCAGGAGAACAATCTGGTGGGCTGTGTGAACGCAGACCCCGCCGACAAGCTCTGCCGCGACATTCCGAATATCACGTGGCGCTTCGTCACCGGCATCGCCCAGGGCGAGCCGCACCATTGGACCTCCATGGGAGGCGACGCGCAGAAGGGCGCTCTTTCCGTAATGTTCGATGGGCCGCGCGTGAACGCTACCTACGACCCGATGCGCAAGCAGGGCGCCATCCTGCTGGGCAACGGCGGCGACAACAGCAACGGCTCGGACGGCACCTTCTATGAAGGCGCAATGACGGCCGCCGGCTCCTTCCCGAAGCAAGCCACCCAGCAAAAGGTGCAGGCCAACATCGTGGAGGCCCGGTACGAAGCGCCGGCCGTGACCGTGGCGCCGGCCTCGGCGGCTGCGGCTCCTCCCGGAGTCCAGACGTTTACGCCGCGTTCCTCGCAGGAAACGGTGGTCACGTTCACGAACACCGCCAAGTCCGCCGCGTCGAATGTGAAGCTGAGCATCGCGCCGCCCGCGGGCTGGACCGCCGTGGTAGCCGGCAAGAGCGATGCGGCCGCAACCTATGCTTCCGTGGCGCCAGGCGCCACCGTGACCGCCACCTTCAAGGTGACCGCCGGCCCAGCCGCTTTCAACGGCGACTTGATGGGCAGCGCTTCCTGGACGGTCGACGGAAAGGCGCAAGCCTACGCGCTGGCCGAAAAGGTCCGCGGCGTCAGCCCGGTGAAGATCAACGAATTCGCCGTCAGTACCGGTTCTCCCGCGAACCCGACGAACTCCTTCATTGAGCTCTACAACGCCGGATCGAGCGCGGTGGATATCTCCAATTGGTCTCTCACCGAGCATCCTACGCAGCAGGCTATCTTTTCCAGCGTCAGGATTCCGGCCGGAACCAGGCTCGCCGCACACGGCTTCTACCTGCTGGGCCTCTCGGATTCCGGCCTGGCCGTGGCGGCGCACAAGGCCGAAGCGACGGTCTACGTCCGGAGCACTACCGGCATGAATGCCGGCGACAGCGTCACCATAGGTACTGGCGCGACGGCGGAAACGCGCAAGATTGCACAGGTGGGCACGGCGGCCGCTAACGCCGTCACGCTCTGGCAGCCCCTGCCAGACGGCCCCGTAATCACCATCCCGGCCGGTTCCACCAACGTCCCCTTCCAAGCCAACGGCGGCGGGCGCGGCGGAGCGGAGCAAACCGGCTTCGAGGTCGGGCAGAAGGTCGCCCTCGGCCACGGCGCTACCTATCCCGCCGTGGCGACGGGCACGGAGAGGTACGAAGTGGTCACGGTCACCGCGGTGGGCAAGCCCGGCACGCAAGCGCTGCTGGGCGCGGACGCGCACGCCGGCGAGAAGAACATCAGCGTGACCAACGTGGCCAATATCTCGGTGGGTGACAAGATCCGCCTGGATATCGCCACCAAGGGCCACGGCATTGAGACCGTCACCGTAACCAAGGTCGGCACGCAAGCGAACCGCGGGACTCTTCTGGCGGAAGCCGCCGCCGGCGCAACCACCATCACCGCGGGAGGCCGCGGCGGGTTCGGCGGCGGTGGCACCCCCTTCGCCGTGGGCGATAAGCTGACCATCGGCTCTCCGGCCACCAAGGAAACCGTCACTATTACCGCCGTGAATCCCGCGGACAACGGTTCGTCCGTTACCTTCACGCCGGCTCTCGCTAAGGCGCACGCTGCCAGGGAGAATGTGATGGATCACGGCACGGGGTTGGACCTCGCCGCTCCGCTCAAGTACACCCATTCCGCGAACCTCCCCTTCAGCGACCGGGGGACCGGCATCAGCTTCAAGCCGGCCGCGGCTTTTGCGCATTCCAGCAATGAGCCGATTCAGGCCCTCGGAACAGGCATTACGCTGGACAGTCCGCTTGCCAATGACCACGCTATCGAATCCGTCGTGCGCGACGCCAACGTCACTACCGCCGGCTACCAGGGGCCTCCCGCTCCCAACCAGTGGTTCGGCGGTCCGGCGCTCGGCCCGGCCGCGGGCGCGATGATCCTGCGCGACTCCGGCGGCCGCATTGTGGACAGCCTTAGCTACGGCGGCACGGTAGACCCCTGGATCACCGAGGGCTACCAGACCACGTCCGTGAGCAACCCGAACGCCTGCAGCGTGGCTGCTCCCAGCGCGGGGCGCGGCGGCAGGGGCGGCGCGGCCGCCGAGAGCAACCGGAGCTCCGGCCGCTTCCCGGATGGCGCGGATACCGACAGCAACTGCAAGGATTTCCACCTGCAGACCGCCACAACCCTTTCGGCGGCGGCGCGCGCGGGCGCCAACAACATCAAGGTCGCCAGCGTGGAAGACTTCGCGGCCGGCCAGAAGCTCCTGATCGATTCGGGGGCCAACCTGGAGACCGTCACGGTCGCCACGGTGGGTACGCCGGGAGCCACAACGGTGGAAACGGCCGCCGCCGCGGGCGCCACCTCGGTCACCGTAACCAGCCCGTTCGGCTTTAGCGACGGCCAGACCATCACCATCGACACCGGCGCGAACCAGGAGACGGCGGTCATCGTTTCCGCCGGCCGTGGCGGCAGAGGCGGCGGCGGTGGCGGCGGCGGCGGCAGAGGCCGCGGCGGCTTTGCCGGCGCAGCCATCACCGTTTCAGCCCCGCTTCGCTTTGCCCACGCCGTGGGCGCTGAGGTCTCCGGCTCGGGCATCACGCTGGCCTCCCCGCTTGCCAAGGCGCATGAGAGCGGCGCGAACGTCGCCGGCAGCGTGCCCACGCCGGGGGCGCCGAACCAATACGCCAGCGCGCGGTAGCTGGCTTGCAGTTAACCAGGGCCGCTGATTGCCCGGCAACGGGTGCTCAGCGGCCCTCGCTTTTTGCGGACCGAACCGAAGGCGTGCCACCGCCGCGCGCCCGGATGGCAGCCAATCCGGTCTCCGGCGCGTCTGAGCGCGATGTCCGCGCTATGTTACGATTTCCACCGGCGCACTCCCATCCCGGGGATGCCGCGTGAAGCGAGCAGGAGAGCTATGACAACGAAGATCCATCTTGCGCGGGCGCTTGCCTTGGCGCTCAGTCTGACCGGCGGCGCCCTGACGTTGGCCGCCCAATCCAGCACTGCCCCGGCGCGGGCGAAGGGCCCGTGCGACATCTACGGCGCGGCGGGCACGCCCTGCGTTGCCGCGCACAGCACCACGCGCGCGCTGTATGCCGCCTACAACGGGCCGCTCTATCAGGTGAAGCGCGAGTCGGACGGAAAGCTGCTGGACATCGGCGTGGCGAAGCCGAAGGCCGGGGATAGCGGCGGTTACGCGGATGCGGCCGCGCAAGACGCCTTCTGCGCCAACACCCTGTGCGTCATCAATCTCATTTATGACCAGTCTGGCAAGGGCAACCACCTCCCGCAAGCGCCGCCCGGACCGTCATTCCCAGGACCCGCCAAAGGTGGGTTCGACACGCAACCCATCGCGGACATGGCGCCCGTCACCATCATGGGCCACAAGGTCTACGGCGTGTTCATCATGCCCGGCATGGGATTCCGCAACAACAACGCCAGCGGCCTGGCGATCGGCGACGAGCCGGAAGGCATGTACTACGTGGTGGACGGGACGCATTTCGACAGCGGCTGCTGCTTCGACTACGGCAACGCCGAGCGGAGTAGCCGCGCGGAGCCGGCGGGCACCATGGAGACTGCGTACTTCGGCACATCCACCGCTTGGGGCAGCGGCAACGGCGCGGGTCCTTGGATCATGGCTGATATGGAGGCCGGCGTCTACTCCGGATACAACCTCAAACAGAACACCTCGGATCCGGCCATCGATTCCTGGCGATTCGTGACCGCGGTGGTGGATGGCGGAGGCGGCAATCAGTGGGATATCCGCGGCGGCGACGCGCAGAAGGGCCCGTTGACCACCTTCTACAGCGGAGCCCGCCCGGGTTCGCAAAGCGACAGCCGCTACTACCCCATGCACCGGCAGGGGGGCATTCTCCTCGGCACGGGCGGCGACAACGGCAACGGCTCGTCCGGCACATTCTATGAAGGCGTGATGACCACCGGATATCCGAGCGCGGCCACCACGGACGCCGTGCAGGCGAATATTGTGGCGGCGCAGTACGGATTGCAGCCCGTCCGCCTGTCCAAGATCATGCCGTTCACGCCGCGCGCCGCGCAGGATGTCACCGTGACCTTCACCAATCCGTCGGGCGCCCCGGCCGCAGGAATCAAATTGAGCATTTCGATACCTGCCGGGTGGACGGCCTCGGCCTCCGGCGGCGCCAGGACATCGGTGACCGTTCCGAATGCCGTAGCGCCCGGGGCCACCGCCAGCGCGACTTTCAGAGTCGTTTCCGCTCCGGCGGCGGGCGCCGGCTTCCTGACCGCCAAGGCGGAGTGGGGTGCGCAATCCGAAAGCGTAACGGCGCGGCTGCGCAACGTCCTGCCGGTGAAGATCAACGAGGTCCGCTTCGGCGCCGGCGCCAACGCGACCAATCAATTCATCGAGCTCTACAACGCCTCGGGCAACGCCGTGGACCTCTCCAATTGGAGCCTCATCAATACCCAGAGCCAATGGGCCTCGGTGAAACTGGCCACGGCGCCGGAAGGCGCCAAGTTGGCGCCCCACGGATTCTACCTGCTGGGCCTGGCAAGCTCCGGCCTGGCGGCGCCGGCGCGGGCTGGCGATAGCGTCATCAGCGTCAGGAGCGTCGGCGGATTCGCGGCGGGTCAGAGCATCGATGTCGATGGCGAAACCCGCACGATCGCCAGCGTCGGGACGGCGGCCGCGCCCATGACCACGGTGTTTCTCCCCGTCTCCGCGTGGCCGTGGATTACTATCCCGGCCGGCTCCACCAACCTGCCGGTCACCAGCGCCTCGGGCTTCGAGGCCGGCCAGAAAATCGGTATCGATCTCGGCGGCGCCTACGAAGTGGCAACCGTGACCGCAACCGGCAAGCCGGCCACGCAGACCACGCTCGCGGCGGCGGCATCCGCGGGCGCCACCGCCATCAAGGTCGCTGCGGATTCGAACATGACCGTGGGAGACGCGCTTACCGTGGAAGCCGGGGCCATCAGGGAAGTGGTGAATATAGCCAGCATCGGCGCCGACGGGATCAATTTGGCTGCCCCGCTCAAGTTCAGCCACGCAGCGGGCATTGGCGTTTCCGACGCGGGAACGGGCATCGCCTTCTCGCCGGCAACGAAGTTCCCGCACGCCAGCGGCGACGCGGTTCAGGCGCTGGGCAGCGGCGTCACGCTCAATCGTCCCCTGGCGAAAGACCATCCCTACGGCGCGGCCGTGGTGAACCCCGCCGCAACGGCGGAAGGGTACCAGGAACGGCCGGCGCCCAACCAGTGGTTTGGCGGCGCCCTTTCCGCCAGAGCCGGCTCCATTGCCCTCTTGGATTCGCATGGCGTGGTGGTGGACGCAATCGTCTACGGTTCCCAGCAAAGTAACTCGAGCGGCAACGGGACCATTGCCAGCCCTGAGCTGGCCACACTGGAGACGGACCAGGGCAAGGGCGGCTGCATCGTCGTGGCGCCGGCGGCCGCCGGCGGCCGCGGCGGCTTCGGCGGCGCTGCCGGGGAAGCGAATAAGAGCGTGGGCCGCTTCCCGGATGGCGCGGATAACGGCAGCCTCTGTACCGATTTTCTGACCCAATCCGCCACCACGCTGGCGATGGCATCGGGAGCCGGCGCGACGAACATCAAGGTGGCCAGCGTGGCGGATTTCGGCGCCGGCCAGACGGTAACCATCGATAGCGGCGCCAACAGCGAGACCGCCACCATTGCGGCGGTGGGCACGGCGGGCGCGACCACGGTGGAGACAGCCACCACTGCGGGCGCGACAGCAATCCCCGTGGTTAACCCGGCGGGATTCGCCGAGGGGCAGGCTATTGAAATCGATAGCGGCGCCAACCGTGAGACGGCGGTAGTAGCCTCCGTCAGCCGCGGCGCCCGCGGCGGACGCGGCGGCGGTAGGGGCGCTCCGGGCGGGGGCAGAGGCGGTCCCAGCGGCGCTTCCATCACTGTGAGCGCGCCGCTCGGGATGGCGCACGCCGCGGGCACGGAGGTGGCCGGAACGGGCCTCACGCTGGCCGCCGCGCTGGCCAAGGCGCATGCCGCGGAGGCGCAGGTGGCGGGCAGCGTTCCCACGCCGGGAGCGCCCAATAAGTTCTACCGGCGGCCCTAGCGGGCGGCGGGGACTCCACGCCGCGCGGAGCAGCGTATCTAATGGCCGGCTCCGCGCGGCGGCTCCTTTCGCGCCACAATCGTAACGGAGCAGCACTCGGAAGAAGGAGGAGGCATGAATTTCCGTTGCGCCACGGCGGGACGCACCGTTTTCATTTGCGCTCTAAGCGCGGCCGGGGTTTTGCCGCTGGCGGCCAACGCCGCTGATGCGGCTCCACAGGCCGTGTTCGGCGGCGCCCAGATCCAGGAGGTCTATCGCATTCGCCTGGACCGCGGCGACCCGCTCCTCGAATCGATCGAGGCGGTCATCAAGGAGCGCAATATCCAGGACGGCATCGTGCTCACGGGCGTCGGCTCGCTCGAAACCTGCACCTACCACGCGGCGAGCACGCTGGCGCCCTCGGCCGAGGACAAGTACTTCACCGTGAAGGGGCCCATGGAACTGCTCAACCTGGACGGCGTCATCGCCGCGGGAGAGCCGCACATCCATATGACCATGTCCAAGATCGGGAAAGGCGCGTTCGGCGGCCACCTGGAAAAGGGATGCAAAGTCCTGTACCGCGTGGAGATTACGATCGCGAAGACCTCCGGGCCGCCGCTCGAACGCAAGCTGAACAGCGACGGCACGCCGGCGCTTCAGTTGAAGTAACGGCGGACCGCGGGCATCCTGGTGAGCCCTTACCGGAACAGCCGCGGCGCGAAGTCCGCCAGGTCGCGGCGCCAGGTCAGCCATTCGTGAGCGGTGCCTTGTGACTCGAAGTAGACGTTCTTGATGCTGTGCTTGTCCAGATCTTCGTGGAGCCGAAGAATGTTGGGGTTGCCGTCACGCTCCACGGTTCCGGTACCCAGCCAGAGCAACTTCACTTGCTTGTTGAAAGCGCCAGGGTCGGCGTAGATCTTGTCCCAGGCGGCCTGGCCGGGCAGGCCTGGGCTGAAGCCTCCGATGTAGGCGAACTGGTCCAGGTGTTGCAGCGCGGTCTGGAAGGTCTGCAGACCGCCCATGGAGAGGCCGGCGATGGCGCGGTTGTCGCGGCCGGTGAGCGCCCGGTAATTCTTCTCTACCATGGGAATCAGATCCTTCAACATCATCTCCGTGTAGGTGGCACCGAAGTTGCTGAAATCGGGCCGCGCCGCGGCCGCGCCACCCATTGCCCCACGTCCTCCCGCCGCGCCTCGCCCACGTCCGCCGCCCGCTCCGAAAGAGAAGCGCGGCTCGCCCGGTTTGAGCGCGGTGAAGTGATTCTCCAGGACGATGATCATGGGCTTGCTCTTCCCTGCCGCGATGAGGTTGTCCATGATCTGATCCAAGTGGCCCTGCACCACCCAGCTCCACTCGTCCTCGCCCCAACCGTGATGCAGATAGAGCACGGGGTAGCGCCTGGCGCGGTTCGTATCGTAATCCGGAGGCGTGTAGATGAAGCAGCGGCGCCAGGCGTTGGTGACGGTGGAGAAGTAGCGCTGCTGGCGAATCTGGCCGTGCGGAACGTCCTTGACGTCGTAGTAATCGACGCCGGGTTCGGGGATCTCAATGCCGCTGCTTTCATGGTCCGAGCCGAAGAAAGTCTTGCTGGCGGGGTCGTTCACCTCGACGCCGTCGATCACCAGCGAATAGTAATGGAAACCCACCACCAGCGGCGGCGTGGTGACGCTCCAGGTCCCATCCGCGGCCTTCGTCATGTCGTAGGTTTGGCCCACGCGCACCTGGACCTTGGCGGCGTCCGGCGCTTTCAGTTGGAAGGTGACGCTGCGGTCGGGGTGGACCAGCGGATATTGCGCGCCGGGGATATTCGTGGAGGCGGGTCTGGAGTCGCCGGTCGGCTGGGCGAGACAGAGACCGGCCGACAGGACGGCCGCACCGAGCAGCGTGGCGCGGCGCCGGAACACAAAGGGAGAAAGGGCTTTCATAATCCGATTGGCTACCAGTGTATGTCCGGGTGGGGGCAGGCGCAAGGCGGAGCGGGGCGCGTGAAGTTAGACGCGTTTGCAGCCGCCAGGCTCGGACAACAAGCAGCCGGCGGGTCCGGCGGCCCATCCTGCGCCTATCCCCGGCGGACGGCGAAATAGGGTTGGTTTGTGAGCTGCTCGCCCAGGCCGGGGTATAGGGCCGCGGCTTCCGGCGACTCTCTTAGCTCGAAATAATATTGCAGTGGGTAGGGCGCCCCGGTGTAATCCGCCGGAATCGCGGCCTTCCACGTTCTGGCGGTGGACTGCATGGCGAGCGACTGCCAGCGTTCGGCGTGGTTCACATGGCGGTAGTAAAGCTGGACGGCCGTGTAGTCCTTGCCTGCGGCGAACTCGACGGGAAGGGGCGCTCCGGGCTTGAAGGAGGCGGGAGGCGCGTGGCGTCCGGCGGCGGAGGG
>DATKOS010000193.1:0-3773 GCA_035524535.1 Bryobacteraceae bacterium
TTACTACCTCTACCCGTCTTTTCCCATGCTATTCGCGGCGGGGTCCGTTTGGTGGGAGGAGAAGACACGGAGGTGGAAGCCCATGGTGAGGCTGCTGTGGCCGGCCGCCATCGGCGTGACCGGCGCGCTGATTGCGCCCACGGCCACGCCGCTGCTGCCTCCGGAAACGTACATCCGGTACAGCGAGGCGCTGCACCTCGCGCAGCCGCGCATTGAGACGCACAAGCTGGGACCGCTGCCGCAGATCTTCGCCGACCAATTCGGGTGGGAAGAGATGACGCAGGTGGTGGCGCGGGCGTATCACAGCCTGCCGCCGGAAGTGCGCGGCAGGACGGCGATCTTCGCCCAGAACTACGGGCAGGCGGGCGCGATCGATCTATTCGGCCCCAAGTATGGCCTGCCGCCGGCTATCAGCGGCCATCAGAATTACTTCTTCTGGGGGCCTCGCGGCTACACGGGGGAGAGCGTGATCGTTCTGGACGATACGCCGGAGAAGCTGGAGAAGGTGTTCGCGACGGCGCGGAAGGTTGGTAGCGTGTACCATCCCTACTCCATGCCGGATGAGCACTTCGACGTCTACTACTGCACGGGAATGAAAGAGCCGCTGCCGGAAATTTGGCCGAAGCTGAAGAAGTGGGATTGAAACGGCGCACTGGCGGCGCTGGGAGGTCCCGCGTGCGATGCTGAGAATGGTGTCTGGATCGATACACGTTCTTGGCGGCGGTTTGGCGGGGGCCGAAGCGGCCTGGCAGGCGGCCCGCCGGGGCGTTCGCGTGGCTCTGCACGAAATGCGGCCGGTGCGGCAGACGCCCGCGCACCAGACCGGCGACCTGGCGGAGCTGGTATGCAGCAACTCGCTAAAGTCCGAGTTGGAATCGACCGCGCCCTGGCTGCTCAAGGAAGAACTGCGGCGGCTGGATTCGCTGTTGCTGCGGGCGGCGGCGGCGGCCCGCGTGCCGGGGGGACATGCGCTGACGGTGGATCGCGAGCGGTTCTCGGCGGCAGTGGCGGCGGCCATGGAAGGCGAGCCGCTGATCGAACTGCGGCGCGAGGAGGTTACGGAGGTCCCGCGGGATTCGATCGCGGTGGTCGCGAGCGGACCGTTGACGAGCCCGGCGCTGGCGGAAGACATCGCGCGGCTCACCGGATCGGAGCGGCTGTACTTCTACGACAGCATCAGCCCGATTGTGGATGCGGAGACGGTGGATATGAACGTGGCGTTCTGGGCATCGCGCTACGGCAAGTCGACGGACGGAACCGGCGATTACCTGAATTGCCCATTCAACCGCGAGCAATACGAGCGCTTCGTGGACGCGCTACTTGAGGCGCAGAGCGCGACGGCGCACATTCCCGAGGACAAGACGCCTTTTTTTGAAGCATGCCTGCCGATTGAAGAGCTGGCCAGGCGCGGGCGGGACACGCTGCGCTTCGGGCCGATGAAGCCGGTGGGCCTGGTGGATGCGCGAGCGGGCAAGCGGCCGTGGGCGGTGGTGCAGCTTCGCCAGGAGAACCTGCGGGCGCGGAGTTTCAATCTGGTGGGATTTCAGAATCACTTGAAATTCGGCGACCAGGCGCGCATTTTGCGCATGATTCCGGGATTGGAGAACGCGGAGTTTCTGCGCTTCGGGCAGATGCATCGCAACACCTACATCAACGCGCCGGCGCTGCTCACGCCCACTCTGCAACTGCGCGCGCATCCGGAGACGCTATTCGCCGGGCAGATTTCGGGTGTGGAGGGGTACGTGGAGGCCATCGCCACGGGGCTGATGGCGGGGCGGCACGCGGCGGCGCTGGCGAAGGGCGAGACGCCGCGGGCGCTGCCTCGCGCGACGGCGCTCGGTTCGCTGTGCCATTACATTTCGGGGGCGAATCCGGGGGATTACGAGCCGGCGAATATCACGTTCGATCTGCTGCCACCCCTGGATGAGGCGACGCACTTGAAGCTGCGCAAGGACAAGAAGGCGCGGCACGCCGAAATCTGCCGGCGGGGATTGGAGGCGCTGGAGGAGTTCCTGGCGGAAGCGGAGAGATCCGAATACGCGGCGGATGAGCACGGATAGATGCGGATTTTGAAGGCGCCTGCTTTTCCGCGTAACATCCGCGGAGCGGGTGACTAGCCGGCTGATGGATTCAGAAAACAGCTCGATGGAAGCCGCCATCGCCCGTTATGTGCGGGAACTGGAGTTGCGCGGAGTTTCCGCGCATACGGTGCGCGCGTATGCGGCGGACCTGGGGCAGTTCCTGGAATACCTTTCGCCGCCGGATGCGGCGCCGCCCGAGCCGCGGGCCATCGACCGCCTGATCCTGCGCGAGTGGTTGATGTGGCTGTATGAGCACAAGCTCTCCACGGTGAGCGTGCGCCGCAAGCTGGCGGCGGTGCGCGGGCTCTTCGGCTTTCTGCGCCGGGAGGGAGTTGTGGAAACGAATGTGGGGCGGATGGTGAGCACGCCGAAGATGCCCAAGCGGCTGCCGGAAGTGATGACGGCGGGGCGCGTGAATGCGCTGGTGGAAGGCGTGGGGACGGCGCAACCGGAGAGGCCGTTTCCGGCGCGAGACCGCGCCATCTTCGAGCTGCTTTACGGGTGTGGCTTGCGCGTGAGCGAGCTGGCGGGCATCGACCTTGGCGACATTGACCGCGCGGAACACTGGCTGCGGGTGCGCGGCAAGGGGCGCAAGGAGCGCCAGGTTCCGATGCCCGGAAAGGCCGCCGAGGCTTTGGAACGCTATTTGAGCGAGCGGCCGGTAGTGCGCGACCAGCCGGCGCTGTTTCTGAACCATCGCAACGGGCGGCTCACCGACCGGGGCATCCGCGGAATCGTGAAGTTCTACGCGACGGTTCTGGCGAGCGACCCTTCCGTGCACCCGCATAGTTTCCGGCATGCCTATGCGACGCACCTGCTGGCGGCGGGGGCGGATCTGCGCGCGATTCAGGAATTGCTGGGCCACGCGCGGCTTTCCACGACGCAGAAGTACACGCAGGTGTCGCTGACGGATATCATGGCGGTGTACGATCGCGCCCATCCCAAGGCGTAATCCCTAAGGCTGAACCCCAATGTCCCAACGGCTCGGCGACCTGCGCCGCGAGATTCGCCCCATGCTCGCGCTGGCCGCTCCCATCGTCATGGCGGATCTGGCCAGCGTCGCGATGGGCGTGGTGGATACCGTCATGGCCGGGCCGTTGGGCCCGGTGGCCATTGGCGCGGGCAGCCTGGGGGGCACGCTGTTCTATCCGATCGCGATAGGCGGATCGGGCGTGCTGCTGGGGATGGACCCGCTGGTGGCGCAGGCGTTCGGGGCTGGAGACCGGGCGGATTGCCGCCGCACCCTGGTGAACGGAGCGTGGCTTGGCGCCGCTGCCGCCGCGCCCGTGATCCTGGCGCTCGGGAGCCTGATTCCCCTGCTTGGCGCCACGGGCACGAACCCGCGCGTGCTGGTTCTTTTCGCCGCCTACATGAAGGCGCTACTGTGGGGCGTTCCGGCGATGTTGATTTCCGCTGCGTTCCGGCGGTATCTGCAAGCGGTGAGCGTGGCCAAGCCGGTGGCGTTCGCGATTGTCAGCGCCAATCTCATTAACATTGCCGGTAACTACGCTCTGATGTACGGCCATTGGGGCTTCCGCGCGCGCGGGCTGGAGGGGTCGGGCTATTCCACTTCCATCGCGCGCGTCTATATGCTGGCCGTGCTGGCGGCGGCCGTATGGTGGCATGAGCGCGGCGGGCCGGCGCTCCGGGCGCGTCCGGACTGGGCGCGGCTGCGGCGTATTGCGGCGCTCG
>DATKOS010000194.1:0-5559 GCA_035524535.1 Bryobacteraceae bacterium
ATACGAGACCTGGCCTAAGAACGCCTACACCTACATGGGCGGCGTCGACGTTTGGGGCGAGTTCACCGTGGACGAAAAGCGCGGAATCGTGTACCTGGGAACCGCGTCCGCCAAGTATGAGTTGTACGGCGGCGACCGCCCCGGCGATAACCTCTACGCCGATTGCATCATCGCGCTCGATGCGCGGACCGGGAAGCTCTTGTGGCACTTTCAGACCGTGCACCACGATCTCTGGGACTGCGATCCGGACGCCGCGCCGCAACTGGCGACCGTCAAGCACGATGGCAAGACCGTGGATGTGGTCGCGCTGGCGTCCAAGAATGGCTTCCTGTACGTGTTCGACCGCGTAACGGGCAAGCCGCTCTGGCCCATAGAGGAACGGCCGGTTCCGAAGTCGGACGTCCCCGGCGAAGTCGCGTCCCCAACGCAGCCATTCCCGACCGTGGTGCCTCCCTTCTCCCGCCAGGGCATGACCGTGGCGGACATGTTCACCGCGTTCATGACGCCCGAGGAGATCGTGTGGTGGAAGGACCGGCTTTCGAAGGCGCGCACCGGGCTGTTTACGCCGCCCGCTTTGGGCGACACCATCCTGGAGCCCAGCGTGAACGGCGGCGCTCTGTTCTTCGGCACCGCGGCGGATCCGGTGAACGGAACCGTGTTTGTGCTTGGCAAAGATATGCCATCCATCCTCAAGCTTGTCCCGGCGGGCGAATCGACGGCGGAGAATTCCGGTGGCTTGATTCCCGATCGGCCGCGCAACGGACGCGGCGGAGCGGGAGGCGGACGGGCCAATATTGGGGCGGCAGCCCAGGCAGGGGTTGCGGAGCGGCGCGGACGCACCGTGTACGACCAGAGCTGCCAGGTGTGCCATGGACCCAACCTGGATGGCGACCGCGGACCCGAGATCGCGGACGCAGTGAAGGAACTCGGCGCCGATCAAACCCGCATCATCATCACCAAGGGCAAGGGCGGAATGCCGGCCATTCCCACACTGCAGCCCGCGGCGCTCAACGATTTGATTGCGTTTCTCACCAAGCCGGACGCGGCCCCCGTGGGCTCCGGCCTGCCTCTGGTCCAAATGGGCGGCGGCGGGCGCGGAGAGCCGCCGTATCCACCGGGAGTGGAGCCCCCGCCGTCGCGGTATAAGACCGGCTACGGCAACGAGCCTTATGTGATCACTCCCCCGTGGAGCAAGCTGAGCGCCTACGACCTGAATACCGGCAAAATCAAGTGGCAGACTCCCTACGGCGACCTGCCGGAAGCCGGCCCTAGCGACAAACTGCGCGGCATGGTCTACCCGAAGAGCGGACCGGTGATCACCGCCGGAGGCCTGGTTCTTTTCGCCGGCAACGATTCCAAGCTCTACGCCCTGGATAAGGACACGGGAAAGCTGATTGCCACCAAGGACCTGCCGAATGGGTCGCTGGGAGTGCCCGCTGTCTACGAAGTGAATGGCCGGGAGTATGTGCTGCTGGCGGTATCGGGAGGCAATGGCTTCCCGGTTGGCGGGAGGCTCGCGCCAGGCGGCGTGAACCCGCCCGCTACCTCGAAGAGTTACATGGCGTTCGCGCTTCCGGAAGCGAAGAAGCAGTAGGAGCGCTTCCGCGCGCCGGTCCCCGCGCGGCGGATCCGCGCCCGGCGAAATTATGTCGTGGTACGATATAAATGTGCCGCGCGACCTTTCGCCCGAACAGTACCGCGACCTGGCCGAGTTCCGCCGCCAGATCCGCCGCTTCCTGCACTTTAGTGAAGCCACCGCCAGAGACCAGGGCATCGAGCCCCAGCAGCATCAATTGCTCCTGGCCGTGCAAGGACTCCCTCCCGGCGCCAAGCCCACCATACGCGAACTGGCGGGGCGCTTGTTCCTTCAGCATCACAGCGCCGTCGAGCTGATCAACCGCCTGGAGGCCAACGGCGCCGTGGCCCGCCATCCGGGCGAGAGCGACAAGCGCGAAGTCTGGGTGACTCTCACTCCGGCCGGCCGCGCCACGCTGCGCAAGCTGGCCTTGGCGCACCGCGACGAGCTGGAGCGTTCCGGGCCGGAACTTGCGCGCGCCCTGCGCTCCCTCCTGCGCCACGCCCGGGAGAAAGCGGCGCAATGAGCGAAACGCGAGGCAACCACTCGCCGGAACTGGGCGACTTCACCGCCACAGCCCGGATCATTCCGATCTCCGCGATGGCCGTCTGCATTGGCATCTTCGGCGGCTTTGCAGCCTGGGTGCTGATGCGCCTCATCGCCATTTTCACCAATCTTTTCTATTACGGCCGGTGGGGAACGGCCTTCGTCTCGCCGGCCGGAAATCAACTGGGCTGGTACGCCGTGCTGATTCCCGCGGCCGGCGGGCTGATTGTCGGCATGATGGCGTTTTACGGGTCGGACCGCATCCGCGGCCACGGCATTCCGGAGGCGCTCGAATCGATTCTCATCAACGGCAGCAAGGTACAACCGCGGCTGGCCATTCTGAAGCCGCTTTCCTCGGCCATCGCCATCGGCTCGGGCGGCCCTTTCGGCGCGGAAGGTCCCATCATTGTGACGGGCGGCGCGGTGGGGTCGGTCATCTCGCAGTTGTTCCGCCTGAGCGCCGCGGAACGCAAGACGCTGCTGGTGGCGGGTGCGGCGGCCGGCATGTCGGCCACGTTCGCCGCGCCGGTCTCGGCCACCCTGTTGGCGGTGGAACTGCTCCTGTTCGAATGGAAGCCGCGCAGCGCCATCCCCGTGGCTCTGGCCAGCGCGGCGGCCGCCGCCACGCGCCGCTACATCCTTGGCCTGGGGCCGCTCTTCCCCGTTCCGGCGCACGCCGCCTTCGCCGGCGCCTCGGGTCTGGCGGGATGCGCCGCGGCCGGGCTCCTCGCCGGCGGCCTGGCCTGCCTTCTCACGCTCGGCGTGTACGCGGCCGAGGACGGCTTCCGCAAGCTCCCGCTGCACTGGAAATGGTGGCCGGCCATCGGCGGACTGGCGGTCGGCCTGGGCGGCATGATCTTCCCGCAGGCCCTCGGCGTCGGCTATGACACGATCGGTTCCCTGTTGCAGGGCGACGTCCCGCGCGCCACTATCGCCGGCGTGCTGTTGGTGAAATCGGTCATCTGGATTGTGGCGCTCAGCTCCGGCACCTCCGGCGGCGTGCTCGCTCCGCTGCTGATGATGGGTGCGGCGCTTGGCGGCGTGGAAGGGATGCTGCTGCCCCACCTCGGCGCCGGCTTCTGGCCCCTGGTCAGCATGACCGCGGTCCTCTCCGGCGCGCTTGGCGCCCCGTTCACGGCGGCGCTCTTCGCTCTGGAACTGACGCACGACGTCAACGTACTGCTACCGCTGCTGGTGGCTTCCATGATTGCCCACGCCACCACGGCGCTTCTCCTGAAGCGTTCCATCCTCACGGAGAAGATTGCGCGCCGCGGCCTCCACCTCTCCCGCGAATACGCCACGGACCCACTGGAGACCCTCTTCGTGCGCGACGCCATGCGCACCAAGCTGGCGGCGCTGCCCGCGGACGAAACCGTGGAGAACCTGCGCTCCACCATCATTCGGGAGTCCATGCATCGCGGCCAGCATCTGTTCCCCGTGGTGGACGCGCAGCAGCGGCTCACCGGCGTGATCACCCGCGAGGAACTGCGCCGGCTCACCGAATCGGCCGAGGGCGGCCTCGCGCTCGGCGCGGCCTTGCGAACGCCCACCGTGGCGCATCCCGGCGAATCCCTGCGGGCCGTGGCCTTGCGCATGGCCGAAACCGGCTTCACGCGCCTTCCCGTAGTGGAAGACGACGGTAAGCTCACGGGCATGATCGCCGTCGGCGACCTCCTGATGGCCCGCGCCCAAAATCTGAAGGAAGAAGGCGCCCGGGAAGCCGTCCTCAAGCTGCGCCTCCCCTTCCGCAACCGGGTGGCCTAGCGCGGCCAGCCCGGCGCTTCACCAAACAGGCCCCACCCGGCAGCGGTGTTATCATGCGGGACAATGCGCCTCTTCGCGCGTCTGGAGATCCCATGCATGTGCTTAAGCCGGTAGGAGTCCTCGCACTCGCCTCCCTTCTGAGCCTTTCCGCGGCAGCTCAAACCAAGCTGCTCCGCTTTCCCGATATCCACGGCGACAAGGTTGTCTTCACGTATGGAGGCGACTTGTGGACCGCCTCCGCCTCCGGTGGCGCCGCCACGCGCCTCACGGCCTACCCCGGCGTGGAAGTCTTCGCCAAGTTCTCGCCGGACGGCCAATGGATCGCCTTCACCGGACAGTGCGATGGCGATGAGCAGGTCTACGTCATGCCGGCTTCCGGCGGCGTGCCCAAACAGCTCACCTTCTATCCCGCCCACGGTCCTCTCACCCCGCGCTGGGGCTACGATAACCAGGTTTACGGCTGGACTAACGACGGCAAGCGCATCCTCTTCCGCTCCATGCGCGATTCCTGGGAGAACCCCGTAACCCATCTCTACACCGTGAGCATGGACGGCGGTCCGGCGGAGCAGCTCCCCATGCCCGAATCCGGCGCCGGCGCCTACGCGCCCGATGGCGCCAGGATGGTCTACGCCCCCACCGCCCGCGATTTCCGCGCGGAAAAGCGCTACGGCGGCGGCGAGGCGGACCAGCTCTACATCTTCGATCTCCAGAGCCATGCCGCCAAGCTCATCACGGACAATCCCCGCGCCAGCCGCGACCCCATGTGGATCGGCGACAAAATCTACTTCGATTCCGACCGCGACGGCCACTTCAACCTCTACGACTACGACGTAAAGACCGCAAAGACCACCCAGCTCACCTTCAGCAAGCAATGGGACCTCCGCTGGCCCGGTACGGACCGCGACCACCGCATCGTCTACGAGCTTAACGGCGAGCTCCAGATCTTCGATACCAAAACCGGCAAGAGCGCCGCCATCTCCATCAACGTTCCGGACGATGGCCAAACCTGGCGCCCGCAGCGCATCTCCGCCGCCGGGCAGGTAGAGGACGCGGGCCTGAGCCCGAAGGGCGAGCGCGTCCTCTTCGCCGCGCGCGGCGATATCTTCACCGCTCCCGTGGAGCACGGACCCACGCGCAATCTTACCGACACCGCCGGCGCGCATGAAAAGCACCCCGCCTGGTCGCCCGATGGCTCCCGGATCGCCTACGTTTCCGACAAGACCGGTGAGGAGGAAATCTGGGTCGTCGCCCAGGATGGCTCTGCGCCCGCTGAGCAGCTCACCACCGGCGGCAAGGCCTTCCGATACCACCCGGAATGGTCGGCGGACGGAAAGTGGATCGCCTTCGGCGATAAGGACGGCGTGCTCTGGGCGCTCAGCGTCGCGGACAAGAAACTCAACCAGATTGTCCATTCCACCCACGGCGCCATCACCAGCTATGAATGGTCCGCCAAAGGCGCCTTCCTCGCCTTTGACATGAATAATTCCGACGGCTTCGGCTCCGTGTACATATGGAACGCCGCCGACGGCCAGACGCACAAAGTCACGGACGAGAATTTCGATTCCGGCGTGCCGGCCTGGGATCCCGACGGGAATTACCTGTTCTTTGAGAGCGTCCATGAGTTCGCGCCGGTGGTGTCGCAAGCTGAGTTCAACTACGCCACCGACCGCGGC
>DATKOS010000195.1:0-6816 GCA_035524535.1 Bryobacteraceae bacterium
GCGCCCCATTGCTTCAATGAGCGCCGGATGCGTTCCTCCCACTTCCGTGGCGTGGATGTAGGCGAAACAATGGGAACCGAGCTCGCGATAGCCTTCTCCGTAGATGGCGCCCGGCATCACGATGCGCGCGTCGCGGGTGTCGCGCACGCGGCGAATGTAGTCGGCGGCGTAAGGGGCGTCGCCAATGAGAGCCAGTTTCATGGGAGTGTTCACGCGCTCAAACGCCTCGCGCACTTCCAGGGCGCGGTTCTCCGGCTCCATGCGGCTGACATAGAGGAAATACTGGCCCGGCGTGAGCCCCAGTTGCCCGATGGCCGCCGTGGATTCAGTCTTCGCGGTTTCGGCTCCGTACGGAATGAAGACGCTTTCCTTGCGGTAACGCTGGAGATAGTAGTCACGGATGGTCTCGGCGTCGGTCACCACCACGCTGGGGCAGAAGGTGGCCATCCATTCCGAGGCCAGATACCAGGCCTTGGCAAAGCGATTCCACTTCTTGCGATTGCGCTCAATGCCATCCACGTTG
This sequence comes from Bryobacteraceae bacterium, assembly GCA_035524535.1. Taxonomy (GTDB): domain Bacteria; phylum Acidobacteriota; class Terriglobia; order Bryobacterales; family Bryobacteraceae; genus BOG-224. The sequence continues at coordinate 524 of DATKOS010000195.1, forward strand.
AGCGCGACTGGCATGCCGAGCAGGCGGGGGAGCGGCGTGAAGATGGCGTTGGCGCCGTTGCAGTACAGCGCCGCGCCCACCGGATGCGCCAGCAGGTGAAGCGTGGAAAGGAAAGCGTGCGCCAGGGTCTCGATGTACTTGTGGCGGACGGCGGGCAGGTAGACGAGGCGGACGCCGCGATACGAAGGCCCCGAGTAGCGCGTACGGCAGTAGACCGCCACGTCGTGCCCGCGTTCCGCGAGCCGGGTGGAGAGCTCTTCCGCGAAGGTTTCGAAGCCGCCGTAGTTGGCCGGAATGCCTCGCGTGCCGAGAATCGCGATTCGCATCGGCGGCGCGCCGCTCTAGGTCCTGGCGGTTTCCGAGCGCGAAAGCACGCGGACCATCTTCTTCGATGCCCGCTTGCTCACCGGCGCGTACTGGAACCAGCTAGCGATGTACTGGTTGTCGACGCGCTTGCGCGCCTGGATCATGCGGCGCTTCGCCAGCACTTTCCGCAGGTTCTTCGCCAGAAGCCAGAAGGCCTTCAGCGAGCTGTGCTCCCAGAGCAGGCAGCACATAACCACCATCGAGTCGCGCGCCATGATGGAGAACCAGTTGCGGCGGTAAAGGTCGCCCGAGATGTTCTTGATCCGCATCAGGAAGCGGTTCTTCACCGAGTGCATGTTGATTTCGGGCGGGAGCGCGCGGCGGTTGCCCGGCAGTACCTTGCGCACGTGATAGCCGCGGGCGAGGGGCACGTAGAGGCAGCGCCAGCCGAGCAATTGCGCGCGCCAGGCTACGTCAGCGTCCTCGCGGTAGACGAAGAAGTCGGTGTCGAAGAACTCGCCGTCCAGCGAGACGTCGTCGATCATGGCGCGGCGGTAGAGAGCGGCGGCGGCAGTGGCGCCGAAGACGTACTCGTGCTGCAGGTAGTGGCCGTTATCCACTTCCTGGCTGCCGCGGTCCAGATGCCGCAGCATGGGATTGAAATAGATGCCGGTGGAATCCACCACGGCCCGCGCGGGAATCTCGAAATGCGCGGACATGGTGAGGAGCTTGCCGCAGAGGGAGCCAATGGAGGGATCGATCTGGCCGGCGTCCACCAGGGACTGGATGAAATTCGGGAGCAGCAGGACGTCGGGGTTGAGCGTCAGCACCCAATCGCCGCTGGATAGCTTGATGGCCTGGTTCTGGGCGGCGGCGAAGCCGAGGTTATCGTCGTTGTAGTAGATGCTGCAGCGATCCTCGAATTGTTCGAGGATATCCACCGTGCCGTCCGAGGACCCGTTGTCCACGACGATCACTTCCTTCAGCGGATACCGCTGCGCCAATACCGATTCGAGGCAGCGCTTAATAAAGCGGCCGCTATTGTACGTGACTATTGTGACCGAGACGAAGTCGCTTTGAGCCATGAACCCGAACCTAAGATCCCACAGACGTTGCGCGTACAACTTCAGCCGCTTGGGCCCTTGAAAACCACTTCATCTCTCCGGCCATGAATGAATTCCCGGCAGGCGAGCCGTGCAACTTTCCTATACGCTGCCAAGGGCCTGACGCTCCGCTCGGCGGCGGATCCGGCAAGCGCCCGGACTGCGGCGCCCGCCAGTACCGCGAGGCACACGGCCCGGAAAGCGGTGGGCCGAAAGTGCTTGGCGGCGTACCTAATTAGACTAGCGTACCAATAAACCGGCCGGGACTCCACCGCAATCTTCGAGACCGAATGAGCGCCAGTATGTCTGGCCACTGCGCCCGGCTCGAAATACAGCAAATATCCCCGATCGGCCACTCTGCGGCAAAAGTCCACATCTTCGAACCAAAGGGGATGGAAGCCCGCGTCGAATCCCCCCAGTTCTTCCCACACCTTCCTGCGAAACATGAGGAAGGCTCCAGCCGGCTGTTCCACCACCGAGCGTTTGGAAACATCCAAAAGCAAGGCCCGGTAACGCCGGTTGACCGGATTCCACCGGAAAACTCGGTTGAGCAATAATGCTTCCAAAATGAGAGCCGCCGGAGTGGGCAGGGCGCGGACCATGAAACCCACCTGCGGATGGCCGTCCGCACCGATCAAACAGCCCCCGGCGCCGGCGGAGCCCGGCAGGTCGCAGGCGGCGCGCAGAAGTTCGAGTCCGCGCTCCACAATGGCATCCGGATTTAACAGCAGTATATAGGGGCACGAAAGCGCGTCAACGCCTTGATTGACGGCGCTTGCGAAGCCTCGATTGTCCGGGTTGGCGATGAAGAGCACGCCGCGCGCGCGAACCTGCTCCGCCAGTTCGGGGCCGGACGCGTTATCGACGACGACGATCTCCGCGCCAGACCGAAGAACGGCGTCCAGGCATGCCCCGATTTCCGCTTCCGAACGATAGGTGACGATGACGATGCCGATTTCCGCCATGTGTCACATTGCCTCACCCGCGGTGAGAAGAAAGTACATCCGCCAGTAAAAATCCGCGTCCGGTCCGCGCTGCCACTCGCGGATCAGGGCCTCGTTCCGGCGCAAGAAATCGTACAATTTTTGGGGATCGCGTCGGACGGCCGCCTCGCGAACGGCGGCGAAGTGGTGCAGCCCGTCCCACTTGCCCAGCAGCCAGGCCAAGCCGGCGCCATGCCGGAATGCCAACAAGCCCCAGAGCGCTTGCGCCGCCATCACGGCCCACCAATCGCCCACGGGGAGCGGATTGGGATAGTGGCGGGCCACCAGCCAGGCTTGGTTGCGCGCCATGCGACGAACCGTGGCCGGGTGCCAGGTTCCCAGCGCCGCGCTGCCGCGGTGCCAGGCCAGGGCGGACGGCTCGAAAACCCCGGAGCAGTCCTCCAGGGCGCAGCGCACGCCGAAATCCACATCCTCCAGGTAGGATTCGAAGGTCTCCTCAAGCAGCCCCACGCGGCGGAACAAATCGCGCCGGAAAATGGCCGCGGTCCAGGGCGCGGACCAAATGGCGCGCGTTTGGGAGAACGACGGGCCGTCCGTCAAGCCGTGCCCGGCGCGCCAGGCGGTTGCGCCGCGGCACATCAAATCGAACGCGCCGTCCAGGCGGTCCATGGTTCCGGCGGCCAGGATTTTACCGGTGGCGAACCATGCTCCGCGCTCGGTGGCCGAGGCCTTGAGCGCGGCAAAGTAATCGGGCGCCAATTCCACATCCGTGTTGAGAACGGCCACCCAGTCGCCGCGGCTTTCGGCGATGCCGCGGTTCACGGCGGCGGCGAAGCCGGCGTTGCGGCCCATGGGAATCACGCGCGCGCCGCGGGATTGCGCCAGCTCCGGCGCATGGTCGGTGGACCCGTTATCGACGGCCAGAATCTCCTCGGCCGGCGACGTCTGTGCCGCGAGGCTTGCCAGGAGGCGCTCCAGCCACTCGCGGCCGTTCCATACGGGGATGATGGCGCTGATGCTCATGGCCGGGAACAGGCTCTCCACTCGGTGCGCGCCGCTTGAGGGGCGGCGGCAGCCAAGCTTGGCCGCTCTACTGTCCGCACGGCAGACTTTTCCGCGGCCCCGCGCGTCCTTACCTGTTGGAGACCGGTTGATATCATGAAATCGATGAAGCGGCTATTGCTCCTGTCGTCCTTCTGCGCGGCCTTGGCGGCGGGCGCCGACTTGCCGGTGCACGCCGTGTACATCATGCCCATGGCGCACGGGATGGACCAGTTTCTGGCCAATCGCCTGGCAGGGGAGCACGTTTTCCAGGTGGTCTCGGATCCGAAACTGGCGGACGCCGTCCTTACAGACCGGATCGGCGCCACCTTGAACCCTTCTCTCGAAGAGATTTCGCCGGCGCCCAAGCCTCCCGCCGCCGAAGAGAAGCCCGCCGCCGACAAGGACTCCAAAGCCGCTCCGGCGGCCGGAGCCACTCCGAAGGAGACGCTCGCCGACCCGGGTCTTTCCTCCAGTTTCAACCGGGCCAAAGGCACCATCTTTCTGGTGGACGCAAAATCGCGCCAAGTGTTGTGGTCCACTTTCGACGTTCCCAAGAATTCCAGCGCCGACCAGCTAGACCGCACAGCCTCAGACATTGTAAGCCGCCTCATGCGGGATATGAAGAAGAAGTAGCGCGCTTGCTTCGCACCGCTTCGCGATAGCCTTCCACCAGTTTGCGCGTCACCGCCGGCATGGACCAATCGGCCTCCACCGCGGCGCGCGCGCGGCAAGCCAGTTCCGCGCCCTTCTCGGGATCTTCGAGCAACTCCACCACCCGCGCGGCGAACTCGGCGGGGTGGTCCGCTAGCAGACACAGCCCTCCGCCTTCGGCCGCGAGGCCCTCCGCGCCAACGGTGGTGGAAACGGCTGGGATTCCGGCGGCGAACGCTTCCAGCAGCTTAACGCGGACGCCCGATCCGCCCAGGATGGGGCAAACGAAGACGGCGTACCGGCCCAGTGGCTCGCGCACATCTTCCACGTTCCCAAGCATCGCGACGCTTCCCGGCGGCGCCGGCAGCGTGTGAGCGGGCGGCGGATCGGACCCCACCACAACCAGCCGCGCCGCGGGAAGCCGCTCGAGAACCAGCGGGAGGCAGCGGCGGATAAACCAGTCCAGCGCCGCGGCGTTCGGCAGGTGCCGGAAGCTGCCCACGAAGAGCATGGTCAAGGGTTCCCGGCCGCGCGGGCGGAATTCGTAGCGCGCCGCGTCAATACCTGCGCGCAAGCCGGCGCGCAGTTTGGGCGCGAGAGACGGCAGGAAGGAGAGCAGATAGTCGCGGTTGGCGCGCGTGCAGACTTGGACTTGGTCGAATTGCGGCAGCGCGCGAAGCTCATAGCGCAGGGCGCGCAGATATTCCACGCGAGCCTTTAAGGCAGCCGAGCCGAAGAGGCCGCTGCCGCGCGCCACGGACTGGAAATAGATATCGTGCTCGAAGAGCGCCTCGGCGATTCGCCGGTAGCGGCCGCGGTACTGCGCCATGGCCGTATATTCGAGCTGCAAGACGTCGATGCGCTTGGTGAAAATCTGCCGGTGAATGAGCCACGCCAGATCCTCGATGGCCAGTTCGCGCACGGCGTAGGGCAGCGGCGATCCGCTATCCCGCGGCTCTCCGGGGGGGCGCACAAGCCACTCAGCCGAGGCGCAAAAGCCGCGCAGTTCCTCGTGATGTGCGGCCTCCCGCGGCCAGTCCAGGAGCGCGATGACGTGGGTTTCCGCCAGCCGCGCCATCTCGCGCAGCGTCTGGTACATAAAAACCGCGCCGCCGTGCACCGGCGGAACAATGGGAAAGGGCGACACGAACAACACGCGCAGCGGGGAGGGCGCCGCGTCCATGGGCGCGAATCGGTCGCGGTAATAGCCGCCCAACGGGCGGAGAAACGCTTCCGTATCCGACACGGCCGCTAACTCGCGGGCGCGCCACCGGGAACGCGCTGCCCGCGGCAGCGCCTGAAACGCGCGCCACAACGCGGCGGGGCTGGGACGCAGGGGAATCTCTCCGAAAATGAGGCTCAACAGCACGCCGATCCACGCGAAAAAGAAGTGCGATGCCAGGCGCGGCCATTCGTGGATGTTCTTCCAGCAGAAGAGCAGGTAGTTCTTCTTCAGCACTCCTTCGATCCATGCGGCGCTGAAGGTGCGGCCTATGGTGCCGCGGTGCTCGTGATACACCACGCTGCGGGGCTGATACAGCACCTTCCACCCGCGCTTCCAGGCCATGTAGCCGAGGTCGGTGTCTTCCAGGTAGAAGGGCTCATAGAGCGCATCGAAGCCCCCGAGTTCCAGAAATTTGCGCCGGTCGTACGCGGACGAGCCGCCGCCGGGATAGAAGCACGGGAAGATCTCGTCCACGGCCGGATCGATGCGGTGTCCCACGCGCAGGCTGCCCTCGCGCCAGGCGCCGTGCGAAAGCCCGGTCTCCTCGCGGCGTTTGGCGGGGTCGGAAAAGAAAATCTGGCAAGAGACGCCGAAGACGAGGGGGTCGCCGAACGCTTCGAGCAGCGGCGCCAGGAAATCGGGCGCCACGCGCATGTCGCTATTCAGCAGGACCACCACATCGTTGGCCGCGGCCTGAATGCCGGCGTTGGAGCCGCCCCCGAAGCCCAGGTTGACCGGGAGGGCCAGCACCTTGACGCTGGGGAAGGCGGCGCGCAGAAACTCCGCGCTCCCATCGGAGGAGCCGTTATCCACCACCAGAATCTCGTTGCCTGGATTGCCCGCCAGCGCCTCCACCACGGAGGGCAGGTACTTGGCCAGCAGTTCGCGGCCGTTCCAATTCGGAATGACGACGGAGGCGGCCTGGGGAACTGGGCGCGCCGCGAGGCCCGAGTCCGAAGCGCCGGCGGCGGGCGAGCGCCCGCCGAACAGCCAGGCGGCCAGATCCGTGACGGCCAGCGC
>DATKOS010000196.1:0-4322 GCA_035524535.1 Bryobacteraceae bacterium
CCCGAAGCCAGCGTGAGCGCGCTGGTCTTTCACCATCCCGACTGCGCCTATTTCACGGCGGAAGAGTAGCGCTTCTCATTGCTTGTCGCCTCATCGAGAATTCTCGACGACAGAAATCGCATCAGAAGATGTCCGGTTATCGTTCATCGCGCGCCGGCAATTCCAGATGAACCACGCTGTGGAATGAAGGGAACAGGCGCCACTTTAATGTCTCGTTTACCCCTGGTCGGGCCTGGCAGCACAGGAAGGGGTTCTAGACGGTTCGACGAACGCGAGGGTGTTAGGGGCGAAAGCTAAGCTTGTGGCCGGTTCGTGCGTGATGTATGAGCTGCCGCCGAATGGCGAGGCTGAATGGCGCCGAGGACTTCAATTGGACTGCTGGAAACACTTTTTCTGCCAAGATCACGTCCTCTTCGGTGAGGAACCTCCTGGCCTTCAGACAAGCTGCCGCCACACCCTTATCGCCGGACTCGAGTGATTCGGCCACCTCCCGACCAACAGCGAGATATGCATCTGCGTACTCTTGGCTGAGCGCGCGGCACTCATCACATTCCGGCATGCTCATATTCGCCACAGTATCATGGCGCCCGAAGCGCATCAAGCTGAGCGAGCAGCCCGGGCGCAAAATAATAGCCCAGTGCGCGAGCGCTGGGACAGGTACAATCCAAGCGCAGCCCCGATTAGGGGCGAAAGGTACTTATCGCCAATCGTCTTCAGTCGGGTATTCCAGTCCGTGCTTCCTCAGTCGACTCCGAAACTCGCTCCGCACCGAACTCCTTAGGCCGGGTGGATTTCTTCGATTTCCAGGATGAGGCGGGCGCCGCACTTGGCGCAGAGCACGGTTCCGTCTTCGGTCATGCAGACCGTCGGGCCGTAGCAGACGGCGCAGGGCGCGACGGGGTCGGAAGCGTCAGGCGGCGGGTCGGGCGGCGCCGCGCCTTGGATGGCGCCGCCAGCCGCGCGCGTGGCCGGCTCGAAGGTTGCGCCGCAACTGGAACAGACGTGGTTGTAGCAGCAATCCGGGGTGCAGGTGTAGAACACCTCGGTGGAGTGGCACAGAGGGCACGCGATTTCCAGCTTCTTAGTGCGCACGCTACTTAGCCGGCTCGGGCGGCGGGAAGTATGCGGTGTCCACGGTGACGCTGGACTTCTTCACCAGATCGGAAATCGCTTTCTCCACCAGCGGCGGACCGAGCTTGGTTTCGATCTCCGGGCGCACCTGGTCAAAGGTCTTGGTCTCCATGGAAACCAGCTTGATGAGGTGATAGCCGAACTGCGTTTTCACCGGTTCGCTGATTTCTCCGGGCTTGAGGGCGAAGGCGGCTTCCTCAAACGCGGCCACGGTCTGGCCGTGCGCCACAAGGCCCAGATCGCCGCCCTTGGCGCCGCTGGCGGCGTCGTCGGATTCGGCCTTGGCCACGGAGGCGAAATCCTCGCCGCCCTCAATGCGCTTGCGGAGGTCCTGAACTTTCGCCAGCGCCTCGGCTTCGGTCAGGTCCTTCTTCCCGTCGCGGAGCGGCGCCTGGGAGCCCTGGAAGCGCACCAGGATGTGGCTCACCCGGGCCTGCTCGTAGTCGGCCTTATGGTCGTCGTAGTATTTGTGAAGCGCCGCATCGTCGGGCTTATTGTTCTTGCTCAAAACGCCGGCCATGTGGGTAGCCAGCATGTTGTCCGTCTGGAACTTGGCCAGAAACTGGAAGTCCGGGTCCTGATCCATCTTCTCGCGGCGCGCCTCGCCGGCCAGCACCAGCATCTGGACGATGTTGTTGGCCACGGAGGAGCGGTTGGGGCCGCGGGCCTGCGCCTGCAACTGGGCGGGCAGAGAGTTCACAATGCGCTCGAAATCGCCCGCGGTGAGCTTAACATCGTCCACGGCGATGACGACTTTGTCGGGCGGCGTGGTGGGCGCGGCGGCGGACGCCTGGCCAGGCAAGGAAAGCGGAAAGGTCTGCTGGGCCTGCAGGCACGCCAGCGGCGCGAGCAACCCGATAATGCGGAGGAACGTCATTCCTTCATGGTATCAGCCGCATGAGAATAGACTGCTACGGAACTAAGCGGCGGCGCGGCGAGGCAGCGTACGCAGGCGGCGGGCGCCGCGTTGCATGGCGCGCGGCCCATTTGCGACACTGAGTGATTCATGCGCGCGAAGCTCCTCGTAGTAGCGTTGGCGTGCGCGGCGACCGCGATGCCGCAAGCGGTGAACCGAACTTCCGAGGAAGTTCTGAATTACCGCGTCGAGTGGCGGCTCATCACGGCCGGCCGGGTGAGCGTGCAGTGGAGCCCCGCGCCCGACGCCGGCTGGCAAGCCAAAACGCACGTCGAGTCCGTGGGCCTGGTGTCCAAGCTCTACAAAGTGGAGGACGACTACCTGGCCGAGTTCAACCGCGGCGGGTGCGTTCAGGCGGTTCAGACCACTTCGAGCGAGGGCAACCGGCAGCGCGACGCCAAGGTCACCTTCGACTATTCGTCCCGGAAGGCCAGCTACCTGGAGCATGACCGGCTGAAGAATGCGGTGGTGGCGCAGCACGAGATCGACATTCCCCCCTGCACGCACGACGTGCTGGGCGGTCTCTTCGCACTGCGCGGTATGAACCTGGAGCCCGGGCAAAGCGCGTCGGTACCGGTGAGCGACGGGAAGAAGGCGGTGTCCGCGCGCGTGCAGGCGCAGCAGCGCGAGGAAATCAAAGTGGCCGCCGGAGACTTCAAGACCATCCGGTACGAGGCCTTCCTGTTCGACAACGTGCTGTACCACCGGTCGGCGCACTTATACGTCTGGCTTACGGACGATGCGCGGCGGCTGCCGGTGCAGATTCAGGTGCGCATGCCCATCACCGTGGGCACCATCACGCTGCAATTGGAGAAGTACGAGTAGCGCGCCAGCCGCCTGATTGGCGCACCCGCACCGCGTGTACACTGGAAGTCTCCCATGGCATTGCAGGAAATTGTCGAAGCCGAAGGGCACCTGATCGATTCGCACGCAATGGAAAGCATCTTCGACAAGGTTGTGGAATTCCACGGCCGGTTCGAAGTGGATGAGTTCCGGATTGGGCGAACGAATAGCGAACCGTCTTATCTCCGCTTGAAGGTGGAGGCGCCGGATGCGGCGTCGCTCGACCGGCTGCTGGAAGCCCTGCTGGAGCTGGGCTGCGCGCCGGCCGACGCCGGAGATGCCAACCTGCGGCAGGTGGAACGCGACCGCTGCGCGCCGGAGGATTTCTATTCCACCACGAATCACCGCACCTCGATCCGCCTCGGGCAGAAGTGGATCGAGGTGGAAGACCAGCGCATGGACGCCATGATCGTGGTGCGCGAAGGCCAGGCCCGTTGCCGCCGCTTGCGCGATCTGCGCCGGGGCGATCACATCGTCGTCGGCCTGCGCGGCATTCGCGTGATTCCCGAAGCCAAAGAACGCGACCGCCTCGAATTCGCCTTCATGGCCAATGGCATTTCATCCGAACGGCAGGTGGATACCGCCGTTCAGCAGACCGCCGCGCTGATGCGCACAGCCGCCGAACAGCATCAACGCGTGATCGTGGTGGCCGGTCCGGTGGTGGTGCACACCGGTGGCGTCGCCGGTCTGTCGGCGCTCATTCGCGGCGGTCACGTCCAGGCGCTCTTAAGCGGCAATGCGTTGGGCGTGCATGATGTCGAGGCCGCGCTCTTCGGCACATCACTCGGAGTTCGTCTGTCCGATGGCCGCCAGGAAGCGCACGGCCACCGCAACCACATGCGCGCCATCAATGCCATGTATCATGCAGGCTCGGTGGCGCGCGCCGTTGCTGCCGGCGTGCTTCGCAAAGGCGTCCTCTACGAATGCGTTCAGGCGGGCGTGCCGTTCGTGCTGGCCGGCAGCCTGCGCGACGACGGTCCCCTGCCCGACACCATCACCGATATGAACGCCGCGCAGGATGCCTACGCCGCGCAACTGAAAGGCGCCGGCCTCGTGATCTGTCTGGGCTCCATGCTGCATTCCATCGCCACCGGCAACATGCTGCCCAGCTGGGTGAAGATTGTGTGCGTGGATATCAACCCCGCGGTTGCCACCAAGGTGAGTGACCGGGGCACCGGCCAGGCCGTCGGCGTGGTGGCCGATGTCGGCCTGTTTCTGGATCTGCTCTCGAAAGCCCTGGCGTAAAGCCCGCGCCTTACTCTGCCGCGTATAGCGCCTTGTCGTCGCCTTCGAAGACTTGCCGCACCCGTGAAATCAAATCGGCCGGTGTGAATGGTTTTGCCAGAAATGCCACGCGTTTGCGTTCCACGCCGCGGCGTTGAATGACGCTTTCGCCGTGGCCGGAGACATACAGCACCCGCAAACCCGGACG
>DATKOS010000197.1:0-2017 GCA_035524535.1 Bryobacteraceae bacterium
CGTGATGACGCCTTACTGGGACCCCGACGCCCGCGGCTGCTTCGTGGGCCTCACCGGCGCCCACACCACCGCCCACATGTACCGCGCCCTGCTCGAAGGCGTTGCGCTGGAACAGGCCCTGGTTGTCGGCATGATCGAGGAGGAAGCCCGCGTTCCCATCGCTGAGTTCGTCGCCATCGGCGGCGGCGCCGCCAGCAGCCTTTGGCGCCAGATCCTCGCGGACGCCGCCGGCAAGCCGCTGCGCTGCTCCCAAACCCTGGAAGCTTCCAGCCTGGGCGCCGCCATGTGCGCGGCCGCCGGGGCCGGCTGGTTCCCCAATATCCGCGCCGCGGCGGAAGCCATGAGCGGCGCCGCCGCTGGCGTCACCGTACCCGACCCCCAGCGCGCCGCCCGCTACGCCGGGTTGCTCGCCATTTACCGCGAGGTCTATCCGCAATTGCGCCAGACCTACGCGAAGCTAGCGCGCTTCGGCGAGCAATCCTAGCGCCTCCTCAGCGCCTCCGAATAGGGCTGCGCTTGATCTTGCCGCCGCGCGCCGATACCATGTGTCCATGCCGCTAACCTCCGCTTGCCAGATCGAGAAGACATCCTATAAAGGATGGGATAACTGCTGGCGCATCGCCACCTCGGAAATTGAGCTGATTGTCACCTCGGACGTGGGCCCTCGGGTCATCTCCTGCGGTTTCCGCGGAGGCCAAAACCTCTTCAAGAACTTCGAGGACCAGATGGGCAAGAGCGGCGAAGCCACATGGGTGGCCCGCGGCGGCGCCCGCCTCTGGATCGGTCCCGAGGACCGCGAGGCCTCCTACGCGCCGGACAACGTTCCCGTCGATATTGAAATCCGGGACGGCGCGCTCGTTGCCACCGCGCCGGTGGAAGACGGCCCGCGCGTGCAAAAGCAGATGATCATCCGCGCCGCCGGCTCCACGGCTGAAATCGTGCACCGCCTCAAGAACGCCGGCCAGTTGCCCGCCGAGTTCACTGTTTGGGCGCTCATCATGATGGCCCCGGGCGGCGTGGCCGTCACCGGCTTCCCCGCGCGCGGTACGCACCCCGAGCATCTCCTGCCTTCCAATCCGCTCATCATGTGGCGCTTCACGGATCTCTCCGACCCGCGCTGGATCTTCCTCGAGAAATACCTGGTGCTGCGCCAGGTCGCCTCCATGAAGTCGCCCCAGAAGCTCGGCCACTTCAACCCGGACACCTGGGGCGCGTACTTCCTGAACGGCGACCTCTTCATCAAGCGCTACCAGGGCGACCCCAAGCTGGCCTACCCGGATATGGGCGCCTCCTACGAGACCTTCACCAACGATCAGTTCCTGGAACTGGAGACCCTGGGCCCCATCCGCCGGGTCGCGCCGGGCGAATGGATCGAGCATGTGGAGCACTGGGAGTTGCGCCACCAGAAAGCCCCAGCCGCCTGGACCGAAGCTTCCCTCGACGCCATCTTCGGATAAGCGCCGCGCCCGAAATAGCGATGGCCGTGAAGCGCCCGGGGGCTTCACGGCCATCTACTTACCCACGGCGCCTGCTTAGAGTTTCATCTCCCAGCCCTTGCGCGGATACGGCTGCAGATACTTATTCGCCTCGGCGTTGTCGAAGCGGCCCTTCTGCGCGTCCCACATGAGCTTGGTGTTGGGAACATGCAGCGCCACCGCGCCCAGAATCAGCCATTCGATATACGGCACGGCGATGTCGAAATTGGAGCAGCCGGGCTGCCCGCCCTTGCAGGCGCGCACCCAATCCTGCTGATGGCTGACGGAACGCGGTAGAATTTGCGGCGGCAGCTTGTACTCGGCCCAGCGCGAAGCGGGCAGGAGCCACACGCCCTCGCCGCGGTCGCAGGTCGCCATGTAACCCTTGTCGCCGATGAAGAGCGCGCCGTTGCCCGGAACCCTGGTCCGGTCCACGGGCCCTTGCGGCCCGGCCGGTCCAGGTCCGCGGCCGGCCTGCGGCGCTCCGGGAGCAGTTCCGCGGCCCGCGATGTTGGCCGTGGCGGCCGGCGCGCCCGCGCGGC
>DATKOS010000198.1:0-3015 GCA_035524535.1 Bryobacteraceae bacterium
GCGGGCGGCTCGTCTCTCTGGCTCGGCACGCATGACAACCTGTGCCGTTGGATCCCCGGTTCGCCCGCCGATTGTTCCATCGCCAGCGGCTTGAGCGTCAGGGCCATGGCCCCATCCGCTAACGGCATGATCGTCGGCGACGGCGCCACTAAGAGCGTCGTTCGCGTCTCTGGCGGAATCGTCAAGACGCTCATCTCCAAAGCGGGCGATGCTCCTCCAAGCGTTCGCTTAATGCGGCGCGACCGCGACGGCAACGTCTGGGTGGCCGTGGAAGGCGAAGGACTCTTCCGCATCTTCCATGACGCCTATGAGCGCTTCGGCGCCCAGGAAGGCCTATCCAGCAACCTAATCAACGCGCTCGTCGAGGACCGCGAAGGGAACGTCTGGGTTGGCACGGCTCGCGGCATCGACCGCTTTCGCGAACCCTCCGTCCGCAACCTCTCCACGCGAAACGGCCTCTCCAGCGATGCCGTGGGCGCGATCGCGCCTGGCCCCGGCGGCGCCGTTTGGGTAGGAACCAGCCGTGGCCTCGACTACGTGGATGGCGCCACCATCACTCACTACCGCATGACGTCCGGGCCTTCCGTCGCCTTCATCGCCGCCTTGTGCGAGGATTCCGGCGTTCTCTGGGCGGGCGCCACGGGAGGTCTGGCCCGCCTGTCTGGCGGCCGTCTCACGGCCCTTCCGCGCCCGCCCGCGCTGAGCAATCTCATGCCCGACGCCTTCGCCAAGCTCCATCCCGGCGATATCGCCGTGGCCGATTACTATAACGGCATCTTCTCCCTGCGGGACGGAGCCTTGCGTCCGATGGCCGTTCCGGGCGCGCAAGGCAAGCTGGTCTACGCGCTCGCCGCCGGCCCCGGAGGAGCCCTCTGGGTTGGATACTACCAGGGCGGCCTCACCATCCTTAAGGATGGCCAGGCGCGCTTCGTCGATGCAGCCGCCGGTCTTGCCGCCGGTCCCGTGGAAGCCATCTACCAGGACCGCGCCGGCGCCGTCTGGGTGGGCGCATCCGGCGGCCTCAGCCGCTTCCGCAATACCCGCTGGACCACCTGGACCGCCGCCCAGAACCTGCCAGACGGCGGCGTCCAGGACATCGTGGAAGACGATCGCGGGAGCCTCTGGGCCGTCACGCCCGGCGGCATTCTGCGTCTCAGCCAACAAGCTCTGCAAGCCACGCCCGACGGCCAACCCGCGCGCCTGGCTTATTCCATCTACGGCTTGACCGAAGGACTGCGCATCCAGTCGCCTCCGGGCCTCAGCCACCCCCGCCTGGTGAAATCCTCCGATGGCCGCCTGTGGATGCGCACCTCGGACGGCGTCGCCGTGCTGGATCCCAGCCGCATCCACCAGACCGCGCTGCCTCCGCCCGTGGTGGTGGAACAGCTCGTGGCCGACGGCAAAACCATCGATACCTCCTCGGGCCTTCCCGTCGCCTTTCGCGGGCGCGAGGTCCAGCTTACCTACACCGGGCTAAGCCTCAGCGTGCCCGAAGCCATCCGCTTCCGCTACCGCCTGGTGGGCTTGGAGAAGAATTGGACCGATGCCGGCGCCCGGCGCTATGTGGCCTACGTGAATCTGCCTCCGGCCAAGTACTCCTTCCGCGTGCAGGCCTGCAACAGCCAGGGCATGTGGAATCTCACCGGAGCGGCGCTCTCCTTCGAAATCTCCCCCCAGTTCTACCAAACCAAGTGGTTCCCCCTCGCCTGCGCCTTCGCGATTACGCTGGCCGCCTGGGGCGCGTACCAGATGCGGGTGCGCGCCGTCGTCTCCCGCTTCCGTTTGGTGGCCCAGGAACGTGCCCGCATGACGCGCGAACTCCACGATTCGCTTCTGCAAGGCTTCTCCGGCGTGGTCTTCCAGTTGGAAGCCGTCACCCGCCTCTTCGACTCCAACCCCGTGGAGGGCAAGCGCCGCCTCGATAGAGCCATTGAGCACGCCGACCAGTCCCTGCACGAAGCCCGCCGCGCCATCATGAACATGCATCTGCCGGAATTGGAGGGCGCCAGCCTGTCTGACGCCTTGCAGGCTGCAGGCGCCCGCGCCGTGGAAGGCTCCGCCTTCTCGTTCCACTTCGCGGCCAGGGGCCACGTGCGCGAATTGCCTTATGACGTGCAGGCGGCGCTCTACCTGGTTGGCCGCGAGGCCATGGTCAATGCGATCAATCATTCCGGCGGCAGGCGCGTCGCCGCCGAACTTACCTATTCCGCCAGATCCGTGTCGCTGAGCATCCAGGACGACGGAAAGGGCTTCAACCAGGAAACCGCCGAAGCAAAGGAAGGGCACCGCGGCTTGCTGGGCATGCGCGAGCGGGCCCGCCAGATCGGCGCCACATTGACGTTCCATTCCTCTGCGGGGCAGGGAACACGCGTGGGTCTGGTGGCCCCCCTCAAGTCCTAGTCGGGGTCTCGCTGGCGCCTTTCGTCGCGCCTGCGCGTGCGAAGCGGTTCGGAATCGTCCCGCCCAACCGGCTTCGTCAGGTTCTCCACCGCTTCCTCAATCCGCGCGCCAATGCTGCGCAGCGCCAGAACCTGCGCCAGCAGCGCCCGGTCCTTGTAGTGCGGACGGCACCGCCTGATTCGATAATCGCTCGTCTGCATCTGTCATCACCCCTGGTTATGTTCCGAAATTGGCTTGCATCGCAAATATCCCAGTCGCGAACGCCTTCGTCCGGCCGCCTGTTCGGGGAGCGTTCACGCCCCGCTCCCACCGGTTGCGCAGCCAGAACTCCAGCAGCAGGATCTGCCGCAATTGGTACTCGTTGCATTCCACCCCGTCCAAAAAGGCTTGCAGCCTTCCATACAGGCTCACCGCCTCCGCAAAGCCGAACTCTACGCACCGCAGTCCCGCCGGATCCCGCAACGCTTCCGCCGCCATGGGCCGCAGCGCCTGCCGGTAAACGCCGCCGAACGCCGCCTTGGAGCGCCGCCGAAGAATCGCCGTCGGCAACAAATCGGCGAACGCCCGGCGCATCAGCCGTCGCGGTTCCCCGGGACGGCAAACCACGTCGGGTGG
>DATKOS010000199.1:0-15380 GCA_035524535.1 Bryobacteraceae bacterium
CATGCAGGCCGCCGAATTCGTGAAGGCCACCGGGCTGGACGCCCTGGCCATCGCCATCGGCACCAGCCACGGCGCGTATAAGTTCGCCAAGAAGCCCACAGGCGAGACGCTCAAGATGGATCGCCTGATCGAGATCCACAAACTGCTGCCGAACACGCACCTGGTAATGCACGGCTCCTCCAGCGTCCCCAAGGACCTGCAGGACATCATTAATCAGTACGGCGGCAAGCTGAAGCCCACGTGGGGCGTGCCGGTCGAAGAGATCCAACTCGGCATCAAGAACGGCGTCCGCAAGATCAACGTGGATACGGACAACCGTCTGGCCATTACCGGCGCCATCCGCAAGGTGCTGATGGAGACCCCGGAGAAGTTCGATCCGCGCGACTATATGAAGCCCGCCCGCGACGCCATGAAGAAGGTGGTGGCCCTCCGTATGACCCAGTTCGGCCAGGCTGGCCACGCCGGCGACTACGCGCCCCTCTCGCTCGCGGAGATGGCCAGCCGTTACGCGAAAGAGCCGGCGCTGGCGTAAGCGCTTCTCGGAGCAGGTGAATCGGGGGCAGGTCCGGGACCTGCCCCGCAGCTTTCCCAGCCGGTCGCCAGCCGTCTGGCCGGCGCTCTCCCGCGCCTTGCGCGCCCCGCCCTCTTCCCGAACGTTACACTATTCCTTCATGCGCCGAATTCTTCCCGTATGTCTCGCCGCCGTGGTCTTCTCCGGTTGCGGGTATGTGGGGAACCCGATGCCGCCGCTCGCCAATATCCCGGCTGCTGTGCAGGATCTTGGCGCGGAACAGCGGGGCGGCTCTATCCTCGCGCAATTCACTCTCCCCCTGATGACCACGGAGAGCATGCCCATCCGCAAAGCGCTCAGAATAGACCTGCGCATCGGGACCGCGGCCTCACCCCTCAACCCGGATTCCTGGGCGGCAAGCGCCCGAGCCGTATCCGGCGCACGGTACGACAAAGACATTGTGCGGTTTGAGATTCCCGCCGCGGACTGGGCGGGCAAGACCGCCGTCGTGGGCGTGCGCACCATTGGCCAAAATGGCAAGCCTTCGGCCTGGTCGAACTTCGTGACGCTGCCGGTGGTGGCGCCGCCGGAGACTCCGCAAGACGTGCGCGCCACGGATACGCCCCAAGGCGTTCAGGTCGTCTGGAGCGCTCACGGCGATAGCTTCCGCGTATTCCGCCGCGCCGGCGAGGAAGGGGATTTCGCCGAAGCGGCCACCGTGCAGCAGCCCGAGTGGACGGACCCCGCCACCGAGTTCGGCAAACTCTACGCCTACCGCGTGCAGACCGTCGTCAAGCTCGCCGGGGGCAGGGAAGCTCTGAGCGAATTCTCGGACACAGCCACGGTCACGCCGCAGGACGTGTTCCCTCCGGCCGTTCCCACGGGCCTTACGGCATCCCCCGCACCAAGCTCCGTTGAACTTACCTGGAACGCCAATAGCGAATCGACGCTGGGCGGCTATAACGTCTACCGCGCCGCGGGGACCGGCGCGTTTGAGCGCATCGCGGAGAATATCGCCCTGCCGGCGTATTCGGACCGCGCGGCCGCGCACGGCGCGCCCTATCGCTACGCGATCACCGCAGTGAGCAAGAGCGGCCACGAAAGCCCGCGTTCGGAAGCCGTGGAGATTACGCTTCCGTGAGGACCTTGCGCGGCGCCGGGGCGGCAACCTTGCGTCGCACGGAAGCCACCAGCCGATAAGCGAACTCCACGGCCACCAGCCCTCCGTACATCAGCGGAAGCCTGTGGTCGGACTTCACCAGCCAGTAGTAGTGGATCACGCCGGCCACGGCGGTGAGGTAAATCAACCGGTGCAGGTTCGCCCAGCGTTTGCCGCCCAGCCGCCGTATCCAGCCCGAAGTGGAAGTCACCGCCAGCGGAATCATGCAAACGAACGCGGTGAACCCGGCGGTGATGAACGGCCGCTTGGCTACATCCTTGATCATGTCGGAGAGCACGAAGAACTTGTCCAGCCACACGTACGTCAGGAAGTGCAGGCAGCCGTAGAAGAAGGCGAATAGCCCCACGGGCCGGCGGTAGCGGATCAAGTTCGGCCGGTTCAACAGGCGCCGCAGCGGCGAGACCGCCAGGGTCGCCACAATCAACCGAATGGTCCAATCGCCGGTGAAGTGAGTGATGAACTCGATCGGGTTGGCGGTCAGCTCGCTCTGGTACGCGCGCCATCCCAGGCGGAAGAGCGGCGACAGGCAGGCGGCCCACAGCAACACTTTGCCCAAGCGGATCTTGCTCCGGCTCTTGGCCATGGCTCAATAATACTTTTTCAGGTCCATGCCGGCGTACAGCTTGGCCACCTGATCGCCGTAGCCGTTGAACATCAGAGTGTCGCGCTTGAAGAGCTCGCCCAACCGCCGCTCCTTGGCCTGGCTCCAGCGCGGATGATCCACGTGCGGGTTTACGTTGGAATAGAACCCGTACTCGTTGGAAGCGTAGATATTCCACGTGGCAGGCGGCTGGCTTTCCACCAGGCGGATCTTCACGATGGACTTGATGCTCTTGAAGCCGTACTTCCACGGAAGCACCATGCGCACGGGCGCGCCGTCCTGGTTGGGCAGCGTCTCGCCGTACATGCCCACGCACAAGAGCGCGAGCGGGTGCATGGCTTCGTCCAGGCGCAGCCCCTCGACATAGGGCAACTGAATCCCGGCGTACTTCGCCTCCGGCATCTGCCTGGGATCGTAGTAGCTTTCAAACGCCACGTACTTGGCCTTGGGAGTGGGGCCGCCGGCCTGCTCGATGATCTTGCTCAGCGAATAGCCGATCCATGGCACCACAATGGACCACGCCTCCACGCAGCGATGCCGGTAGACGCGCTCCTCCAGCGGGGCGAGATGCATGATCTCATCCATGCTGAATTTGCGCGGCTTGGCCACGTCGCCTTCCACCGAAACGCTCCATGGCGCCGTCTTGAAGTTCTTCGCCAGTTGCGCGGGCTGCTCCTTCTGCGTGCCGAACTCGTAGAAGTTGTTGTAGGTGGTGACGGAATCGTACGGGGTGATCTTCTCGCCCGTCGTACTCAGCGGGCTCTTTGCCAGGTTGGGAAGCTTCGTGCCGGCGCTTGCCGAACGGGCGCCCAGCAGTGCCACGGGCGCGCCCGCCAGGAAGGCGCGGCGGTTCAGATAGACCGATTTCGGGGTGACCTCTGAGTAAGGAATGTCCCCAGCTTTTCGGATCAGCATTGTCTATATTATCGACGTGCCAGAAACCGGAAGCGATTCAGGGAAGGTGCTCTTTCGCACAATCGGGACCGGCCCGACGTTGCCGCCCGCCGCGTCATACAATGGCGCTATCGGATTTCCTTTCCTAGGTTTCTTAGTGCTGCTGGCTGCCTTGCTGGTAGTATGGGCGGGAGCGCTGAAGCGCGGCTGACATGCACCTGGATTTTGAAACCGCCGTCCTGAACGTCCTGCTGCTCTGGATCCTCACCTCGCCGCACGAATTCGCGCACGCCTGGATGGCAACCAAACTAGGGGACGATACCCCGCGCCTGCAGGGCCGCCTGACGCTAAACCCCCTGGCGCACGTGGATTGGATGGGCACGGCGATCCTTCCGTTCCTCACCTCGCTCCTCACCGGGGGCTTCCTTGGCTGGGGGCGCCCGGTGCTAACCAACAATTCCAAGCTCAAGGGAGGGCGCAACGGTCTGGCGCTGGTGGCTCTGGCCGGACCGGCCAGCAACGTTGTCATGGCCGTCCTGCTGGCGCTGATCGCGCGCCTCACCATCCACCTGGCGCCGGCTCTGGCCGAATTCGCGGCGTCGGGCGTGGAGTTGAGCCTCTACCTGGCTATCTTCAACCTCCTTCCCGTGCCGCCGCTCGATGGCTCCAAGCTCCTCCTGGCCGCTCGCGTCCCTATCGTGGTCTACCAGGAGATTGCCCGCTTCGGGATGATGGCCATGATCATTCTCGTTTCCTTCTACGGCGTGGGCCGCTGGATGGCGGAATGGAGCAGCGCCGGCGCGCAAGCCATCTTCCGCGCCCTGGGGTAGAGCCCGCATTCTGTTAACCTATAAGCAGATCATGAAATCCCAAATCGGCATTGCCACCGTGGACGGCATTTCCGTGTCCGAGCATCTCGCCCGGAGCGCCGCGTTCCTGGTGCTCGGCGTCGAGGATGGCGCCATCGTTTCGCACTCCATCCGCACCCGCGGAACCGGGCCGTGCGGCAATCACATGTCTTTCCTCGAACTGCTGGATGGCTGCCAGACCGTAATCTGCGGCGGCATCAGCCAGAGCATGTTTGACCTGCTGCACGCGCACGGCATTGAGCCGGTGGTAGCCGCCGGCCCTTTCGCTATCGATGACGCCGTACACCGGTTCCTGGCCGGTACGCTTCCAACCTCGGACGAACGCCTCTGTCTCTGCCACTGAGCCCGCCCGCAGCGCCTTAACGCCTCCCGCGCGCCAGTCCGCCGCGCCTCCTGTGCTAAATTCCTCAGGAGGAGGTTCGATGCGCCGCTCTTTTGCCGCGCCCGCCGCCGCCTTTCTGCTGGCCGCGTTCGCGCTCGCGCCCTTATTCGCCCAGGAAATCGAGATTCCCTTCAAGCGATTCGTTCTGCCCAACGGGCTCACCCTCATCGTCCACGAGGACCACAAGGCGCCCATCGTGGCGGTCAACATCTGGTATCACGTGGGTTCCAAGAACGAGAATCCGGGGAAAACCGGCTTCGCCCACCTCTTCGAGCACCTCATGTTCGGAGGCAGCCAGCACTTCCAGGGACGCTATATCGACGCCATGGAACGCATCGGCGCCACGGACCTGAACGGCACCACCAACGAGGATCGCACCAACTTCTTTGAAAACGTCCCCACGTCCGCTCTGGATTACACGCTGTGGATGGAGTCGGACCGCATGGGCTACATGGTCCAGGCTATCGATCAAAAGACCCTCGATCTGCAGCGCGGCGTGGTCCAGAACGAAAAGCGCCAGGACGAGAACCAGCCTTACGGCCTGATGGTGGACGAGCAGATCAGCCGCGACACGCACCCGGCCGGCCACCCCTACTCCTGGAACGTGATCGGCTCCATGGAGGACCTCAACGCCGCCTCGCTGGACGATGTCCACCAATGGTTCAAGACCTACTACGGTCCGAACAACGCGGTGATCGTGATCGCGGGAGACGTCGATGCCGAGACAGCGCACCAGAAAGTCCTGAAGTACTTTGGGGAAATCCCGCCCGGTCCGCCCGTGGCGCATCAGCGCGCCTGGGTGGCCAAGATGACCGACACGCACCGCGCCGTCATGCAGGACCGCGTGCCGCAAGCTCGCACCATGAAGGTCTGGAACATGCCCGAATACGGCGCGGCCGACGCGGATTACCTGGACCTGGTCAGCGACATGCTTGGCTCCGGGGAAACCTCGCGCCTTTACAAGCGCCTGGTCTACACGGATCAACTTGCCACCGATGTCGCGGCATACGTCGATCCCCGCGAAATCGGCGGCCAGTTTACTATTCAAGCCACGGCGCGCCCCGGCGTGCCCATTGCCAAGGTGGAGAAGGCCATCGATGAGGAGCTGGCGAAGTTCCTAGCCACGGGCCCGACCGTGGAGGAGGTGAACCGCGAGTGCACGCAGTATATGGCCAACTTCGTCCGCCAAGCGGACCGCATTGGCGGCTTCGGCGGCAAGTCCGACGTGCTGGCCATGGCCCAGGTCTACCTGGGCGACGCCGCGCTCTATAAGACCAAGCTGACGCGCGTGCGCCAGGTTACCGCCGCGGAATTGCAGGGCGCCGCCAAGCGCTGGCTCTCCGACGGCCAGTACGTCCTGGAGGTTCTGCCATTCGGCGACCCCGCCGCAGGCACGGAAACCGCGGACCGCACCAAGCCGCCCGTCATCGGCCCGCCGCCCGAATTGCGTCTTCCCAAGCTGCAACGCACACAGCTGTCCAACGGCCTCAAAATCGTGCTCGCCGAGCGCCACGAGATTCCCGTGGTCAATATGTCCTTGCTGGTCGATTCCGGCTACGCGGCCGATCCCGTGGACGCTCCCGGAACCGCCACCCTGGTCGCCACCATGCTGAATAAGGGCACTAAGACGCGTACCGCCCCCGAAATCAGCGAGCAACTGGCGCAGCTTGGCGCCCAGCTCGATATCTCCGCAGGCGTGGATGTGATCAATGCGAATCTCTCCGCCTTGAAGACCAATCTGGATGCCTCCCTGGCCGTCTTCGCGGATGTGACGCTGACCCCCACCTTCCCCCAGACGGATTTCGCGCGCGAACAGAAGCAGCAACTAGCCGCCATCGACCGGGAAAAGAGCGAGCCCCTCAATGCGGCGCTGCGCATCCTGCCTGCGTTGATCTACGGCAAGGGGCACGCTTATGCCGAGCCGTGGACCGGGTCCGGTACCGCGGCCAGCGTTTCCAAGCTCACCCGCGAGGATATGGTCAAGTTCCACGACGCCTGGTTCCTGCCCAACCACTCGACGCTCCTGGTGGCGGGCGATACCACCCTCGCCGAGCTTCAGCCCAAACTGGAAAAGTTGTTTGCCGCCTGGCGCGCGGGCGAGACGCCCAAGAAGAACGTCGCCACCGTCGGCTTGCCGGAGAAGACCGTGGTTTACCTGGTGGATCGCCCCGGTTCGGAGCAATCCTTGATTCTCGCGGGAAACATCGCGCCCCCGCGCAACAACCCGGAGGAGGTCGCTATCGTCACCATGAATAGCATTTTGGGCGGCGATTTCGGAGCGCGCATCAACATGAACCTCCGTGAAGACAAGCACTGGTCCTACGGCGCGGAGACCCTGTTGATGGGAGCGCGAGGGCAGCGCCCGTTCGTGATCTACGCTCCGGTGCAGACGGACAAGACGAAGGAGTCTTTGGAGGAATTGCAGAAGGAGCTCACCGGAATCCTCGGCCCAAAGCCGGCCACCGAGGCGGAGCTAACCAAGGTAGAGAACAGCGAAACACTGCAATTGCCCGGGTCCCGCGAAACCGTCGCGCAGGTTCTGGACATGATGGTGAGGCTGACGGAGTACAATCTGCCGGAAGACTATTACCAGACCTTCGCCGCCAAGGCGCGTGCCCTCACGCTGGCGGACATTAACAAGGCGGCGGCCGAAGTCGTACAGCCGTCGCACCTGGTATGGGTGGTGGTGGGCGACCGTGCCAAGATCGAGGCGGGCGTGCGCTCCTTGAACCTCGGAGACGTCAAGCTGCTCAATCCCGAATAGACCGGTGGCCTGCTACGCCGCGCCACTCCCCCGGGATCGCAGGAACGAGCTGCGGGAACCAGCCGCCGAACCGAGCCACGAATGTCCGTGCGGCAGCCAAGTCCTGGCGCGCCATTCGC
This sequence comes from Bryobacteraceae bacterium, assembly GCA_035524535.1. Classification (GTDB taxonomy): domain Bacteria; phylum Acidobacteriota; class Terriglobia; order Bryobacterales; family Bryobacteraceae; genus BOG-224. The sequence continues at coordinate 7,321 of DATKOS010000199.1, forward strand.
CGGCGTCTGGTGGGACGGCTCCTTCCTGTCCCGCTAATTGCGGTAATGCGCCGCGTTGATTTCCGCGAAGTGCGCGAACTCGGCCGGGGCTTCGTCCACCGGGAAAACGGAATTCGTCGGGCAAACGGGCACGCAGGCGCCGCAGTCGATGCACTCGTCCGGACTCACATAGAGCTGCAAAGCTTCCGCGAAACCAGCTTCATCCTGCTTCGAATGAATGCAGTCCACCGGGCAGGCTTGTACACAGAGTTCATCCTTGGTGCAGGTGTCAGTAATCAGGTATGCCATGCCATTGGGTGTGCAATCCCGGTTCCAGCGGATAAACGGACCATAAGTGCTGGAAAATACGAGGAGAAAGCCTACACTAAGGCACTCCGGTTGGGGCATTGCGCCCAAACCTGCGGGCGGTCCGTTGGTCAACTGGCGCAATTGCCGCAGCCGGGGCGCTCTAGTCCCGGCTTCCCCGCGGGAAAACCCAGAGGCAGCACGCAAACTGTTGCTTTCCGCCGCCGTTTTGCGCCATCTTTTGAATGATGCCCGTTTCGTTCGAATTCCTTCGCGGCGTCGTCGGTCTCGTCGGCGTGGGCTGCGCCTTCATGCTGGGACGCACGTTGGCCGCGGTACGCAAGGGCTGGCAGAAGCCCACCCGGATCTACGGCTGGGTGATCCGCACAGCCGCCTGCATGGTCGCGGTGGTACTCCGTCACGGCATCGATGCGACCGCCATTGTTCTCTGGGCCGTCTCCGCCGCGCTCTGCGCCCTGGGCTTCTGGCTCACGTCCCGCCGCCGGAACGAGGAAGACCTCGTCGGCGCGATCTTTCCGGACAAGCAATAACCCGCGGTTGCTACAATTTCTAAGTTATGGCCCTTGTCGTGGTGGGATCTGTCGCTTATGACGGCGTGGAGACGCCGCACGGACGCGTGGAGCGCATGTTGGGCGGCGCCGCCACCTTCATCTCCCTATCCGCCAGCTATTTCTCTCCCGTGAAGTTGGTCGCCGTGGTCGGCGACGATTTCGCCTCGGAGGACTCCGCCCTGTTGGCCTCCCGCGGCATCGATCTCACGGGACTGGAGCGCGTGCCCGGCGGCAAAACCTTCTTCTGGCAGGGCGTTTACTCGGCGGACATGAATGACCGCACCACCCTCCGCACGGACCTCAACGTTTTCGCCTCCTTCAAGCCGAAACTGCCGGAATCCTACCGCGCCGAACCGCACCTCTTCCTCGGCAACATCCAGCCGGCGCTGCAAGCCACCGTGCGCACCCAAATGAGTTCCGTGCGCCTGGCCGGCGGCGACACCATGAATTACTGGATCAACGATTTCCGCGCCGAATTGCTCGAAACGCTCAAGGGCTGGGATTTTCTGCTCATCAATGACAGCGAAGCGCACTTGCTCTCCGGCGAGCGCAACCTCCGCCGCGCCGCCGCCAAAATCCAGTCCATGGGTCCGCGCACGCTCATCATCAAGCGCGGAGAATATGGCGCGGTGCTCTTCCACGACGGCTGCCATTTCATCGCCCCGGGTTACTTGCTGGAAGAGGTCTTTGACCCCACCGGCGCGGGCGATAGCTTCGCGGGCGGATTCATGGGCTATCTGGCGGGCCGCGGCGTGGGCCTGCAAAGCTCCGATCTCGATTTCGCCGAGCTTCGCCGCGCGGTGATCTACGGTTCCATCATGGGCAGCTTCTGCTGCGAACGCTTCGGCGTGGACCGCTTTCGCACGCTCACGCGCGACGAGATCGAAGCGCGCTACCGCGAGTTCGAAGACTCCACCAAGTTCTAGCCGCGGCTCGCGGGCGCAAGCCGCTCCCAGGCAGACCACCTGTACTGCCTATCCTGTGACGTCCTGCGCCTGTGGGGCGGGCGGACGACTCCGCGCACCTTCTTAGAACGGAGCGCGCTTCACGGGTCCCAAAGCGGCCGCTTCCTTGCCGAGCGTGCTGTTGCGGGCGCTGCGGAGGCGAGCCAGTTCTCCCGCCGCCAGAAAGTCCGGCCCGGCCAGATGGTGGGGCTCCAGATGATGGCCGGCGCCTGCTCCATCCGGCAGCGTCCGAACCGGCGGCACCAGCCAGACCCGGAGCAGCACCACCACGCTCATCACGCCAATCACGCCGCCGGCTACCACCACCGCAATCTGGTCGAACAGGTTGCCGTACTTCCAGGCGATTGAGGCGAAACGCGCGCCCACCGGCACCACCAGCAGAAAGCCGATGCTCAAACCCCAGTTGCGCGCCGTCCGGTTTTCCCAAAACCGGAAAACATGGGAACGAACCCAATCCACAGTCAGCCCCCTCCAGTAAACAGATATCCCTACTTGAGTTTACGGCTAACGCGCAGTGTCGGTTACAGGCCTTTGGAGCTAGTGAAAGAGGGCGAATTCACACATCCGCGCCAAGCTAGTCTTCGTGGCGGGCGGGTACGTCGGAGGTGACTTCCTTGAACGAATTCTTGAAGTTGCGGATGCCTTCGCCGATTCCGGCGCCCAGTTCCGGCAGCTTCCTCGGGCCGAAGAAAATCAGCGCGACGGCAAGAATCACAAGCAGGTGTGACGGTTGGAGCAAATCTTCTAACATAGTGAAACTCTCTACCCTGAGCGTAACACAAGGCGTGAGGCGGGCCGTTAGGATGGCTCCTGCGCGCCGCCGCCGCTACTTTACGGATGCTTCCGCGCCCGCGTACACCGGCGCCAGCCAGCCGAACCGGTCCGGCTTGGTCCCATGCACGATGGCGAAGAACTCCTTCTGCAGCAACTCGGCCACCGGGCCGCGCCGCCCCTTGCCCACGGTGATGCGGTCCACCGAGCGCACCGGCGTGATTTCCGCCGCCGTGCCGGAGAAAAACACCTCATCGGCGATGTAGAGCAATTCGCGAGGCACCAGGGTTTCCACCACCGGTATGCCGAGTTCGGCCGCGAGCGTCATTACGCTGTCGCGAGTAATGCCCGGAAGCACGGAAGCCCCCAGCGGCGGCGTCAGAATCTTGCCGTCACGCACCACGAAGATGTTCTCACCCGAGCCCTCGCTCACAAAGCCGGCCGTATCCAGAGCAATGCCTTCGCTGTAGCCGTTCGTCAGCGCTTCCATCTTGATGAGCTGCGAGTTCATGTAGTTGGCGCCGGCCTTGGCCAGAGCCGGGAGAGTGTTCGGCGCCAGGCGCGTCCAACTGGAAACGCACACATCCACGCCTTCCGCCAGGGCTTCCTCACCCAGGTACTTGCCCCACTCCCAGCAGGCCAGGTAGACGTCAATCGGGTTCTTGAGTCCGTTCACCCCGATTTCGCCATACCCGCGCAGCACAATCGGACGCAGGTAGCAGGTCTCCATGCGGTTCACCCGCACTAGTTCCTTGCTGGCTTCCATGAGGCCTTCCAAGCTGAAGCCCACATCCGGCATCCGGTAGATCTTTGCGGAATTTAGCATGCGCCGGATATGCGCGTCCAGACGGAAAAATGCCGGCCCGGACGGCGTCGAGTAGCAGCGGACTCCCTCGAATACGGAAGTGCCATAATTCACCACGTGAGAAAGGACGTGAATCGTGGCTTCCGCCCAAGGAATGAAGCGTCCGTTGTGCCAGATTTTTTCGTTCGGCGTCATAGTAATCGATTATAGCGCGATAGATATTGGTTATAGCGCAATAGGCGCTGATTATGATCCAATTCATCCGGCCTGCGTGGCGCACCATCCCGCACCATCCTTCTGCCTCGACGGTCCTCCGCGGCGCCTCAGCCGTCCTCCACGCGGTCCTCCCGCTGAGCCAGCCCGCTCACTACGTTAAAATAGACGCGTTTGGACAAAATGCGAAACGTCATTATTCTGGGTTCTCAATGGGGAGACGAAGGCAAAGGCAAAGTGGTAGACCTGCTCTCCGAACGATTCGATATCGTGGCGCGATATCAGGGCGGCCATAACGCCGGACACACGGTCTTTATTGGCGAGAAGAAGTTCGTCCTCAAGCTCATTCCGAGCGGCATCCTGCGCGAGGGCAAAATGGCGGTGATCGGCAATGGCCTGGTCATCGACCCCGGCGCGCTCCTCACCGAAATCGATACGCTGGAAGACGCCGGCTGCCCCGTCGCCGGACGCCTGTTCATCGGCAGCCGCGCGCACGTGCTCTTCCCGGCCCACCGGATGATGGAAAAGATGTCGGAGGAGCGCCCCGGCCGCATCTCCATCGGCACTACCTCCCGTGGCATCGGCCCCTGCTATGAAGACAAGACCGCCCGCCGCGGCATTCGCGTCGCCGACCTCCTGAACAAGGAGGCCTTCCGCGCCCAGTACGACTCGGTGATGGAAGAGAAAGTGGTCATCGCCAAGGCTCTCGGCATTTACACGGAGTTGGACCTCGCCCGCATTCGCGACGAATACGAGTGCTTCGCCGAGCGCATCCGTCCCATGGTCTGCGACACGGCGTCGCTTCTGAACGGCGCTATCCGCGACGGCAAGTCCGTGCTTTTCGAAGGCGCGCAGGGCACCATGCTGGACATCGACCACGGCACCTATCCCTTCGTCACTTCGTCTAGCGCCAGCGCCGGCGGCGCCTGCACCGGAACCGGAGTGCCGCCCACCCGCATCAACGGCGTGATCGGCGTTTCGAAGGCCTATATCACCCGCGTGGGCGGGGGGCCGTTTCCCACCGAGGCGCTCGACAGCGTGGGCGATCTGATCCGCAAACGCGGCAACGAATTCGGCGCCGTGACCGGACGCCCACGCCGCTGCGGCTGGTTTGACGTGCCCCTGCTGCGCTACACCGCCGAGATCAACGGATTCGATTCCATGGTGGTCACCAAGCTGGACGTGCTGGACGGCTTTGACGAGATACCCGTTTGCGTGGCCTATCGCCGCAACGGCAAGGAGATTACCGAAATGCCCTCCACCGTGGCGGAAATCGAAACCGTCGAGCCCGTCTACGAGCGTGTTCCGGGCTGGCTCACTTCCACATACGGCATCGATTCCTATGACGAACTGCCCGCCAAGGCCAAGGACTACCTAGCCTATCTGGAACAACGCATGGGCGTGGAGGTGGGCTGCATCTCCACCGGTCCGGAGCGGAACCAGACCATTGTGCGCAAGGGGTCTCGCCTGGCGCAGTTGATCGGCTGACGCGCGGCTTCGGCGGAGCTCCTACTGCAACTGAGGTCGCGCGTTTAGCGCATCGCGCTCAAGCGTGACGCGCGCCTCATCCGGGATGAGCCGCCAGTTGTTGTCGGGCTTTTGCGGCAGGCTCCCTTTCTCCGTGTAGTAGCGCACAATCATATCGCGGATTTCTTCCGGACCGCGCCACAAGATCTTGGCGTTCTGGAACATGGAGTACCCCGCGCTTCCCGCAGCGCGGTAGTTGTTCACCGCGATGCGCAGCTTCTGGTCCGGCGCCAGCGGCGCTCCGTGCCAGCGCAAGTTGCGGATGCGGCTGCCCACCGGCTGCGTCAAATCGATTTCGTATTCCACGCCCTGCGCCATGTCGTAGTTGTATCCCGAAATGCTCCTGTCCGTCAGCGGCAGTTGCGAACAGCGCGCGCCCTGGCAGGAGAGGTAATACCGGGCCGAGTTCTCCAGCGCCTCCTTCACCATCTTGCCGTCGCCTTCGATGGCGTAGAGTTCGTTGTCGTATGGATACAGCGCGGCGATCTGCCTCACGGTCGCCTCTCCTTGAGGCACTCGCACACTCGTGTTGAATGCAGACGCGAAAGAAACGTCGGCATGCGAGTACGCAAGCTGCACCTGCTGTACCGCATCCACGATCGCCGTATCTTCCACCCGGCCCAGCGCCGCGCTCAACGGCGCCGCGGATCTGGCGACGGGCGTATCCAGGTAGCGCTCCGTAAATTCCTGGTAGGGCCTGCCGATAGCCAGGATGTCCGCGGCGGCCGGGGTCGACGCTGTCACCGGAATCAGCCGGCTGGTCTTCTTCACTACCGCCCATCCCCCACCCGCCCGGCGCTCCATTGTGAAATCCAGCCGCGCCAGCGAAATCCCCCAATTTTTTGGCTGCGTCACCAGCACGTTCCCGATCAGCCTGCCTTCCAGCTGGTTGTGCGAGTGCCCGAAAACGATCGCATCCACATCCGGCGCCGCCTCGGCCATAGCGTAAACCTGATCTTCCTCCGGCCGTTCCGGCTGGCCCGTTTCGAAATTGTGGCCAAGGCCGGTGTGCGCCGCCACCACGACAAGATCGGGATGATCTTGCGCGCGAAGAATGGCGAGATTCTTCTTGAGCGCTTCCGGGTCCTGGAGAAAGCGGTAAGAACCGATATTCTCCGGTTTCTCCCAGCCCGGAATCACCGGCGTGGTGACGCCGATAATGGCAACCTTCACGCCTCCGACGGTCTTGAGGATGTAACTGAAAAAGGGCCGCTCGGCGCCGCCCGGAGCCACCACCGTATTCGCGGAAAGCCAGGGGAAATGGGCCTCCGCCCGGGCGCGATTCAAGTTCTTCAGCCCGAAGTTGAACTCATGATTGCCCACCGTCATCGCGTCGTAGCCGAGCGCATTCATGGCCAGCATCATGGGGTCGTGCGGGAGCGGCGCGGCCGGCCTCAGCCCGAGCGGTCCAGCGCCCGTGCGGACCAGGTCCTGGTAGGCGTATTCGAGCGGCGTCCCCTGAATCGTGTCGCCGCAATCGACGAGCAGGTGGTTGGGATTCTCCGCTTCCGCGGCGCGGATGAGCGTAGCTATCTTGGCCAGGCCGCGCGCCGCGGGCTGATCTGTCACGTAGTCGATCGGAAACAGATTCCCGTGCAGGTCCGTCGTGGCCAGCACGGTAATCATGGTCTGCTGGGAGTGCGCCAGCCCAGCGGCAGCGAGCAGAAGATATAGCCGAAGCCTCATGGACGACAGACCTGGCGCGATGACGCTTTACGGAACGATGGTAGCGGACTTGATCGTATCCAGCTTCGGGAAATTCTTCTCGAGATAGGCCTTACCCTGATTCGTCATCAGGGTTTGGTCCGGCCTCTCGCCGTAACCGCTATAGAGGTTCTGCACCACGTCCATTCCGGACGTCACCTGGCCGAAGGGGCTGAAGCCGACCTGTTGGGGAGGGTCCAACTGTCTGGTGTTGTCGACGAGGTTGATAAACAACTGGGTGGTCCTCGTGTTGGCCCCGGCATTTGCGAAGACCACGGTTCCAGCGGTGTTCGAGTGCACCAGCGGGTCGTCAGTGAGGTTGGCCGTCTGCCACGCCCGCGCGATCCTGGGATCAGGAGAGACGCCGAATTGGACGATGAAATTCGGTACGTAGCGGAAGAAGGCGCAATCGGTGAAGAAGCCGTTCTTCACCAGGTTGTAAAACCGGTCCGCGCCTTTGGGCGCCCACGAACGAGTGACATGCACAACAAAGTCGCCTTTCGTCGTGGCGAACTTTGCGTTGAAGGTGGCGGGCGCTATCGCTCTCAAGGTGGAGGGGCGCAGCAAGCTGACGGCGGCGGGCGCGGCGGTGGAGGCTTTGTGGGGCGCCGGGGCCTTCGAAGCCGAGGGGTGCGCGGCCCCGGAGGGGGTTTGGGCAAACGCCGTTGCTCCGAGAGCAAGAATCAGGAAAAGGGATTTCACAGCGCCGATTATATCGCAATTGCGCTCAAATCCGCCGCCAGCTTTTCGTCCGAAATCCCCTGGATTTCCACCACTTTAAGACGTCCCGTGCCCCCGCTTACAATGCGCACGCGGGACCGCGCCACGCCCGCGAATTCCGCCCAAAAACGAATGCATTCCTCGTTTGCCTTGCCGTCCACCGGTGGCGCCGCGAGGTCCAGTTTCCAGGCCTCGCCCAGGCGGCCCGTAATGGCGCTGCGGCTGGCGCGCGGCCGCACTTTCACCGTGAAACGCGCCATTCCACCTCCGCCCGCAGGTTGGCCACGCCGGCGGCGGCCCGCGCATCCACAACGTCGAACGCCACGGCGTCGTCCAGCCAGTCGTGGCTAGATCCGTCCGCGTCCTGCGTCGCCACCGTCAGCGTATATTGCTGCGGCGTCAGCCAGCAGGCCAGCCGGAAGCGCACCTCCAGTTCGTCCCCTGGTTGCAGCTCCCCCAGCGAGATCCGCTCAATCCCGGTATTCGTCCCGTAGACTT